>NZ_JBVKAI010000007.1:0-432889 GCF_055639495.1 Streptomyces sp. NPDC039424
GGACTGTCCAAGCACACGGTCGACGCCTATCTCCGACGCATCCGCGCCAAGCTCAACATCAACACCACCGCCGAGCTCACCCGCCTCGCGATCTCCCTGGGGCTGTGACCCCCCTGAGCCCTACCGAGTGCAACGACAGCGTGGCGGAGAAACGGGCACTGTTCCCTGGTATGTCATGAGTGGATGACCGAGCCGTCTGCCGCCGCACAGCTCCGCCGGATCGCACGCCGACGGAGCGCCAGGGATCCTCGGCGGCAACGGGGCCGCCCGATCGGGCCGGGCGGCGACGCCGGTATCAGCCGGCTGACGTGGGTGGCGCTCGCGGCGTCCACGCTGCCGGGACTGGCCGCACTCGTCGCCCTGCTGTTCACGTGGATGTCGGTGGGGCAGACCGACAAGGATCTGCAGATCTCCGAGCAGGGGCAGATCACCACCCGGTTCAACGCCGCGATCACCAACCTGGGATCGGCATCGCTGGATGTTCGCCTAGGGGGGATCTACGCCCTGCAACGCATCATGCAGGACTCCTCCCGGGACCAGCGCACCGTCGTCTCGGTGCTGTCCGCGTTCGTACGTCAGCACGCTCCCGTCCCGGCCGGTGGCTTCAAGCCGGCAGGGGAGTACAGACCCCCTACGGACGTGGCGGCTGTGATCGGGGTGCTGGGCAACCGGTCCGCCGACCGGGAGGAGACCCAGGACGGGAAGCCGCTCTACCGCGTTGATCTGAGCGGCGTCGATCTGGACGGCCTGGACCGCGAAGTGGGCCTCACGGACGGCGGCATCCCCAGGCGCGGCAACTTCCGCTTCGCGAACTTCACCGGCGCGGACCTCCGACGCGCGGGCCTGGAGAATTTCGACCTCTTCGGCGCGTCCCTCGACGATGCGAACATGTCCGAGGTGAACCTTCAGGACACAGACCTCCGGCAAGCGTTTCTCGGAGGCGCCACTCTGACCGGCGCGCGTCTGGGCGCGGCCGTCATGACCGGCGCGGACCTCGGTGGAGCGAACCTTCACAAAGCCCACCTGAGCAGGGCCGAGGAAACCAGCGAGACCAGCGCGGCCGACACGAGCGCCGACCTGACCCGCGCCTCTCTGATCGACGCGAACCTGAGCACCGCGGACCTGCGCGGGGTGGTCCTGATCGACGCGGACCTTACCGGCGCGAACCTGGCCGGCGCCGACCTGCGCGGTGCGGACCTGAGGGACGCGGACCTGACGAACGCGGACTTGACCGGGGCGAAGCTGTCGGGTGCGAAGCTGAAGGGCGCGATCTTCGAGGGCGCACGCGGAGTGCCTCCGCACAGCCGTGACGGCTCGCCGTGACTTCGGCGGCATCACGCATGCGAGTTCAGTAATCCGTTCGGATGATCCTCGCCCGGTGCCCTTGTGTGCACCCGCCCTTGTCGGAGTCACTGGGATCATCCGTCAGTGCGCTGCCCATCCACTGCGATCTCCTGTGGTCGAACAGAAGTCGGTATCGAGGCAGCCATGGTCCAACGACGTTCCAGAAACCGGCGTCTGCTCGTCACCTCCGCGGCGGCGCTGTTTCCCGGTGTTTCCTTCGTGCTGGGCTCCGTGATCAGTCATGTGGCCGGAGTCGTGCAGATCACCTTCATCGCGGTGGGGGCGACCTTCTCCAGTCTGGCCGCCTATGTGGCCCTCCGCTCGAAGGCGGCGCTCGCGAACGCGGAGGTTCTGGCGCTCAGCGAGAACCTCTGCGTCATCGTGGAGAACGTGGCACGGCTCGCCCAGGAACCGGAGGGCGCCGGTGAGTTGAGGGTCCAGACGGTGGACTGGATCACCGCCCTGATGGCGACGACCGTCGGGCCCAGCACCAGATGCGCCTTCTACGCTCTGAACGGGCAGGGCCGGCGTCTGCACCGACGGGGGCAGTACGGTGACGTGAGCCAGGCGCCCGAGGAATACAGCGCGGACGATCCGGACGGCAGGGACCTGCTGTGGGCTCTCGGACGCAAGACGACGATCAAGATCGACGACACCCACGCCACGTGCGGATACCCGATGATCAATCTGGGGGACGGCTACCGGTCGTCGATCATCGCTCCCGTACACGCGGGAGACCGGCCGGTCGGCGTTCTCATCGTGGACGCGCCCCCGGTCGCCGCCTTCGCGGACGTCGACGAGAGCTATGTGCGTCTCTTCTCGCTCCTCCTCGGCATCGCGCAGAGCGTGGATTGCGGATCGACCGGCACCGGAGTGATCGGCCGGCCGAGGAACCCGCCGGCGCGGGACGGTGACCGCGAGCCGGTGGAGGAGCGGCGCGACAACGGCGTCTGACCCCGCGTCACCGTGGGGAGTCCGATGGTGCGTCCAGGACCCGGCGGCGGGCGTTCCGGTCCGGTTCCCGCCGGCGCAGGGCCCATACGGCGACGGGGGCCCCGGCTCCCACGAGGAGCGCGGCGACACACAGCCCGGCCTGGTACCCGGTGAGCAGGGCGTCGGGACGGGGCACCCGCCGGGACAGGCACACACGCTGTACGAACGTCACCACGACCCCCACGAGCACGATGCCGAACACTCCGGAAAGCTCACGGGCGGCACTGAACAGGCCGGCCGCGAGGCCGGAGAGGTGACCGGGGGAGGACTCCAGGGCCCGCGTGGTGAGGGGGATGGCCAGCGAGGAGCCCACGCCGACGACCGCCAGGCCGGGAATCAGACCGGCCAGCCCGCCGTGTCCGCTGCCCAGCGCGAGCAGCAGCAGCCCCACGGCGACCAGGAGCAGACCCGCGGCGGAGATCCGGGCCTCTCCCCACCGTCTCGCCATCGCCGTGACGAACGGCGCCGTGAGGAAGAGCGCCGAGAAGACGGGAGTGAAGGTCAGGCCCGCCTGCGTCGGACTGAGCCGCAAACCGCTCTGCAGAAACTGGCAGGTGTAGAAATAGACACCGCTCACACCAAGGCCCCACAGGAGTTGGGTGACAAGCCCACCGCTGTAGGCCCGTTGCCGTAGCAGTTCCCCCAGGGCCGGATGGCGGCAAAGTCCGCCACGGCACAGGGCGAGCGCGCCCGCCGTGGAAATCACCGCGCAAAGGACGACGGGCGGTTCGGAGAATCCGTAGGCCGGCCCCTGGATCAGGCAGTAGACGAAAGCGGCCAGGGAAATACACGCCAACGCGACGGTGCGGTTCGGCACGGCTGCCGACGTGCGCGGAACAGGGCCTTTGCGGCGGCCGGGAACGGCCACGGCGCCGACGACGAAAGTGGCCGCTCCGAGCGGGACGTTGATGAGGAAAAGCCATTCCCATCCCAGATGCTGCGTCACCACACCGGAGATCACGGGTCCGAAGGCCAGCGCACAGCCCAGTGCGGCGGTCGCCGCGCCGAACGTGGCCGTGCGCATCCTGGGCGGCAGGTCGTGCGCCATCACGGCCAAGGACGCGGGCAGGATGAAGGCGGCGCCGGCGCCCTGCAGACCGCGGAAACCGACCAGCATCACTCCGCCGGCCGACAGCGCACAGCACGCCGACGCCGCGGTGAACACCGCCACCCCGGTGAGCAGCGCCCAACGCCGTCCCCTGGCGTCGGCCAGCTGCCCCGCCCCCAGCAGCGAACTGGCCAGCGTCAGCGGATACGCGGTCGCCACCCACTGCACATCGGTCTGCGTCAGGCCGAGTTCGACGCGCATCCGAGGCAGTGCGACATTCACCACGGTGTTGTCCAAAGCCGTCAGGAAGGTGGAGCACATGACGGCCGCGCAAACGCTCCATACACGCAGCCGGCTCATGGCCGAACCATAAGTCTTTCCGTATGACCAGATGCCCGCAGCTCACTCGTATTCGGCGTGTCGACGGAATAAGGGCGACGGCCCCGTGTTTCGCTGTCTCCCGCCGCGGCCCCGCTGAAAACGAAGGTTCGGTGAGCCAGTGCCATCATCGGTGACGGATACACTCAGCCACCATCTCGCCCACGTCGCTGCTCTCACACCCGACGAAACGGCCTTCACCTTCGTCGATCACAGCACTCGGATCGAGGGAGAGATCTCCTCACTGAGCTGGAGCGGGCTGGAGGACCGGGTCCGCGCGGCGGCCACCGGACTGCGCCGCATGGGCGCGGCGGGTGAAAGGGTGGCCGTCGTCGCGCCGCAGGGTCTCGAATACGTCGTCGGTTTCCTCGCCGCCGCCTGTGCCGGAGCGATCGCCGTCCCGCTGTTCCCCCCGTCCCTGCCCGGGCACGAGGAGAAACTGGTGGCGGTGCTCAAGGACGCCGCCCCCACGGTGCTGCTCACCGTCGAAGCCCAGCGCCCGCTGCTCACGGACTTCTGCGCGACGCACGGCCTCAGCACCGGCTCCCGCATCGTCACCGAACCGGAGCTGTGCCAGGAGGCGGCGCACTCCGAGACCCCGTCCGGCGAGCCCCGGCCGGACGACGTGGCGTACCTGCAGTACACCTCGGGATCCACCCGTGTCCCCTCCGGTGTGGAGATCACGCACGCCAATGTGTGCGCCAATGTGCGCCAGTCCATGGAGGCCTACGATCTGCGCCGGGGCCGCAACTGCGCCGTGGGATGGCTGCCGCTGTACCACGACATGGGACTGGTGCTGGCCGTCGCCCTGCCCGTCGTCGGCCACCTGCCCTCGGTCCTCATGGATCCGCTGGCCTTCATCCAGCAACCGGGACGCTGGCTGCGCCTGCTGACCCAGCACCCCGGGGCCGTGACCGCCGCGCCCAACTTCGCCTACGACTACTGCGTCCGACGCGTGGACGCCGAGGAGCGCGCCGAACTGTCGCTGGGGCCCGTCGCTGCCATGGTCAACGGCAGCGAACCCATCACCCCCGCCACCCTCGAACGCTTCCAGGCGGCCTTCTCCCCGGCCGGCATGACACGCACGGCCATGCGCCCCTCCTACGGCCTGGCCGAGGCGACCGTGTTCGTGTGCTCCTCCCCGGCGGGAGAGGAGCCGACCGTCACCACGTTCCGCCGGGACGCTCTCGGCCAGGGCATCGCCCACCCCGTGGACAGCGCCGACCAGCAGGCGGTGGCCGAACTGGTGGCATGCGGCCGGCCGACCGGTCAGGAGATCGCGATCGTCGATCCGGCGACCCAGCGGCGCCGGGAGGACGGCCGGGTCGGCGAGATCTGGCTGCGCGGCCCCAACACCGGGCGCGGTTACTGGGGCCGCCCCGAGCAGAGCGAGGCCACCTTCCGCGCGGTGCTCCACGGCGAGGAGCGGGGCGGCCCCTGGCTGCGCACCGGGGATCTGGGCGTGTGGCACGACAAGCAGCTCTACGTGACCGGCCGGTTGAAGGACCTGGTGATCATCGACGGCACCAACCACTATCCGCACGACATCGAGGAGACGGTCCAGGGCGCCCATCCGGCCATCCGCTCCCGTCGCATCGCCGCCTTCGCCGTGTCCGCCGGCGACGGGGAGCGCCTCGTCGTCGTGGCCGAGCACGACCATGACCCGAGCCGTGGCGACACCCTCGGGCAGGAGGTGACGCGCGCGGTGCGGGCGGCGGTCGCCACCGGGCACGGCGTCGGCGTCCACGACCTGGTGCTGGTGCCGCCCGGCGAGGTGCCGCACACCACCAGCGGCAAGGTCTCCCGCAGCGCGTGCCGCGAGAAGTACCTGGCGGGCGCCTGGAGTACGGGCGGCGCGAACACCTGACACGCCATCACACGGCAGCACCCCAGGGCGCAGGCAGGGAGAGAGACAGATGGAACCAGACACGGATTCGGCCGCTGCGTCCGGGCAGACCCCGCCGACCGCCACCGAGCTGCGGGCGACCCTGCGCACCCTCATCACCGAGACCTGCGACATCCCCGAGGACCAACTCGACGACGCCCGGCCCCTGGTGGAGTACGGGCTGACCTCGCGTGCCGCCGTCGGCCTGGCCGGACGTCTGGAGCGCGTCCTGGGCAGGCCCCTGTCGGCCACCCTGCTGTGGGAGACCCCGACCGTCGAAGGGCTCGTACAGCACCTGAGTACGATCGGGCAGACCGCGCCGGAGGACGGGCAGGACGACGTGGAGCCCGCCACGCCCCGCGATTCCCGCACCGCCGCGGCTTCCACCGCCGGGGGCGGTCGCGGCGGGCCGCCCACGGCGTCCTGCCCCGTCGCCGTGATCGGCATCGGCTGTCGTCTGCCCGGCGGCATCAGCGGACCCCAGGCGTTCTTCCGGCACCTCCTTGCGGGCAGCGACCTCGTCGGCCACGTCCCCGGCAGACGCCTGCGGGACTTCGCCACCGGGCCGGGCGCGGCGGCGCTGCTGGAACGGACCACGCGCCGGGGCGCCTTCCTCGACGACATCGAGGCCTTCGACGCGGACCACTTCGGCATCACCCCCCGCGAAGCCGAGGTCATGGACCCCCAGCAGCGCCTGCTGCTGGAAGTCGGCAGCGAGGCGCTGGACCACGCCGGACGTCCCGCCCACAGTCTCGAAGGCAGCGACACCGGGGTCTTCGTCGGCCTCAGCGCGCTCGAATACGGACACCTGACCACCGCGGACCCGACCCGGCTGACCCCGTGGACCAGCACCGGGGCCGCGGGCAGCATCACCGCCAACCGGCTGTCCTACCTGTTCGACCTGCACGGCCCGAGCCTGACCATCGACACGGCATGCTCCTCGTCCCTGGTGGCCGTGCACCAGGCATGCCGGAGCCTGGCCGCCGGAGAGTGCGACACCGCCCTGGCGGCAGGCGTCAACGCCTTGCTCACACCCGCCGTCACGGCGTCGCTCGAGCAGGCGGGGGCGCTGGCCGCGGACGGACGCTGCAAACCGTTCGACGCGGCGGCGGACGGCATCGCCCGGGGAGAGGGCTGCGCGGTCGTCGTCCTGAGACGTCTCGTCGACGCCCAGCGCGACGGCGACCGGATCCTGGCCGTCATCAAGGGCACAGCGGTCAACTCCGACGGCCGCTCGGCAGGGCTGATGGCCCCCAACCCCGCGGCTCAGGAGCGCCTGCTGCGCAGCGCGCTCGGCAACGCGCGGACCGACCCCACGAGCATCGACTACGTCGAGGCACACGGGACCGGCACCCTGCTCGGGGACCCCATGGAGGCAGGTTCCCTCGGGGCCGTCCTCGGCCGTGGCAGACCGGCCGACGAGCCGCTGCTCATCGGCTCCGTGAAGAGCAACCTGGGCCATCTCGAAGGCGCCGCGGGCATCGTCGGCCTGATCAAGGCCGTACTGGCCCTGCACCATCAGCGCATCCCGCACACCCTGCACTTCCACACGCCCAACCCGCACATCGACTTCACCGGCCTTCGGCTACGGGTCGTCACAGCGCCCACCGCCTGGCCCGAGCGGGACTCCCACCCGCCCCGCGCCGGCGTCTCCGCCTTCGGCTTCGGAGGCACCAACGCGCACGTCGTCCTCGAACAGGCACCCGCGAGCGCACCCGTCGACAGCACACCCGCCGACAGCACACCCCAGGCAGGCCCGCATGCGCTCGTCGTCTCGGCCCGCTCCCGGCAGCGCCTCGGCGACGTCGCGACCGCCCTGGCCCGGCGGACGGCCGCCGACGACGCACCGGAGCTGCGGGACCTCGCACACACCCTGGCCCGGCACCGAAGGGGCCCGGCGTGTGCCGCAGTCGTCGCACGCACCCATCAGGAGGCGGCCGACCGGCTCGCGGCCCTGGCGAGCGCCGACGAAGGCCCCGGCATTCTGACGCCCCGCACCGACAACCCCGGCGGCCGCTCGTCCGGCGACCACCGCCCGGTGTTCGTCTTCTCCGGCCACGGCTCGCAGTGGCAGGGGATGGGCCTGCGCCTGCTGGAGGACGACCCCTTCTTCGCCGCCGCGGTCGACGACCTGGACTCCGTCTACGGCAAGCAGGCCGGCGCATCGCTGCGGCAGCTGCTCACCCGGCTGGAACCCGGCAGCGGCGTGGAGCACATCCAGCCCGCCCTGTTCGGGATGCACATCGCCCTGGCCCGGACCCTGAACGCCTACGGTGTCCACCCCGCCGCCGTCATCGGCCACTCGATGGGAGAGGTCGCCGCGGCGGTCGTGGCCGGCGCCCTCGACGTGGCCGGCGGACTGCGCGTCGTCCTCAGCCGGTCGGCCCAGCTGGCCACCCTCGACGCCGAAGGCGCCGGTGCGATGGCCGCCGTCGAGCTGGCCGCGGAGGACCGCGCCCAGGTCCTGTCGCGCTTCCCCGGCGTGGAGATCGCCGTGCACTCCTCCCCGCTCCGGTGCACGGTCGCCGGCCCCGCACCCACCGTGCGGCAACTGGTGGACGAACTGACCGCCCAGGGCCGTCTCGCGCGGCTCCTGGACGTCGGGGCAGCGGGGCATTCCCCCGCGGTCGACCCCATCGTCCGCGAGCTGCGGCGCGGCCTGAGCACACTGCGCGCCCGGCCGTCCGACATCGCCTGGTACAACACCGTGTTCGACGACCCACGGGCCCGAGTGGCCGCGGACGCCTCCTACTGGTGCGCCAATCTGCGCCGTCCCGTACGCCTGCACCAGGCGGTGGCCGCCGCCGCTGCGGACGGCCACGACCTCTTCCTGGAGATCTCGCCCCACCCCATCGCCCTCATTCCGCTCGGCGAGACCCTGCAGAGCGCGGCGAACGCCTCCGAGGCGGCCGTCGTCCCCACCCTGCACCGGCAGCGAGACGAAGCCGTCGACCTGCGCACCGCGCTGACGCGACTGCACTTCGCCGGGGTACGGGTGGAGGAGGACCGGCTGTGGCCCAAGGGCACCCGGGTCCCGTTGCCCAGCCCTGTCTGGCGCCATGAGCGCTACTGGTTCGGCCGCCGTGGCCGGGCCACCGGTGCCACCGGCCCGTCCCACGCCCTGCTGGGCCGTCGCATCGACGACCCCCGCTCGGGCGCCGTCCTGTGGCAGACCGACCTCGGCCCGGGCGACGCGCACGCCCCCGGACGCCGCCTCCACGGCCGTCCCGTCCTCGACCTGCCCGAGGCCGCCGCGCTCATGATCGCGGCAGCCGGGGAGATCCACGGCCGCGACGGCGTCAAGGGCCTGCGCATCGAGGAACTCGCCATCCACCGGTGGCTGCCGCTTGCCAGCCGTACCCCCGTCACCCTCACCTGGGAACCCGTCGGCGCGCACGCGGCCGTCGCGGTCAACGCCCGGGCGACCGACGGCACATGGCATTGCCACGCGTCCGCGCGGGTGCATGCCCACCCGGGGCCCTTCGAGGGAGGCGAGGCGCCCGGCACCGCGCCGGCCGCCGTCCTGCACTGGACCCCCGCCACACCCGAGGAACCGGCCCGGCATCCGTACGAGGAACTCCTCACCGCCATGCTGTACGCACCGGCCGAGACCGCCGAGCCCACCCCGAGCGACACCGCCCCCGACGGGCCCCGCACCGAGACGGTCCCCACCGCCCTGCGGAGCCTGCACATCGAAGACCTCACGGCACCCGCCACGCGCTGCACCATCGAGGCCTTCGCCGAGCCCGGCCCGCACTGGAACGTCGTGGCCGGCGCCGCACACGGCCGGATCACCGCGACGGGCCTGCTGCTGCGTCCCGCCGAGCGCTGCGAGGTACCCAAGCCGCTGGAAGCGCTCACCTACGAGATCGAGTGGGAGAAGTCGCCCGTCCCGCTCCCCGGCCGGCTCGGCAGCGCCCTGTTGCTGGCCGACGAGCCCGCGGCGGGCGCGGGCGGCACCCTGGCGGCGGCCCTCGGCGCCGCGCTGGCGGCGAAGAACGTGCGCACGACCACCGAGGACGCCCCGGCAGCCCGCACCGGACAGCTGATCGACCGCTGGCTGGAGGACACCACCCCGGGCGATCCCAGGGCGGTCGTGCTGCTGTCGACCCGCCCGGCCGGGTCCCACGACCCCGAGGTCCTGTACACCGCCACACAGCTTGCGCGACGCCTCGCCTCCCGCCCCGGCGGAGGGCCGCCGCCCCGCCTCTGGCTGGTCACCGTACGCGCCCGCTCCACGGCACCGGGCGAGGCCGGCCACCCGGACCTGGCCAGTCTGCGCGGACTGGTGCGCACACTCGCCATCGAGGAACCCGCCCTGCGGGCTTCCTTGGTCGACATCGACACCCAGCCCGACGCCGTCGACGACCTCTTGCAGGAACTGCTCGGCGACAGCCCCGAAGACGAAGTCGCCTGGAGAGCCGGAACCCGTCTCGTCGCCCGGCTGACCTGCGCCGAGCTGGCGGAGCAGCAGTACGAGGCGCCGTTCGTCCGGGGCGACGGTGCCTACCTCGTGACCGGCGGCCTGACCGGTCTCGGCCTGGAAACGGCCCGCCGCCTCGCCGAACAGGGAGCCGGACGCCTCGTCCTCAACGGCAGGCGGCCCCCCACCCCCGAGGCCGAGGCGGTCATCGACCGGATCGGCGCCGCCGGAACCTCCGTCGCGGTGATGCGCGGAGACATCGCCGACCCCGACGTGGCCCAGCACCTGGTGCGAGCCGCACTCAGCGAGGGACACACCCTGCGCGGAGTCGCCCACTGCGCGGGCGTCCTGCACGACCGCATGATCACCCACCTGGAGACCGCCGACCTCGACGCGGTACTGCGGCCCAAGGTCACCGGTGCGCTCCACCTAGAGGCCGCCCTGGACTCGCACGACCTCGACTGGTGGGCGTTCTACAGTTCGGCGGCGGCCCTGCTCGGCTCGCCCGGGCAGGCCGCCCACGCGACCGCCAACGCCTGGCTGGACGCGATGGCGCAGCGCCGCAGAGCCGAGGGGAAGCCCGCCACGTCCATCGCCTGGGGCCCCTGGAGCGACACCGGCGCCGCCCCCGCCGACCGGGCCCTGGCGCTGGAGTCCCTTACCGTGTCCGAGGGACTGGACGCCCTGCAGACACTCATCGTCCACAACCGCACGCACACCGGTGTCCTCCACCTCGACACCCCGCGTCTCCTGGAGGCCTTCCCCGGCTTCTCGGGCATCCCCTTCTTCACCAACAGCCTCCGCGCCGAGGACCTGGCCCCGGACGACTGGACCGGCCCCCTCGGCATCAAGGCCCTCGGTGACGGCGCCGCGGACAGGGTCTACCAGCGCCTGGTCAAACGCACGGCCGCCGTCATGGGCTTCAGTCCCGCGGACCTCGACGAGGCCGTGCCGCTGCCGGAACTCGGCCTGGACTCGCTGATGGCGGTACGCATCCGGAACGCGGCGCGGCAGGACTTCGCCGTCGACCTGCCCCCGGACCTCATGCTGCGCGGCGCGACACTGCGCGAGGTCGGCGACACCGTCCTGCGGGCGCTCGGACTCGCGCCCGACACGCCGGACACGGTTGACACGGCGGATGGGAAGGACGCGGCAGCCACGGCGGCCACACCCACGTCACCCGCACTGCCCGGCACACCCGACGACACGCCGCCGTCCGCGCCGCTGCCGTCCACCCTCCAGCCGCGCGACGCCGCCGAACGCCTGGTGGCCGGCGCCTGGGCCGAAGTCCTGGGGCAGCCCCCCGCCGACGTCCGCGCCGATTTCACCTCGGCCGGCGGCAACGAGCGCACGGCCGAAGACCTCGTCGACCACGTCCGCCGCCGCCTGGGCGACGCCCAGCCCGACCTCACCGCCGAGACCGTGCTCGAACAACGCACCGTCGCCGCCATCGCCGATCTGATCAGACCGGCCGTCAACCCGAGCGGCGACGGTGTCGTCAACGTCCTGCGTCCGCCTGGCGCGGGCTCCTCCGGGCCCCCGCTGTTCACCTTCCACCCGGCCGGCGGTCCCACGTCCGTCTACCAGCCCCTGACCCAGCTCCTGCCGTCCGACCAGGCCGTGTACGGGATGGAGCGGCTGGACGCGTTGAGCACGATGGAGGACAAGGCCGCGCACTACGTCACCCTCATCAAGGACCTTCAGCCGCGGGGACCGTACCGGCTCCTGGGCTGGTCCTTCGGCGGCTGCCTCGCCTACGAGACGGCGCAACAGCTGACGGACGCGGGGGAGACCATCGATTTCCTCGGCCTCATCGACACCATCCTGCCCGCGGCCCTGCCTGACCTGGACTCGCCGCAGGTGCTGCTCGAACGCTTCGGCCGGTTCGCCGCGTACATCGAGAAGACCTACGGCCGTCACCTGGAACTGCCCTACGACGAACTCGCGGCCACCCCCGAGGACCAGCAGATCGAGGTCGTGATGCGCCGGGTGGCCGAGGCCGGCCTGGACATGAGCCCCGGCGTCATGCAGCACCAGCGGACCTCGTACGTCGACGCCCGCGTCGGCGAGCGGTACGTCCCCCGCCCCTACCACGGCCACGTGGTGCTCTACCGGGCTCGACAGCACCACCTGCTCACGACCGCGCTCGACCCGCGCTATCTGCGGACGGAGGCCGACCTCGGCTGGGCGCCTCTGTGCCCCCGCCTCGAAGTCGTCCCCGTCGAGGGCGACCACCTGTCCCTCATCGACCCGCCGCATGTCGCGACGATCGCCCAGCACCTTGGGCGGACCTTCACGGCGTGACCGACCGGCGCTTCGCGTGCCCGCGCCCGCCCCTGGAGCACCCACACCCATGACCAGACGCCTCTCCCTCCCGGCCCGCCGCACCCGGACCCTCCAAGCCTGCCTGCTCACCAGCGCGATGGTGCTGGCGTCCCTGTGCACGGTCGGCACCCCCGCGGCGGCCCGCGCGGCCCGTCCGGCAGCCCGCGCGGACGACGGCGCCTACATCAGTGCCGTCAAGCACCTGGACCCACGCACGCTCGACCTCACCGTCGAATCCCCGGCCATGAGGAAGGGCATGCCGGTGCGCGTGATCCTCCCCAGGCACTGGAAGCCCGGCACGAAGCGGACGTTCCCCGTCCTGTACCTCCTCCAGGGAGCCGGTGACGACTACACCTCCTGGACCCGTGAAACCGACGTCGAACAACTCGCCGCCCCCGCCGACGTCCTCATCGTCATGCCGGACGGCGGGCGGGCCGGCTTCTACTCCGACTGGTGGGACTTCGGGCGTGCCACGGCCCCCCGCTGGGAGACCTTCCACACCCAGGAACTCAAGCAGTTGATGGAACGGGCATACGGCGCCGGCAGCACCCGCGCCGTGGTCGGACTGTCCGAGGGCGGACTGGGTGCCTTGAACTACGCGGCGCGCCACCCGGGCGACTACCGCTTCGCCGGCTCGCTCAGCGGCATCGTGGACGTCACCGATCCGCTCATGCAACTCACGATCAGCGCCACCTGCCTGCGCGAGAACCTCGACCCGGTGCGGCTGTGGGGACGCCCGGACGAACACCGGGACATCTGGGACGCCCACAATCCGTCCCACCTGGTCCACGCGTTCGCGAACACCTGGGTCTACCTCTACGCGGCCAACGGGGAGCTCGGCGGCCTGGAGCAGCAATACAGCTCCGCCGCCGCGCTGTTGGAGCAGCCCCTGGGCCAGTCGACCTACCGGTTCGCCCAGCAGTTGCGGCGCGCCGGGGTGACGGTCACCACCAACCTCTCCCAGCCCGGCACCCACTCCTGGCCCTACTGGGAACGCGAACTGCACACGATGTGGCCGTCCCTCCTCTACGCACTCCGCGTCCCGCCTCCCACCGACTGAGTGGTCACCGCCGCCTCACCCGCCGAGTGGTGCGACGCGGCGTCACGCCGTGATGTCCACCAGGACCTTGCCGACGGCGCCGCTCTCCACCGCCCGGTGCGCGTCGGCGGTGCGGTCGAGCGGAAAGCGGACCAGCGGCAGGCCGTGCTCCTCGCCGACCGGCAAGGCCTTGTCGCGGACCGCGGCGGCGACGTCCTCGGCGGCCGCGGCGCGCGCCGCGGCCCCGGCCGTGTAGAGCACCAGGAACTGCAAGCGTGTGTTCAGCACCATGTTCCGCAGCACGTCCAGTTCGACCGGCTTGCCACCGTCGTTGGCGTAGGTCGAGATCGTGCCGCGCGTCCGCAGCACGGCCAGGTCCAGTGCCAGGTTCGCGCCCAGCGCCACCTCCGCGACGATGTCGACGCCGTCCGGGGCGATCTCGCGGATCTCGGCGGCCGGGTCGCCCTCGCGATAGTTGATCACGTGGTGGGCCCCGGCGGCGGTGGCCAGCCGGGCCTTCTCCGGGCCGCTGATCGTGCTGATCACGGTGGCTCCGGCCCATCGGGCGAGCTGGATCACCGCGTGCCCGACCGCCCCGGCGCCGCCCGCGGCGAGCACCACCCTGCCGTCGAGCGCCCCGGGCCGCAGACGGCGCGGCCCGTCCTCGGCGACGGTGAGCGCGCGGTGCGCGGTGAGCGCGGGGACGCCGAGTGAGGCGCCGACGTCGAAACCGGCCTCGCCGGGCAGCGGCACGGCCTGTTCGGCGGGCACGACGGTGAACTCGGCGGCGGTACCGGTGGGCCGTCCGGCGGCGGCCATGAACAGCCAGACCCGCTGACCGACCCGGCTCCGGTCGATCCCCTCACCGACGGCGTCGATCGTGCCGGCGCCGTCGAGGTGCGGGGTGACCTCGGGGAAGTGCTTGGGGTGGGCGGCGCCGGAGCGGGCCTGCCAGTCGGTCGGGTTGACGCCGGACACGGCAACCCGGACGCGAACCTCGCCGGGTCCGGGCGCGGGCAGGTCACGGTCGACGAGCCGGAGAACGTCGGGGCCGCCGTTGTCGCGGTAAATGATCGCCTTCATGATCCGTCCTTAGGGACTCCGGGCCTCGCGACCCGGGTCCGATGGTTGTGGTCAGCCGATGGGGAGATCGTTGGAGCGGGACTCGACGGCCTCGCCGCGGCGGTCGCGCAGGCGCTCGAGCTGCAACGGGCCGTAGCCGATCCGGAATACGGTGCGGCCGGCGAACGAAGCGGTCCGGGTGGTCATGACGCTGTCTCGACGGGCGGTGACTGCAGGGCGGTGTACAGCAGTTCGGCCTGGTAGAGCGCCAACACCCGGTGGGCGATCGGGGTGGCACGCTCCCGGGCCCCGGCCGGCTCGTGGTGCTCGGCCTTGACCAGCCACGCCGTGACGCAGTCGTGCAGCATCGCGCGCATCCGGTCGGTCATGTCGACGACGATGTCGCGGATGGCCGGGTTGGTGGTCGCCTCGCCCCAGGTCTGCACGCCGACCCGGGCCTCGGCGGGGTCGATCGCGGCGATCAGGCGGGCGAGCAGTTCGTCGGGGTCGGGCGGGGTGGCGCTCGCGGCGTACTGGCCGAGGACCTTGGCGCGCGCGGCGAGCACCTCGCGGGCGGCGGCCTGGACCAGGTCGGCCTTGTTGCGGTAGTGGGCGTAGATGGAGCCGGCCGAGAGTCCGGCCTCGGCGGTGATGTCGGCGATCGAGGTCCGTTCCAGGCCGTTGCGCCCGAAGCAGCGTACGGCGGCCTCCGTGATCTGGGCGCGCCGGAGTTCCTTGCGCGCGTCGGTGAGCCGGGGCATCGCGGTCCCTCCTGCAAAAAGAACGGTGGTTCTGCTTGTGACACCCTACAAGCAGAACCACCGTTCTTTTTGCGGTGGGCGGGTCACGGGTGGGCGCGTCACGTACGAAACAAGCCCGGTCGTGACGACCGGGCCTGTTCGCGACGGGTTCGTCGTGCCCATCGGCGTTGAACTCGTACCGGGACGGCTCCCGTCAGGGCTGAGTACCGCCCCGGGGCGAGCGGGTCACGCGTAGGTGAATCCGCCCGTCACGTTCGTACTGCCCGCGGGAGTCGTCACGACGACCGCGGCGTTGCCGGCGGCTCCCGCAGGAGTGAGCCCGGCGACCACGTTGCCGGAGGAGACGACGTTGGTCGCCGCCACTCCGCCGAAGGTGACCTGAGCCCCGGTCAGGTTGGAGCCGGTGATGACGAACGGCGTACCGCCCGCGGTGGTCCCGGTCGTCGGGTTGATGGACACCACGACGGGGGGAAGCGGCGTGACATAGGTGTATCCGCCCGGGACGGTCGCGGTGCCCGCGGGCGTGGTCACCTGGACGGCCGCGTTGCCCGCGGCCCCCGGAGGTGTCAGGCCGGTCAGGACGACGCCGGCGATGACGTTGACGTTGGTGGCCGGGACGCCGCCGAAGGTGACCGTGGCGCCGGTCAGGTTGCTGCCGACGATGGTGAACGGTGTGCCGCCCGTGGTCGGACCGGTCTGCGGGGTCATGACGGCGACGGTCGGCGGCTGGGGGGCCGGCGGTGCCACGTAGGTGTAGTTGGCGGGAGTGCTGACCCCGGCGGCGGCCGTGACGACCACGGGAACGCTGCCCGCGGCGTGGGGCGGGGCGGCGACGGTGATCAGGGTCCCGGAGGGGTCCTGGGACAGGATGGTCGCCGGCGTGCCGCCGAAGGTGACGGATGTGGCTCCGCCGAGGTTGGTGCCGATCAGCAGCACGTTGTTGCCGCCCGCGGTGGGGCCGAAGCCGGGTACCGCGGCGAACAGGGTCGGCTGCGTCAGTACGGGAGGCAGGGGCGGCAGCAGATTCACGGACATGGTGGTTCCCTCGTGAGAATTGGCGATCGATCCGCTGGAGTCCGCCGGTGTACGGGCACGGGTGCGGCGGATCGGCTGACGTTCTGTCAGGAGTCGGCCTGGTCACCGAGGCATGCGTCGCGACGGCTGCGTGGGCAAAGCAGCGCCGAGGGAGCTGGGACAGCTTCCTGGGGCAGACCCCGGACATCGGTGATGTCGCGTGTCCGGCGTGGATGGGCTGCCTGCCGGTACTTCAGTGGTAGAGAGCGTTGACCTCCACCGACAAGCCTCCTGCGTGAAGCTCACCCCTACGAGGGAGCGCGAAGGGTGTGAGCCGACCTTGTCGGCGCACCACCAGCGGCGCCGGGCGCCCTATATGCGCTGTTTCTGGCTCTGTCAAGTCCCGAGCCTTCGGAACATGAGGTCGTGGGGGTGGTGCGGGCCTACTTGAAGTGCGGTCCTCGCCGGAAACTCCGGAGACGAAATCTGAGGTCCGCCGGGCACAGGAAAGTGCCTCTCACTTCAGGAGGAAAAGATCATGATGCGTATGATCCGCGGCCAGGACGACGCTCGTCCCAAGCGCCGTCTCGGGCTGGCGACGGCGGTGGCGTCGGCGGTGGTCGTCGCCGGGGGTGTGATTCTGCCGGCCGCAGTCGCGACCGCGGCACCGATGCCGGAGGCGTCGGTGCCGGGCATGGCCCAGGGGCATCCCAGCAAGCACCACAAGGAGTACTGCTGGTCCAAGAAGCACCACAAGCACCACAAGCACCAGAAGTACTACTGCTGGGACGACCACTACAAGTACTACTGGGATGACCACTACAAGTGCTACTACGTAGTGGAAAAGCACTACAAGTACTACTTCTGGGACTCCCACAACGACTTCCACTGGTGGGACAAGCACCACGATCACCACAAGCACTGGGACACCAAGGACAAGGACCACTGGAAGGGCGAGCACCAGGTAGAGAAGCACGAGCCCAAGAAGCACGAGCCCAAGAAGGAGGACCCCAAGAAGGAGGACCCCAAGCAGGATCCGCCGAAGAAGGACGACCCGAAGAAGGACGAGCCGAAGCAGGACGATCCCAAGCAGGATCCGCCCAAGAAGGACGATCCCAAGCAGGATCCGCCGAAGACCGGGGGTAAGGGCGGCGACGGCGGTGCCGGTGGTGTCGAGGGCGGCGACGGCGGTCCGGGCGGTAAGGGCGCCGACACCGGCGGCGACGGCGGCAAGGGCGGCACCGGTGGTGTCGAAGGCGGCGACGGCGGCCAGGGCGGCGACGGCGGCAAGACCGGCGGCGACGGTGGCCAGGGCGGTACCGGTGGTGTCGAGGGCGGCACCGGTGGCGACGGTGGCCAGGGCGGTCAGACCGGCGGTGACGGTGGTGACGGCGGTACCGGTGGTGTCGTCGGCGGCGACGGTGGCGACGGTGGCCAGGGCGGTCAGACCGGTGGCGACGGTGGTGACGGCGGTACCGGTGGTGTCGTCGGCGGCGACGGCGGCGACGGTGGCCAGGGCGCTCAGACCGGCGGTGACGGCGGTGACGGCGGCGCCGGTGGTGTCGTAGGCGGCGACGGAGGGGCGGGCGGCGACGCCGTCTGACGGCTCCGGCCTGTCAGTACTCACGGCCCGGGCGGATTCATCCCGCCCGGGCCGTGACCCCCGGATAGGAGAAAACTCATGATCAGGCGTATATGGCAGCGTTGCGTCGTACTGGTGGCAGCCGCACTGGCTTCCGCGGTCGGCATCACCTTCGCCGCTCAGGCAGCACAGTCACCGGACGACATCGCGGCAGGCTCCAGCCACCGAGCGGGGGCTGCTGGCCTCCCCGGCGGCCAGGGCGGCCAGGGTGGCAAGGGCGGTGACGGCGGTGAGTGCGGCAACGGCGGCGACGGCGGCAAGGGCGGCGACAGCGGTCAGGACGGTGGCCCAGGTCAGCCGGGGGAGCCCGGCAAGCCCGGCACCCAGGGCTGTACCCGGTTCGAGGACCTGCCGGACAAACCGAAGGAGAAGCTCACGCTGGCGGACAAGGTCCGGGTCGTACTGGTGGTGCTGCACGGGCCCACGACCAGTGCCCAGGCCGCCGAGAAGTACAAGATGTCGGCCCACGAGATCGACGCCTGGATACGGGACTACCGTGCCGGCGACTGGACGGCCCTGATGGGCAAGGCCCCGGCCGGGTGAGGGAAGACGGGTATCGGGTCAGCCGCATACACTCGCGACTGATGACGGCCAGAACCCGACACGGCCTCTCTGAGGGGATCCCCGAGGTCCCCTTCGCCGCACCGGCGGGTACGCCCGCCGGCGTGGAGGTCATGTCGCTGGCCGATCTGCGCGGACGCGTACCGGAACACACCCTCACCCGGCCGCAGCGCCCCGACTTCCATCACCTGCTCACCCTCACGGCGGGCGACCTGCGGCACACCGTGGACTTCACCGCCCATGCCCTCCGGCCGGGCTCCTGGACGTGGGTCCGGCCGGGTCAGGTGCAGCAGTGGGGCGATCTCACCGAGGCCGAGGGCAAGCTGATCCTGTTCCAGCAGGACGCCCTCGATCCGGCCACCGCGACGGCGGCCCGCGTCGACGACCCGTACGCGCCCGTCGTCAGCACCCCCGTCGGCGACGACGCCGAAGCCTTGAACCTGGCCGCGGAGCACCTCAGCCGCGAGTTCCACGCGCTCGGTCACCTGCCTCTGGAGGTGCACCTGGCGGCCCTGCGCCACCTCTTGGCGGTCCTGGTGCTGCGCCTGGCCCACCTCACGGTCCCGGCCGGCAGCCCCGCACCGGAGCCGGACGAGACGTACACACGCTTCCGTGACGTGGTCGAACGGAACTTCACCCGCACCCGGCGAGTGGAGGACTACGCCCAGATGCTCGGCTACTCCACACGCACGCTCGCCCGGGCCACGCTGACCACCGCCGGGCTCGGCGCCAAGGAGTTCGTCGACCGGCGGGTCGTCCTGGAGGCCAAGCGCCTGCTGGCGCACAGCGACCGGACCGCGGCCCAGATCTCGGAGCAGCTCGGCTTCGCCAATCCCTCGCAGTTCAACAAGTACTTCACGCACCGGGCCGGCCGGTCCCCGATCGACTTCCGCAACGAGGTGCGCGGGCGCGACGGGGAGGCCGCCTCTTCGGCTCAGGCTCGCTCGCCGAGAGCGCGCCGGTAGGCCGTCTCGTCATCGGCCCCGAACACGGTGAACACGACCCGGTCGAACCGGCCGGGGTGGGCGTCGAGCCAGTCGCTGACGGTGCCCAGGGCTACGGGGGCGGCCTCGTCCTTGGGGTAGCCGAAGACGCCGGTGCTCACGGCGCAGAAGGCGAGGGTGCGGATCGTCCGCACTTCGGCGGCGAGGTCCAGGCAGGCCCGGTAGGAGGAGGCCAGGGCCTTGGCGTCACCGTGGTCGGGACGGCCGTGGACGACGGGGCCGACGGTGTGCAGGACGTAGCGGGCCGGTAGATGGTAGCCCCGGGTGATCTTGGCGGTACCGGTCGGCTCGGCGGCACCCTGCAGCGTGATGACGGTGTGGCAGTCGTCCCGCAGACGGGGCCCGGCGGCGTGGTGGATGGCATTGTCGATGCAGGGGTGCAGGGGGCGGAAGCAGCCGAGCAGGGCGCTGTTGGCGGCGTTGACGACGGCGTCCGCAGCGAGTGTGGTGATGTCCCCGCGCCACAACGCCGTATGACGTGCCGCCGGGAAGGCGGTGTCGGGGAACTCCTCGGCAATCGTGGGCAGTCGGCGTGCCGGAACGGCTGACCGCAGTCGGCGTTCCGCACCGAGGACGGTGTCCACCGCGGCGGCGGCGCCGTCGGGCAGCGGGCCGGGAGCGCGGACGGTCAGCAGGGCGCGCAGCACCCGGCGGGCCGTCGTCGCGTCGGCGTCCGCGGCAGCCCGCAGTGACTCCGCTCGCAGGCCGAGCCGCTCCACGGCGGGGTCGGTGCCGAGCAGTCCCAGGGCCGAGCGCACGTGCGTGTCCAGCCGGTCGGCCGGGGCGGGGGGCGCCGACGGCCGGAAGGGTTCGTCCAGGGCGATCGCGGCGCGGTAGGCGGCCGGCGGCAGAGCCGGGGGCAGAGCTGAGGGCTGGGCGGCCGCCTGTTCGGCGAAGCCGTCGTACCGCGCGCGCGAAACGGTCATGAAAGGCCCCGGTCGGCGCGGATGACGTCGGCGAGGGGCGTGGCGGGGTGGCCGGTGAGGCGGGGCACGGCGTCGCTGACGCCGTCGAGCCGGCCGGCCGCGATGGCCGTGTAGGTGGACACCCAGGCGTCGAGCTGCCACTGCGGGGCACCGTAGGAGGCGCGGGAGGCGTACGCCTCCTCGACCGTCTGAGGCCGGTAGGTGACGGTGCGGCCGAGCCGCTCGGAAAGGATCGCCGCCGCGTCGTCCAGCGTCAGGGACTCGGGACCGGTCAGGTCGTAGGTGCTGCCGGCGTGTTCGGCGGGCCGGGTCAGGACCGCGGCGGCGGCGTCGGCGATGTCGTCCTGGGAGACGAACGCGGCCCGCCCCCGCCCGGCCGGACCACGGATGACGCCGTCCTCACCGACCAGGCCGGGGACGAACTCCGCGTACAGGTTGTCGCGCAGGAAGGTGTACGCCAGACCGGCGGTGCGGATGTGCTCCTCGGTGTGGAAGTGGTCGCGGGCCAGAGTGAACGTGGCGTCGGGTGCCGCACCGAAGAAGGACACGTACACCAGGTGCCGTACCCCGGCCTCGGCGGCGGCGTCCACGAACGTCCGGTGCTCGCGGAGCCGGTCGGCGCTCTCGGAGGCGGACACCATCAACACGGTCTCCGCGCCGCTCAGGCCGCGCAGGACGGCCTCGCGGTCGCCGTAGCCGCCGCGGACCGGTGTGGCGCCGGGCAGTCGGGGCGCCCGCTCGGGGCTGCGCACCAGCAGCCTCTGCGCCAGGCCCCGCTCGGCCAGGCGGCGGGCGACGCGCCCGCCGAGTTGTCCCGTGGCCCCGGTGACCACCACCGTCGGTTCAGGCTGATCGGTCATGGCTGACATCCCTTCCGGTCGGGTCGAGTGAGTGCGTCCAGGAGCACGTCCGCCCCCGAACGGCACGGACAGGGCACGGGCTCCGAGGTCGGCGGGGACTTCCGGGTGGCCGGGATTCACCCGCACCAGGCGTGCTCCAGGCGTGTGGCGGACGATGTTCTCCATGGGCAGGCGGACCACGCCCGGAGTGTTGAAACCGGCGCCGAACTCCAGGACGAGCAGACGGGCACCGCCGGGCGCCTCGCCGAGCCACCGCACCAGCCGGTCCCCGGCGGACATATAGGCGCTGTCGACGAACTCGGGTCCCACCCGTACGTTGGGGAAGACGTCCGCACCGCAGTGGGGGCAGACGGGCAGGGCGGCCGGGTCGGTCACCCGTCCCGTGCCAGGGTCGTACGCGGCGAGGATCCGCTCGAGGAACGGCTTGGCGGCCCAGGTCTCCCGCACGCACGGCACGGTGCACTGCAGACGTCCGTAGTCGCCCTGGGGCGTGAAGATCCGGCCCGGCCCGAAGCCGTTGCGGGCGAACAGCGCGTCGACGTTCGACGTCGTCACCCAGTGGTCGCGGTCCCCGACCAGGGCGCGCAGCCGCCGGTAGAGGGGGTTCGGCCGGGATCCGAAACGGATGTCGTCGATATGGACGGCCCAGTAGCCCCACATCATGTCGGCGGGCAGCGGCACGCCCAGCAGGTACCGGGAGCGCAGTCCGAGCCGGTGCAGCGCCGGGAACAGCTCCCTGAACCGCTCGACGTCACCGTAGTCGTACCCGGCCGCCGCGCTCAGCCCCGCACCGGCCGCGACCAGCACCCGGTCGGCCTCGTCGAGCCAGGTACGCACCGTGTCGGCCGGGGGCAAGTCGTTCTGAACGGTCATCTGTCGAGTTCCTTTCGGCTTCACCCCCAACGTAGGAGGACGAGCCGCACGGAACGGGACGGGATTACGACGGGCAATGGTCAGAATCCGACAAGCGACAGTCGGTGTCTCCGGCTCAGTCCACCGGAGAGGTGCGGATGGCGGCGATGTCGAACTGCAGGCGCACCTTCTCGCTCACCATGGCGCCGCCCTCGGCCAGTCTGGCGTTGTACGTCAGGCCCCACTCGGAACGGTTGATGGTGGTCGTGCCGTCGAAGCCGACCCGCTCGTAGCCGAACGGATCGGTCACGCGTCCTATGTAGGTGAGCTCCAGGACGACGGGACGGGTGGTGTCCTTGATGGTGAGGTCGCCGGTCATGCGGTAGACGTCGGCGCCCGCGAGTTGCACGGCGGTGCTGGCGAATCGCATACGCGGATATGTCACGGCGTCCAGGAAGTCACGGCCGACCAGGTGGGCGTCGCGTTGTTCCACCCCGGTGTCGACACTCGCGGTGGACAGCGAGATCTCGGCCCGCGAGCGAGCGGGATCGCGACCGTCGAAGTAGAGGCGGCTCTCGAACTCCGTGAAGGCGCCGCGCACCGTGGTCACCATGGCATGCCGCACGGAAAAACCGATCCGGCTGTGCGCCGGGTCGATCGCCCACTCTCCGGTCAGCGCCGCCAGGGCGGGATCCGGCAGACCGGTGCCGGGGAAATCCATGGTGTGGACCGGGAGTTGGCGAGAGGTGGGGGCGCCGAGCGGCGCAGGGACGCACCGCGGTTGAACAGGTTCATGATCCACGTAGTTACTGCAGGGCGGATACCGCCGCAAGCGTTGGAGGAGACCCGCACACGCTCGTCACGGAAACTCCTCTACTCGCCTTTTCGCGCCGGAGGATAGTCTCGAAGCCCGGGTGACAACGTTGCCGGCCCGGTCGCTCAAACGTGTCGGACGACGGAGGCGAGCAGTGGCTGCCAGTGCGGTGGTGATCGGTGCCGGTGTCGCAGGGCTCACCACGGCGGTGTGCCTGGCGGAATCGGGAATGGACGTCCGGGTGGACGCCGATCAGCCCCCCGGTGCGACGACCTCGGCCGCCGCGGGCGCGATGTGGGATCCGTATCTGGCAGAGCCCAGGAACCAGGTCGAGCGATGGAGCCGGGAGACCCTGCCGGTGCTGACCGCGCTGAGTACCGTGGCGGACACGGGAATCCGGCTGGTGGAAGGCGTTCAGCAGTCCAGGATTCCCTGCGACATGCCGGCGTGGGGTGGTCTGGTGGACGCGCGGATGTGCGCCCCGATCGACCTCCGGGACGGTTTCGTGGCGGGGTGGCGCTACCGCGCACCCGTCGTCGACATGCCCCGATACCTCCACTACCTCGTCCGGCGGCTCACCCAGGCCGGCGGATCCATGCGCCGGCACCGCTACCGGACCCTCGAAGAGGCGATGCGCGAGGCGCCGGTGGTCGTCAACTGCTCGGGTGCCGGAGCCCGGTTCCTGGCGGACGACCCCGCGGTCGAGGCGGTGCGCGGCCAGCTCGTCGTGGTGGAGAACCCCGGGATCGAGTCCTTCTTCTGCGACGACACCCCCGGGGCCGAGGTGCTCACCTACATCTACCCCCACCGCGACGTGCTGGTCCTCGGCGGAACGGCGGACCGGGGAAGGTGGGACCTCCGGCCCGACCGGGCCGCGGCCCGGGAGATCGTCCGCCGCTGCGCCGCCGTCGAACCCGCCGTCGCGGAAGCACGGGTGCTCGGGCAGCGGGTGGGGCTGCGACCCGTACGGGAGCGGGTCCGGCTCGTTCAAGAGCGGTATGAGGGCTCGCTGCTGCTGCACAACTACGGTCACGGCGGAGCCGGACTGACGCTGTCCTGGGGGTGCGCCCGGGAGATCGCGGAGCGGGTCCGTGCGGCGGTGGGACCTACTCCCTGATCTGCCACTGCCGGCGCTCCGCGATATCGGCCTCCGCGCCTCGGCGATAGAGATACAGCCAGGTCCGGGCGGCGAGCGTGGCGGTGATCACGGTGGTCCAGGGCCAGCTGGTGACATCCGCCGCCACCAGCGCCGCGCCCACCGCGGGCGAGACCGCCGTGAGCGCCATCAGCACGATCTCGGGCCCGGATCGCCGGAACCGGTAGGCGATCGAGAATGCGGAGCGCTCGTAGCAGGCGATCGCGGCACCGAGTACGACGGCCAGCACCATGGTCGACCACGGATCGCCGCTGGCCTGCGCGTAAGTCACGGGAAGCGAGATCAGAAAGGGGAACACGCCACCGTACTCGGACAGCACGTTCCCCCATTTCATGATCTCGCCGAACGAGTTCGAGCGGATCCGGGCCAGTTCTCCGGAGGCGCTCGCGTAGACGATCAGGGAGAGCACGGTGCTGAACGTCGCGCCGATGAGGAGCAGGCGCACGTCGTCCGGGAAACGGGTCGACGAGAAGGCGAAACCCAGCAGGAAAGTGATCGCGGCGAGTATGGAACCGGAGAAGGCGATGCCGGCCGCGGCTTCCCCGGACTGGAGGGTCGCGGGGTCGTCCTGATCGAATCGGGCGATCTCGAACGCGGGCTCACCGCCGAGCGTCACCAGTGCCGTCAGCGCGTGGTCGGAGGGCGCCAGGGACTCCTTGAGCTGCTCCCGCGCATGGGCGTGCACGAGATGCCGGGCGTCCGGATCCAGGTATTCGACGCGCGCCTTGTACTGATAGTGGATATGGAGACCGTCTTCCCAGTCGCTGACGTGCATGACCCGGGTTCCTATGAATCCGCACGCCAGCAGGAGGCGGGTCACGGCCAGTTCCCCCGTGCTCGCCACGGCGGATATCAGAGGCGGTTCGCTCGACCTTTGTGGCAGTTCCCGCACCGTCTCAGCGAGGAGCCGGGCGGCAACGCCCTGTCGGCGCATTCCGGCCCGGACCGCGATCACCGAAAGACGCGCATGACCCGGGGACGGCATTTCCGCGGCGACGCAACCCACCAATTCGCCATCGGATTCGGCCACTCGGACCAGGTCGTGCTCAACGGCGTCGGCGAGGAGCGCGGACGGGGGAACGACCGCCGTGTCGCACGCCTCGGTCAGCAGAGAGCGCAGCTGGGGCAGGTCGTCTGGGCAGGCCGCCCGGGTGGACCACGCAGCCATGTCCGTCCGTTTCGTTCAGCTCGGAGTGCTGTCGAGGGACATGATGCATCACAACTGACGGCCCTTTCGGCCGAGTTGTACACCTGGTCGACACACCGGACCACTTTTCGCCCACATCATCCCGATTCGCCGACATGTTCCGTTCTGTTACGAGCCGACCGCCGCGCTCGTGTCAAGGAGCCCCGAGGGCTGACGGCGGCGCGAACGGTGTGGATGGCAAGATTCATTCACGCCATCATCGTTTCGAAGGGGATGTGACCATGTCTGTGGCCCGTCGGCCAACGCTCAGCGATGTGGCGCAGCAGGTCGGAGTCAGCGCCAAGACGGTGTCCCGGGTGCTCAACGGTGACGGGCCGGTCGCCGCCGAGACCCGGGAGCGGGTGATGGAGGCCGTCCAGCGGCTCGGCTTCCGGCCCAACCTGATGGCACGTCATATGCGCCTCGGCAGGAGTGACACCGCCATCGGGCTGATCGTGCCGGACATGAGCAACCCGTTCTTCGCCACGGTGGCGAGCGGCATCGAGTCGGTGACCCACGGCAGGGGCCTCACCCTGCTGGTCGGGTCCTCCGCCCAGGACGCCGAGCGGGAACGCACCCTGGTCGGGACCTTCCTGGACCGCCGGGTCAGCGCCCTGCTGGTGGCGCCGACCGTGAAAGCGGATCACGCGTACCTCAAGGCGGATCGCTCCGCGGGGCTGCCGGTGGTCTTCCTGGACCGCCCCGGCACCGGCCTGGCCGCGGACAGTGTGCTCAGCCCCAACCGGCGCGGAGGCCGCGAGGGCACCGCGCACCTGATCCTGCACGGCCACCGCCGGATCGGTTTCGTCGGAGACAGCCCCACCGCCCTCTACACCCGGCGGATGCGTCTGCGCGGCTACCGGGACGCCCTCGCGGAAGCCGGACTTCCCTACGACAAGGCGCTGGTCGTGGGCGGTCACGACGTGCAGTCGGCGGCCGACGCCACCGAACGCCTGCTGCACCTGGCGGACCCGCCGACCGCACTGTTCGCGGCGAACAACTTCGCGTCGATGGGGGTCGTGATGGGCCTCGCCCGGACCGGCCGCAAGGATGTCGCACTCGTCGGTTTCGACGACATCCCCCTCGCCGAGGTTCTCGAGCCCGCCCTCACCGTGGTCGCCCAGGACCCGGCGGCCATGGGCGCCACGGCCGCGACGATCGCGCTGGCCCGTCTGGACGGCGACCGCTCCCGGGCGCGCTCCACGGAGATTCCCACCCGGCTGATCCCGCGCGGCTCGGGGGAGCTGCGGCCCCGCTGAGCCCGCCCGGACGCGTGGACCACCGAGTGGTGGCCGGTGCCCCTGATGCCGAGGGAGAGGTCCTTCTCCAGGATCACTCCGTGCTTGGTCCAGGGACCGGTGGGGGAGGGGCCGGTGGCGTAGGCGACCCGGTAGTCCTCGTCCCGGGTGTCGTTCTCCGACCACATGAGGTAGTAGGTGTTCTCGCGCTTGATGACGAAGGAGCCCTCGTTGTAGCCGCCCGGAGTGATGTCGGTGACCTTCGACGCGTCGAAGGAGACCATGTCGTCGTTCAGCGGGACCACATGGGCGTGGCCGTTGCCCCCGTAGAGGTACGACTGCCCGTCGTCGTCGGTGAAGACGGCCGGGTCGATCATCTGGCCGCTGTACTGGCCCGCCTTGAGCAGCGGCTTGCCCAGGGCGTCCGTGAACGGGCCGGTCGGCGAGTCGGAGACGGCGACGCCGATGTTCGCGTCGGCACAGAAGTAGAAGTAGTACTTCCCGTCCTTCTCGGCGATCGTCGGCGCCCAGGCCCTGCTGTCCGCCCAGGAGACGTCCGGCCCGAGGTCGAGGATGACGCCGTGGTCCTTCCAGTGGACCAGGTCGGTGGAGGAGTACGCCTTGAACCGCGTGCCGCTCCAGCCCTCGAAGCCGTCGGTGGTCGGGTACATGCAGAAGGTGTCGCCGAACCGCACGATGTTCGGGTCGGCGTTGAGCCCCGACAGGACGGGGCTCCTCATGACGAGCGCCGACACCGTCCAGGTGCGCTTCTTCCCGTCCGATCCGGTGACCTCGTACCGTACGGGCTCGGTGAAGTCGCGGACGCTGCCGGAGGCCGGGCTGATCGCCGCGCCGTGGGCGAGGGTGAACTCCGGTGCCAGGGCGGTGAGATCGGTGCCCTCGGTCAGCGGCAGGGTGATCCGGCTGTGGGCGTCGTCGACGAGGGCGTCGACCTTCAGCGCCGGGTGGGTCGCCTTCGCGACGCCCGTGGTGTTGCCGCTGAGCTCCAGGACCTCGGCGGCCGACAGGGCCCGGTCGTAGATCCGGAAGTCGTCGACCTCGCCGCCGAAGTACGGGTCGGCGGAGTAGAGGGACCGGCCGATGTAACCGCTGAAGTCCTTGGCCCCGTCGTACAGGTCGGACGGCTTGATGGTGATGCCGGTCGTGCGGGCGACCTCGGTGCCGTCCACGTAGAGGACCGCCGTGCCGGAGCCGCCGTCGAGGGTGACGGTGACGTGCTTCCACTCGCCCGGGGTGAGCCGCGAGCCCGCGGTCAGCTTCGACTCCGCCGACCAAGTCACCTTGGTGATGGAACAGCGACGCGGCGGCCAGGGCGGCGATCCGGCCCGCCCGGTGTCTCGCGCGGCTGCGCGGACGTGCGGTGTACGGCATGACGAGTTCCCCTGCTGAGGCATGGCTGACGGGAAGGGAAGAAGGCGCGCGGAAGCGGTCCGGCGACGGGGGCCCCGGCCGTGGGCGCCCTGTCGTTTCGGCTGTGTGACGTCGTGTTGCGAGAGTCTCGATCGGGGTGTGGCGCAGCGTCAAGGTTTTTCGAACGATGTCCGGCCCACCGAACGCCGGCGCGGATTTGCCTTCGAGTGGACTCCAGCGTCCACACTCGTCGCGACGGAACTCCGCGCGGTGAAAGGCGGCATCAGATGGCGACGGCGAGGCGGACGGGGCACCCCCTGCCCTACGACATCTACCGGCAGGCGATCGAGCGGGAGACCCTGCGCTACGTCGAGGTGGTCGAGGGCGCGGACCCCGCGACCGGCGTACCCTCCTGCCCCGACTGGACGCTGGCCGAGCTCACCCGGCACGTGGGATCGCTGCAGCGCTGGTTCTGCGCGCTGCTGACCCGGCTGGTGCAGGAGCCTCCGCGCAGCCGTGACGTGGAGCTGGGGCTGCCGGAGTCTCCGGGGGAGTACGCCGGCTGGGTGGCGGCGGGCGTGCCCCAGGTGGCCGCCGTGCTGCGGGCCACGGATCCCGAGGCGGGGATGTGGGCCTGGGCCGAGGACCAGCACGCGCGGTTCTGGGTCCGGCGGATGCTGTTCGAGACGCTGGTGCACCGGACGGACGCGGAGCGCGCCGTCGGCCGGGAGTCGGACATCGACCCGGTCCTGGCGGCCGACGGGGTGGACGAGTTCCTCGTCAACCTGCCCTACGCGGGGCTCTTCGCCCCAGGCGTGTCGAAACTGCGCGGCGACGGCGAGACCATCGGCTTCCAGTGCACCGACCCCACCGGCGAGACCGTGGAGGAGTGGCGGGTGCGGCTCGACCAGGACGGATTCCGCCTGCTCCCGCCGACGGCCACCGACGCCGCCCCCGCCGAGACGCGGGCGACGGTACGGGGACGGGCGGCGGACCTCCTGCTGCTGCTCTACGGGCGGCGGTCGTACCAGGACACCGCCTTCGACGTCTCGGGCGAGGCCGCCGTGCTCGACGTCTGGTTCACCCACACGGCCTTCTGATCCCACGCCGCCGCATCCGACGGCCACGCCCGGGCTCCGGAGGGGAGCGGGCCCCTGCCGGTGATCACGCGTCGTATTCGTCGGGGAGGCGCATGGCGGGGCCGCCCACCTGCAGACCCAGGGGTACCGCGCGGCCCCGCGGCTCCTCCCATGCCTCCTGGCGGCCGAGCGCGGTGAGGTCGAGGTACGGGTAGCCGTTGTGGAACTCCTCGATGCCACGGCCGAAGGCGGAGTAGGTGTGGAAGACCTCGTCCCCGACGCGCAGGAACGCGCTGATCCCCGGCCAGTCGCCGCGCATGCTCTGCGACCACGGCATTCCGGCCTCGGCCAGCTCGGCCTCG
The DNA here is from genome assembly GCF_055639495.1 of Streptomyces sp. NPDC039424. NCBI lineage: Bacteria > Bacillati > Actinomycetota > Actinomycetes > Kitasatosporales > Streptomycetaceae > Streptomyces > Streptomyces sp. NPDC039424. Next base: position 29,324 of record NZ_JBVKAI010000007.1, read on the forward strand.
GTGCGGTGGAAGATCTGCACCGGCGCGACCCGTTCGTCGACGGTCGCGTGGAAGTCATGGTTGAAGTCGCTGCCGGCCGAGGAGTACCAGGGGAACGTCCAGCCCATGCGCGCACGGAACGCGGCGATCTTCTCGTACGGCGCGCGGGACACCGCGACCAGCGTCGTGTCGCGGACGTGAAGCTGCCGCGGGTTGCCGATGCCGTCGGCCGCGGAGGAGCAGCTGGGGCAGCCGGTGTCGCGGGGGTGCTCGGTGCCGTCGGCGTCGATGTCGTAGGTCCACATGAAGTGGTGCATGACCAACTGGGAGCGCCCCTCGAACAGGTCGAGCAGACCGGCCTTCCCGTTCGGGCCTTCGAAGGTGTACGGCTTGTCGACGCGGACCATCGGCAGCCGCCGCCGGTCGGCGTTGACCCGGTCGCGGGCCCGGGTGAGTTCCTTCTCCTCGGCCAGCAGCTCCTTGCGGGCGGTGAGCCACTCCTCGCGCGACACCACCTCGGGCAGATTCGGCATCGTCGTCATCTCCGCTCTCCCCACCGGTCGGGCACCCACCGTCCAGCTTGCGCCCGGCCCAGCCTCTGTGCGAGGGCGCTCACCCGCCCGGCGACTCCTGTCGCAGCAGCGCACGGGCCGCCCCTTCCGCTCGCTCCACCCGGGACATCAGGCGCGCCCGCCGCCTGGGCCACCAGGCCAGGTCGAGCGCGAACAGGGCGACCACCAGCCATGACACCAGGGCCTCCCGGGCCGACCCGGCCACGGTGTCGTAGACGGCCAGAGCCACCGCCGCCACGGCGGCGAGCACGACCACCCACCGCAGGAGCCGGTCCTGATCCCGCGCGGCGCGCAGCGCGGCGGCGTATTCGACGACCGCGGGCGCCAGCCGGGCCTCCCCGGCAGCCTCACCCCGTCGGGTGGCCCGTACCACCCGCGCCCGGTCCGCCGGCTCCAGATCCGCGGCGCCGGGCCACAGCCTGCTCATCCGGCGGGCCACCCTGACGCCGTACAGGAGGGAGAGCACCACGAAGACGACGGCGGCGCCCACCCAGGAGCCGGACTCGACGACCACGAAGGCGGCGAAGAACACGCCGGCGGGAAGGCCGGCGCCCAACGCCCTGCGCAACGGGCTCCCTCGCCACACCCAGCCCGGGACCAGAATCACGGGCCCATGCTGTCGATCACCGGTTTCGTAAGCAATCACCACACCGGCGAGTCCGCAGGGTGTTCGTCGGCCGGCGGATGCGGGAGCCGGCGTCCCCGCACGAAGATGGGACGCGTGAGCGGAACGAGTGAGCGCAACGGTCCCGCGGTCTCGCGCCGGGACTTCGACGCGCTCTTCGAGGCGGTCCGCACCTGGGGGCGCTGGGCCCCGGCCGACCGCGGTGCCTGGAACCGTGTGACCGCGGACCATGTGCGGCGGGCCACGGCCAGGGTGCGGTCGGGGAGGGTCGTCCCGATGGCGCTGCCCTGGAACACCCGGCCCGGACCCGACAACCGCAGGCCCGCCCTGCACCACATGACCGATCTCGGTGACGTGGAGAGCCCGGAACCCTCCACCCACAAGGACTTCATCGCCGTCGACTACCACGGCAAGGGCGTCACCCATCTCGACGCGCTGTCCCACATCGCCTATCGGGGGCAGCTCTACGACGGCCGGACGGCACACGAGGTCGTGGACGCCGCGGGCGCCCGCTTCGGTACGGTCTCGGCGCTCGGCCCCCTGGTAACGACGGGCGTGCTCCTCGACCTCCCCGCCGTCCTCGGGATCCGCTGGCTGGAGCCCGGACAGGCGGTGCACGCGGAGGACGTCGTCGCCGCGGAGAAGGCACTCGGGGTGACCATCGGCGAGGGCGACGCGGTGCTGCTGCGCTCCGGGCACGTCCGCCGCCGCGAGGAACTCGGTGCCTGGGACCCCGACACGGGGAGCGCGGGCTTCCATGTGGACGCCGTGCCGCTGCTGGCCGAGCGGGGCGTCGCGCTGCTCGGAGGCGACGGTGACAGTGACGTACGGCCCTCGCCCGTCGAGGGCGTGCACTCCCCGGTCCACGCCCTGGCCGTCGCCGCGATGGGGGTGCCGCTGCTGGACAACCTCGACCTCGAAGCCCTCTCCGCCGCCACCGCCGAGACCGGGCGGTACGAATTCCTGCTCGTCGTGACTCCGCTGAACGTTCCGGGGGGAACGGGCTCGCCCGTCAGTCCGATCGCGGTGCTGTGAGGACCGGCGCGGCCGGTCACCGTGGGTGCGGTCTACGAACCGTGACTCGTGCCTGTAATGCCCGTATCCTCGTCAATGCCAGATTTTTTCCGAAAAACGGATTATCGGCGGGGGCGAGTGAGGCGAAACGTGGTTCGGTCCGGCGGGGATCCGATACCGACGGGGCGTGCGACAGGCGGCACGGGCCCCGCCCGTTTTCGCGAGCGTTTTCTGCAGGGCGAGCCGGTCGAAGCGGGGGTGCGGACATCGATCCTGAACTCCTGGCGGCGCTGCCGGACCCTGGGCCTCTCCCCGGACCAGGCCGAGCTTCCCTTCCGGGAGGACTTCGATCCGGGCGGGCGGATCGTCCGCGCGGCCGTACCCGTGCTCGACCGGCTGCAGGCCAGGTACTCCGGCAGCGAGATCAACATCTGCGTCGCCGATGCGAGCGGGACGGTCCTCCTGCGCCGTTTCGGAGAGGCATCGCTGGCCAGAAGCCTCCCGGCGATCCAGCGGGACCCGGGATTCGTGTTCGCCGAGCAGGTCGCCGGCACCAACGGCATCGGTCTCGCCCTGGCGGAACGGCAGCTCACCCGGGTCTACGGCGCCGAGCACTTCGCCGAGCGCTCCCAGGGCAGCGCCTGCCTCGCACTTCCCGTCCGCGACCCGCTCAGCGGGCGTATCGAGGGCGTCCTGTGCTTCGGCTATCCCCGCAGCGCCGAGGCCCCGGCGCTGCCCGCAGTGATCCGCAAGGCGGCCGCGGCCGTGGAGCGGCGGCTGCTGGGGCAGAGTTCCGCGCGTGAGCGCGCGCTGCTGCGGGCGTACCTGGCCACCGGAGCCGAAGCCGCCGTCAACCTCCACCGCGGCGTCGCGGTGGACGAACTGGCCCTGGAGCTGTGCCCCCGTGACCGGGAGATCCTCATGGAGAAGGCCACCGAGCTGATCTCCCGCGCGCAACGCGCCGCCGTCGACGTGTCCCTGCCCGACGGACGGCGCGTCACCCTCGTCAGCCGTCCGATGACGAGCGCCTCCGGCGTGGAAGGCATGGCCGTCGAGGCCGTCCTCCCCGGCCGCCCACCGGCCGAGACCTTCGTCATCCCACGCCAGGGGGACGAGCCCTCGGCGTTCCCCGAGCCTGCGGGGTTGCCCGCGGCGCCTGCCCTCGTGGCCACCCTTCCGCCGCTCGCCCGCCTCTCCGTCACCACGCCGTCCGGACACCTGGCCGACGCCGTACCCGGCAGGCTCGGCACGGACGGCAAGGTCACCGCCGACGGCGCCGACGGTGCCGACGGTGCCGACGGTGCGACGAACGCCCACCCCGAACCGCCGCCCTCGACCCGAGGGCTCCTGCTGGTGGGGGAGCCGCACGTCGGGACGTACGCCCTGGCGGCGCGACGCCGACTGGAGCTGCTGTCCGAGGCCAGCGCCCGCATGGGCACCACCCTGGACGTGCGCCGCACCGCCGAGGAACTCGCCGAGACGGCGGTCCCCCGATTGGCCGACTTCGTCACCATCGACCTGCCCGAGGCCGTGCTGCGCGGCGAGGAGTCGGCCAACCCCCTCGGCGACCTGCGCCGCACGGTGGTGCACGGCATCCGCGACGACCTCCCCTTCACCCCGGTCGGCAAGCGGATCGAGTTCGGCCCGACCGTGCCCCAGCTGCGCTGTCTGACCAGTGGAGAGGCGGTGCTCGAACCGGACCTGCAGGCTGCCGCGGGCTGGCTCGCGCAGGACCCCGAGCACACCGAACGGTTGCTGACCCACGTCCACTCCCTCATCGCGGTACCCCTGGTCGCGCGCGGTGTGGTGCTGGGCATCGCCAGCTTCTACCGCGCGGAGGATCCCGCCCCCTACGGGGACGACGACTGCTCGCTGGCCCAGGAACTCACCACCCGCGCCGCCCTCTCGATCGACAACGCGCGCCGCTACACGCACGAGCGCAGCATGGTCCTGGCCCTGCAGCGCAGACTGCTCCCGCACGGTCTGCCCGACCAGCACGCCGTCGAGGTCGCCCATCGCTACCTGCCCGCCGAATCCGACGTGGGCGGAGACTGGTACGACGTCATCCCCCTCTCCGGCAGCCGCGTCGGCCTCCTCGTCGGCGACGTCGTCGGCCACGGCATGCTCTCCGCCGCCACCATGGGCCGGCTGCGCACCGCCGCGCGCAGCTTCGCCGAACTCGACTTCCCGCCGGACGAGGTCCTCATCCACCTGGACAACCTCGTGGGGCGCCTGGACCGGGAGGACCCCGACGGCGAGGGGGCCGGCATCATCGGCGCGACCTGCCTGTACGCCATCTACGACCCGACCTCCCAGCAGTGCGTCATGGCCCGCGCCGGCCACCCTCCGCCCGCGCTGGTCCACCCCGACGGGGGCGTGTCCTATCCCGACCTGCCGGCCGGACCCCCGCTCGGCCTCGGCGGGCTGCCCTTCGACGCCGTCGAGGTCGACCTCCCGGAGGGCAGCCAGCTGGTCCTCTACACCGACGGACTCATCGAGGACCGGCACCGCGACGTCGACGTGGTCCTCGACCAGCTGCGTGTGGCCCTGGCCCAGCCGGAGCGCACACCCGAGGAGACCTGCCAGGTGGTCCTGGACACCGTGGCGCCCGCCCACCCGTGCGACGACATCGCCCTGCTCGTCGCCCGCACCCACGCCATGGACCCCGGTCTGATCGCCACCTGGGACCTGCCCGCAGACCCGGCCCTCGTCAGCGAGGTCCGCGCGTCCGCCCTGCGACAACTGGCCGACTGGGGACTCGACGAGGCCGCGTTCGCCGCGGAACTGATACTCAGCGAGCTGGTCACCAACGCCATCCGCCACGGTGCCGGCCCCATCCGGGTGCGGCTGGTGCACGACCGCACCCTGATCTGCGAGGTCTCCGACACCAGCAACACCGCTCCGCACCTGCGCCGGGCGGCCTCCACCGACGAGGGCGGACGGGGTCTGTTCCTCGTCGCGCAGCTCGCACAGAGCTGGGGCACGCGCTACACCCCGGAGGGAAAGCTCATCTGGGCCGAGTGCGGGCTCGACGGCGTGTAGCGAATGGGTTAATGCGCGGAATGCCGGAAATGATGCGATGTGCCGGTTAGTATCCCTTTGAATGTCGGGAAGAACTCGCCAGGCCGACCCCCCGGAGATGTCCGTGCACGACGCTCCCGGCACGTCCGCGAAGGTGCCCGCGCCCCTCGGGCCGGATCCCCTGCTCCGCATCCGCGGACTCGGCAAGAGGTTCGGCGGCACCGTCGCGCTGGCCGGGGTCGACCTCGACGTCCACGCCGGCAGCGTCCTCGCCCTCCTCGGGCCCAACGGCGCCGGGAAGTCCACGCTCATCAAGGTGCTCGCCGGCGTCCACCACCCCGACACGGGACAGATCACGGTGGACGGGCACCCGCTCGGGACGCACTCCGCCACCCGCGGCATGTCCTTCATCCACCAGGACCTCGGTCTCGTGGAGTGGATGACGGTCGCCGAGAACATCGCCCTGAGCACCGGGTATCCGCGCCGCGCCGGACTGATCTCCTGGCGGCGCACCCGGGAGCGCGGCACCGACGCGCTCGGGATCGTCGCCGCGCATCTCGACCCCGACGCGCCGGTGGCCCGACTCGGCCCCGCCGAGCGCTCCCTGGTCGCGATCGCCAGAGCCCTGGCGGCACGCGCGAAGCTCATCGTCCTCGACGAACCCACCGCCCGCCTCCCCGCCGCGGACTGCGCCCGGCTGTTCCGGGTCCTGCACGCCCTGCGCGACCGGGGACACGCCATCCTCTACGTGAGCCACCGCCTGGACGAGGTGTACCAGGTCGCCGACACCTTCGCCGTACTGCGTGACGGCCGCCTCGTCGGCCACGGCCCGCTGGCGGGCCACAGCCCCGGGCGCCTGGTCCGCGACATCCTCGGCGAGGAACCGGCCGACCACCGCCCCGCCCCCGCCCCGGCGGGCGGACCGGTCCTCCTCACCCTCGACGGCGTACAAACCGCCGGGACGGGACCGGTCGGCTTCGAGCTCAGGGCCGGGGAGGCCCTCGGCCTGGTCGGCCTCTCGGGCGCCGGACACATGGACCTGGGCCGGGCCCTCGCGGGCTGCCGCCCCTTCCTCGCCGGGCGTGTCCTGCTCGACGGCCGGCCCTACCACCCCCGCACGGTCGCCGACGCCGTCGGCCTCGGCGTCGGCTTCGTACCGGGCGACAGACTGCGGGAGGGGTGCGCCGCCGAGCTGACCGTACGGGAGAACCTCCTGGCCAATCCACGCGCGGCGGGCCGGCCGGCGCTGTCCTGGATCGGCCCCCGCCGCGAACGCGCCGAGGCCGCCACGCTGATCGAGCGGTTCTCGGTGCGTCCCCGCGACAGCGAGGCCCGCATCGCCACCCTGTCCGGCGGAAACCAGCAGAAGGTCGTGATCGGCCGGTGGCTGCGCCTGGGCCCGCGGCTGCTGATCCTGGAGGAGCCGACCGCGAGCGTGGACATCGGCGCCAAGGCCGCGATCCACCGCCTGCTCGACGAGGCGCTCGCCGCGGGTCTCGCGGTCCTGCTCATCTCCACCGACTTCGAGGAGGTCGCCAAGGTGTGCCGGCGCGCCCTGGTCCTCGTCCGCGGATCGGTGACGGCCGAGCTGAGCGGTCCGGCCCTCACGGTCGCCGGGCTCACCCGGACGGCCTCGGCCCTGCCCCCCTCCGCAACCGCGGCGAACCCATGACCGCCCCGGCCTCGCCGCGACCGCACCGGCCGGCCGGGCACCTCGTCGGCGCCTACGGCCTCCTCGCCCTCACCGCGCTGCTCGTCCTGGTCTTCTCCCTAGCCCTGCCGCGCACCTTCCCCACGCTGGACACCGTCGACTCGATCCTGTCCAACCAGTCGATCCCGGCCGTTCTCGCGCTCGCCGCCATGGTCCCCATCGTGACCGGCGCGTTCGACCTCTCCCTCGGCTACGGCCTCGGTCTGGCGCACGTGATGGTGATGCGGCTCGTCGCGGTCGACGGCTGGCCCTGGCCGCTCGCCTGTCTGGTGGTGATCGCCGGAGGGGCGGCCGTGGGCGTCCTCAACGGTGTCATCGTCGAGTTCGGCCGGATCGACTCCTTCATCGCCACCCTCGGGACCGGCAGCATGCTGTACGCCGTGACCGGCTGGATCACCGACGGCGGCCGGATCGTCCCCGGCCCGCAGGGCCTCCCGGAGGCCTTCACCGACCTCTACGACTCCACGTTCCTCGGCCTTCCGGTCCCCGCGTTCTACGTGCTCGCCCTCACCGCCGTCCTCTGGCTGGTGCTGGAGCGGCTGCCGCTCGGCCGGTACCTGTACGTCGTCGGCTCGAACCCCGCCGCCGCCGGCCTCGTCGGCATCCCGACCCGCACGTACACCGTCTACGCGTTCGCCGCGTCGGGGCTGATCGTCGGCTTCGCCGGGGTGCTCCTGGCGGCCCAGCAGCAGATCGGCAACCCCAGCGTCGGCCTCGACTATCTGCTGCCCGCCTTCGTCGGCGCCCTCCTCGGCTCCACGGCGATCAAACCCGGCCGGCCCAACGCCGTCGGCACGCTGGTCGCCGTCGCCGTCCTCGCCGTCGGCCTCACCGGCATCGGCCAACTGGGCGCCGACTTCTGGACGGTGCCGCTGTTCTACGGCGGCACCCTGCTGATCGCCGTCGGTCTGGCCGGCTACGCCGCCCGCCGCCGGCTGCGTACCGGTGCCGTCGCGGCCCGCGACGCGCCTGCCGTACCGCCCGCGCCACCGTCCTCCCCGAGACGGGAGGACGGCACGGCCGGCCCCACACCCTGACCCGGCCGCGGGCACCATCGCCGTGCCCGGCCGCGTCCTCCCGCTCATTCCTCCGCGAGGAGCTCCCGTGCACGGCAACCGCAAAGCCACCCCCGGTGTCTCCAGGGCCCGGCTCGCCTCGTGCGCCCTGCTGGCGACGGCGACCGTCCTCGCCGGCTGCGAACGTGGCTCGTCGGGCGGTTCGGGGCAGTCCACGACGGGCCCGAGCGGCTGTCCCGCCGTCCACGCCCGGGCCCAGGCCGCCGTCACCCGGGCCGAGCGGACCGACGTCCCCTGGAACGGGCCGACCAGCGGCCCCGCGGCGGTCTCCGGCAGGACGATCGTCTTCGTCGCCCAGACCATGACCAACCCCGGAGTCGCGGGCGCCGCGAACGGGGTGCGGGAGGCCGCGCGGGTCATCGGATGGCGTGTCCGGGTGATCGACGGCGCGGGCACCCCCGCCGGCATCCAGGCGGCCATGAGCGAGGCCGTGACCCTCAAGCCCTCGGGCATCGTCATCGGCGGCTTCGACCCCGACTCGACGGCGCAGCAGGTCTCGCGGGCCAACGCGGAGCGCATCCCGCTCATCGGCTGGCACGCCGTCGCCGCTCCCGGCCCCAGCCGGCGGCCCGAGCTCTTCACCAACGTGACCACCCGGGTCGAGGACGTGGCCGGCATCAGCGCGCGGTGGGTCATCGCGACCTCTCGCGGCCGGGCCGGGGTCGTGCTCATCACCGACGCCTCGATCCCCTTCGCGAGGAACAAGTCCGACCTCATCAAGAGGGAACTCGCCACCTGCGAGGGCGTGCGGCTGCTCGCGTACGAGAACATCCCGATCCCGGACGCCAGCAGCCGCACCCCCCGGGAGATCTCCTCCCTCCTCGCCCGCTTCCAGAGCCGGTGGACCCACTCCGTCGCCATCAACGACCTGTACTTCGCCGACGCGGCCCCCGCCTTCCGCGCCGCCGGCCGAAAGGGCACCGGCCCACCCTTCAACATCGGCGCCGGCGACGGCGACCCCTCCGCCTTCCAGCGGATCAACAGCGGTAGCTACCAGGCCGCCACCGTGCCCGAGCCGCTCTCCCTCCAGGGCTGGCAGATCATCGACGAGTTCAACCGCGCCTTCTCCGACCGCCCCGCCAGCGGATACGTGGCCTCCGTCCACGTCACCACGGCGGACAACACCGGGGGCGCCACGACCTGGGACCCGTCGGGCTACCGGGAGGCGTACCGGAGGATCTGGGGCAGGTAACCCGTCTTCGCGAGGCATGCCAGGATGCCGTTCTGACAGTCACTCACCAGGCTTTGTCCGGTGGGGGGATGAGAGCGAAGGACGGAGCCAGGACCATGACTTCCCTCGGCAGCGGCGGCAGCGGCGCTCACCCGGTCGAGATAGACACGAGCAGGCCCCACCCGGCCCGGATGTACGACTACTTCCTCGGGGGGAAGGACAACTTCGAGGTCGACCGGCAGGCCGCCGAGCAGTTCATGAAGGCGGCCCCGGAGGTGCAGGCGGGTGTCCTTGCCAACCGGCGCTTCATGCACCGGGCCGTCCGGCACGTCGTCGCGGAGGGCGGCATCCGGCAGATCCTCGACGTGGGGACGGGTCTGCCCACCAAGCCCAACGTGCACCAGATCGCGCACGCCATCGCTCCCGACACCCGTATCGCCTACGTCGACAACGATCCGATCGTCAGCGCCCACTCGATGGCGCTCATGGCCGACACCGACACCTCCGTCGTCCTGGCCGACCTGCGTGATCCCCGTGCCGTCCTCGACCATCCCGAGGTGCGCAAGGTCATCGACTTCGCCCAGCCGGTGGCGCTGCTGCTGGTGGCCGTCGTGCACTTCATCTCCGAGGCGGAGGACCCGGACGGCATCGTCGCCGCCCTCCGCGACGCGCTGCCCACCGGTTCCTACCTCGTCCTGTCGCACGCGACGGGTGACATCCACGAGGACCGGCGCGAGGACGCGGCGGCCGTCTACAACAGCGCCACCGCCTCCTTGAACCTCCGCTCCCATGCCCGGGTCCTGGACTTCTTCGGCGACTTCACCCTGGTCGATCCGGGTCTGGTCCAGGTCCCGGACTGGCGGCCCGACGAGCCCGCGCAAGCCGACGCCCCGCCGATCGGCATCTACGGAGGAGTGGCCCGCAAGCACGGCTGACCGGCCGAAAAGTGTTGCCGGTGAGGGCGAACGGCAGTCGGCGAGGGTCAATTTGAGCCGTTGATCTGTTGCAGTCATGACAACCCCAGGGGTGGGGTGTCACTCTGCTGTCGCACTCACCATGTGTTCACAAGTCCCTCACCTTCCCCCACCACTTCCCAGGGCACGGCCTCGCCGTGTGCCGTGCCCTGTTCACCCGCGCGCCGCCGGACGGCCGTACCCGGCCCGACCCGCTCTCCCGGACCTCACCGAGTCCGCTCACCCCACCGAAGGAGAACGCCTTGTTCCGGCAGGAACGTCAGCCACACCGACCCCGATACACCGCGGCCCTGGTGCTCACCGCGGTCGGCACTCTGCTTGCGGCCGGTGTCCAGACCGGCACCGCCTCAGCCGCTCCGGGCGGCCGACCGAACGCGAAGATCCTGGCCACCCCCCGGGCCGGAGCGGCCCCGGCGAGTCTCTCGCCGAAGAAGCACGCCGCGCTCGTCAGAAGAGCGGCCGGGGCCGCCGCGAGCACGGCGAGAAGCCTCCACCTCGGGGCCAAGGAGAAACTCGTCGTCAAGGACGTCGCACAGGACGCCGACGGCACCACCCACACCCGCTACGAGCGGACCTACGCCGGCCTCCCCGTCCTCGGCGGCGACCTGGTCGTCCACGCCAGGAGCGGCCGGCTCACCGTGTCCAAGGCCACGAAGGCCCACCTCGCCCTGCCGACCACCACGCCGAAGGTCTCGTCGGCCTCGGTGCGCACCAAGGCGCTGGCGGTGGCGGTGAAGGCCGGTGGCGAGCGCGCCAGGATCGACGGCGCTCCGCGTCTCGTCGTCTGGGCCGCCGGTGCCGAGCCCGTGCTGGCCTGGGAGTCGGTGGTCGGCGGTTTCCAGGACGACGGAACACCCAGTGAGCTCCATGTCATCACCGACGCCGCCTCCGGCAAACCCGTGTCCCGGTTCGAGAGCGTGCGGACGGGGACCGGTACGGGGCAGTTCAGCGGAACGGTGCCGCTCGGCACCACGCTGTCGGACTCGACCTACCAACTCGTCGACGGCGACCGCGCCGGACACCGCACCTACGACCTGAACCAGGGCACCTCCGGCACGGGCACCCTCTTCACGGACGACAACGATGTCTGGGGCGACGGGACCCAGGCCGACCGGCAGACCGCGGGCGTGGACGTCGCCTACGGCGCCGCGGCGACCTGGGACTACTACAAGGACGTCTTCGGCCGCAACGGCATACGCAACGACGGAGTGGCCGCCTACAGCAGGGCCCACTACGGCAACAACTACGTCAACGCCTTCTGGTCCGACACCTGCTTCTGCATGACGTACGGCGACGGCTCGGGCAACACCCATCCGCTGACGGCGCTCGACGTGGCCGCGCACGAGATGAGCCACGGCGTCACCAGCGCGACCGCCGGCCTCAACTACTCCGGTGAGTCGGGCGGCCTGAACGAGGCGACCTCGGACATCTTCGCCGCCGCGGTGGAGTTCCACGCCGGCCTGCCCGCCGACGTCCCCGACTACCTGGTCGGCGAGAAGATCGACATCAACGGCGACGGCACCCCGCTGCGCTACATGGACAAGCCCTCCAAGGACGGCGCCTCCCGCGACTACTGGAGCTCGTCGCTGGGCGGTGTCGACGTCCACTACTCCTCGGGCCCCGCGAACCACTTCTTCTACCTGCTGTCCGAGGGCAGCGGTGCCAAGACCGTCAACGGGGTCGCCTACGACAGCCCCACCTACGACGGGCAGCCGGTGACCGGCATCGGCATCGACAACGCCCAGCGCGTCTGGTACCGGGCGCTCACGACGTACATGACCTCGACCACGAACTACGCGGGCGCCCGCACCGCGACGCTCCAGGCCGCGGCCGACCTCTTCGGCGCCTACAGCCCCACCTACCTCGCCGTGGCCGACGCGTGGGCGGCGATCAACGTGGGCAACCGGATCAAGCTGGGCGTCAACCTGGCCCCGATCGCGGACCAGATCAGCGGGGTCGGGCAGGCGGTGTCCCTCCAGACCGACGCGTACACCACCAACTCCGGCGCGCGCCTGACCTATACGGCGACGGGCCTCCCGGACGGACTGACGATCAGTGACTCGGGCCTGATCTCCGGCACCCCGACCACGCTCGGGGCCGGTGACGTCACGGTGACGGTCACCGATGACACGGGCGCGACGGCCGCGGTGAGCTTCACCTGGCGGGTGGCCGACATCTACGCCAACAGCAGCCGCGTGGACATCCCCGACAACGGTGCCGCGGTGGAATCCCCGATCACCATCACCGACCGGCCCGGCAACGCCTCGGCCACCACCCAGGTCTACGTCAAGATCGTGCACACCTACCGCGGTGACCTGACCGTCGACCTCGTCGGCCCCGACGCCACGGTCTACTCCCTGCTGAAGCGCAGCGGCGGCTCCGCCGACGACGTCGACCAGACGTTCACCGTCGACGCCTCCGCCCAGCCGGTCAACGGCACCTGGAAGCTGCGGGTGCAGGACCACGCCGGTATCGACGTCGGCTACATCGAGCGGTGGCAGCTCACCCCCTGACCCGGTCCGCCCCGACGCGCCCGTCGGCCCCGGGAAGCCTCCCGCTTCCCGGGGCCGACGGCCGGTCGTGGTTCAGGCGGCCGCGGGCTCCTCTCGCTGGTCCTGCCCGATGCCCGCCGTCGCGGTCTCGTCCCCCTTCGCCCGCAACGCGATCACGCTGAGGAGGCAGCAGGCCAGGGCCGCGACACCGCAGACCACGTAGCCGATCGCATAGCCGTTGCCGAGGGCTTCCAGGGCGATGGGTGCCGCGCCTCCCGGCGGGGACGACGGCGGAACCGAGTTGGCGGCGAGCGGGCCGCCCTCGGCCGCGACCTGCCCCGCCGCCGTCTTGACCTGGGCGCTGAGGTCGGAGGCGGCGAGCTTCTGGGTGAACTCGTCGGCGGCACGGCTGAGGGCGATCGCGCCGATGACGGCGGGGCCGAGCGTGAAGCCGAAGTCGCGCAGCAGGCTCGTCGACGCGCTGGCCATACCGGCGTAGTGGACCGGCACCGTGTTGACGGCGGTCGCGGTGATCGCGGAGACGGTGAGCGCGAAGCCGATGCCGACCAGGCCGATGGGGAGGATGAGCGAGGTCAGGGCGCGGTCGTCGACCGGCAGGGTGGCGGCGATGAAGTCTCCCGCCGCCATCAGCCCCAGACCGGCGCCGAGCACCCAGCGCGGGCTGACCTTCTCCAGCAGCCGGGAGATCAGCGGCATCAGCAGCAGTGTCCAGGCGTTGAGCAGGATGAAGGCGAACGAGCCGCGCAGTGGGCTCTGGTGCTGGATCGGGCCGAGCCGGATGCTGGTCGCGTAGGCGGTGCCGAGGTAGCTGAACATGCCGACCACCGCGACGAACGACGCCACCGCGAAGGCCCGGTTGGTGAACAGGTCCAGTCGCAACAGCGGTGCGGCGGCGCGCCGTTCGGCCACGATGAACAGGCCGATGAACACCACGGCGACGACGTACGCGATGACCACCGGCGTCGCGGTCCAGCCGTCCGCCGGGCCCTGGATCACCGCGTACAGCAGGGCGAACATACCGATGCCGATGGTGATCTGGCCGGCCAGGTCGAGTGACCGGCCCTGCGGGGCACTGGAGTTCTTCGCCAGCAGCTGGCTGAGCACCGTGCTGATCACGGCCAGTGCGGTGACGACGATGAAGGCCCAGCGCCAGGAGCCGTAGTTGCCGGTGATACCGCCCAGGACCGGGGCCACGAAGCCGCCGCTGGACAGGGCGGCGGCCCAGAGCGTGATGGTGCGGGCACGGTCCCGGGCCGAGTGGGTGCCCGCGGCGATCATCGCGAGCGAGGTCGGGAACAGCGCTGCCGCGCCCAGACCGGCGATGGCCTGGCCCACCCAGAGCATGTGGATGCCGGTGCTGGCGGCGGCCAGCGCCTCGCCGAGCACGAGCAGCGCGCCACCGCCGACCAGCAGCCGTTTGCGGCCGAAGAGGTCGCCGAGGACGCCGAAGGTCAGTTCCAGGACGGAGACGGGCAGCAGGAACGCGTCCGAGATCCATGTCAGCTGCGAGCCGACGGGATGCAGGTCCTCCTGGAAGAGCCCGTTCAGGGTGGCCGGCATGGCGAGGGCGATCTGCGCCAGGCAGACCGCGAAGCAGCCGGCGACGAGGGTGCCGATGGGCAGGCCGGCGGGCGGTTGCGGGGCGACCGTGGAATCGGGCTGGGTATGCGTTTCGGTGGACACGGATGCTCCCCTTTGAGCGGCTTGGGTGGTGGGGATGGCGGCGCCGAGAACGCGATGAATGTAGGGCGATTTTTCGACGGCAGTCAATAGACTGCCCAATATCGACGGACAGACCTGTCCGGAAGAGGTGCCGCGAGCTCGTGGATCCTGGGCTGACCGGCCTGTCCGCCGAGGTCACTCGCCCGGGGCGGCCACCGTGATCACGTCCAGTGCGCGGGCGGCCTCCTGGCGGGCCGGCTTCTCGTAGCGGCGCGCCAGTGCGTGGAACCGCTCCTCCGCGCGGGCCGCCGGCCACTCCCCGGGCAGGTGCTCGGCGGGCAGATGCGGATCCTGCCGGATCTGTTCCAGCCAGTCGGTGTGCAGCAGCAGCTGCCGTACGAGCGCCCCCGCCTCGTCGGCGTCCCCCGGCTCCTGGTCCGGGTCCGTGCTCCACCGGGCGAGGAAGGCCCCGTACCCCTTCGCGATGGACTCCACGTCGAACGCCGTGTGCAGGACCGTACGCGCGTCGGTCGGCGAGACGGCCGTGGCTCCCTGGAAGACCCTCAGATACGAGTCGAGGCCGAGCCCCGCCACCACCTCGGGCACGTCCACCGTGCCCGGCGCCACCCACAGGCCGTTCTGCAGCGGGCCGAAACCGCTCCACACCAGCCGGGAGCGCAGATCGTGCCGTTCGCTGCGCCACGCCTCAGGGAGTGAGAAGCCGACGAGTGTCCAGGTGCCGTCCCAGTCCCGGTTGACGGCTCCCGTGTGCCAGATCCGGTCGTGTCCGTCCTGGAGGACGCGGGCGGCCCGTGAGGTCAGCCCGAAGTACGTCTTGCGGCCCCGGCGGTGCCGGTCGAGCAGGCCGCGCTTGACCATGCGCGTCAGCGTGGACCGCACGGCGTCCTCGGTGATCCCCGCCTGCGCGAAGACGTCGATCAGGCTGCCGGCCGACAGGGCGACGTCCCGGCCCAGGGCGTGGATACCGAAGAAGCTCAGCATCAACGACTGCGGACGCGGCGCGCTGCCTGCCTGATCGAAGCTGGTCACGGGGCAAGAGTAGATCCGCGCCGGGTGAGTTCAAGGGCCGGGGTGCCGGGGCGGTGGGCCGCGCTGCTCCGTGCCCGGGCAGTCAGCACTGCCCGGGCACCATGCCTGGCCTGAGGAGCCGGTCAGGCGGGGGTGATGTTCTCCGCCTGCGGGCCCTTCTGGCCCTGGGTGATCTCGAACGTGACGGCCTGGCCCTCGTGGAGCTCGCGGTAGCCACTGGCGTTGATGTTGGAGTAGTGCGCGAAGACGTCGGGGCCGCCGCCGTCCTGCGCGATGAAACCGAAGCCCTTTTCGGCGTTGAACCACTTGACGGTGCCGCTGGCCATGTCGGTGCCTTCCAGTCGATGGCGGGTCCGCACCGCGCGGACCCGGAGGTGATCGTCCTGGTCCTCGGGCACTGCACAGCAAAACGCCCGCACCACAGCGCGGGCAGGAACTGCGAACCACGACATCTGATGGCGACGCTACACGGCGCGTGCGCCCCTCACCAGTAATTAAGTACCCCCGGTCGGTGGCGTGTTGGGACCGTGGGCGACACGGAGGGCGCCTTGGGGCCCCAGTCGTCCGAGTGGCCCGAGTCGCCCGAATCGCCCGGGACCGCAGAGGCCGTCCCGGCGGCGACCGCCGTGCAGCCGCATGCCGCCGGTACCGCCGCGGGCCGCCCCATTCCTCCGAACTGCTGGCCGAGGGAATTCGTGGCAGCCTGGAATCGTGTGAGCCTCATGCGAGAGGAGCGCCAAATGGTCACGCACGGTGCAGGAATGCAGCAAACCACTGCCGGCAGGGGAACGGGCGTATCGGGGTGGACCGCATTCGCCGCGATCATGATGATCTTCGGCGGCATCATGGCGATATTCGAGGGAATAGCGGCGATCGCCAAGGACGACGTGTTCGTCACGGCGCGCAATTTCACCTTCCAGTGGAGCCTCAGTGGCTGGGGCTGGCTGCACCTCGTCCTCGGCGTCCTGGTGACAGCGGCGGGCTTCGCCCTGTTCCGCGGCGCGATGTGGGCCCGTGTCACCGGCATAGCCCTGGCGGGACTGTCACTGATCGCCAACTTCGCGTGGGCGCCGTGGTACCCCTTCTGGGCCATCATGGTGATGATCATCGACGGGTTCGTCATCTGGGCCCTGTGCGTCGGCCCGAGCAGGGACGCCCGGGCCTGACCCGCTGCGCCGTTCAGCCTCGGCCATCACCCCCAGGTGGCGCCGAGGCACGCGCCGCCGGGCTGTCGTGGTGCGGTGATGCTTACGTGGTGGTGCGGATTTCCCCGGGCAACGGGATTGCACCCTAGGGAGTGTCATCAGTGGAGACCAACGGCGGCGAGGACGCTCAGCCGATCGCCTTTCCCCTCCTCAAGGGCCAGAAGGCGCTCGTCACGGGCGCGAATTCCGGCATCGGCAAGGCGACCGCCATCGGTCTGGGGCGGGTGGGAGCCGATGTCGTGGTGAACTACGTGGCGGACCAGGACGCCGCCGATGAGGTGGTGCGGGAGATCGAGGGATTCGGCGTCCGCGCGTACGCGCACCAGGCCGACGTCTCCCAGGAGGACCAGGTCGTCGACATGGTCACCCGTATGGTCAAGGACTTCGGGACCATCGACATCATGGTGGCCAACGCCGGCCTGCAACGGGACGCCCCCATCACCGACATGACGCTGGACCAGTGGCGCAAGGTGCTGGACGTCAACCTCACCGGCCAGTTCCTGTGCGCCCGCGAGGCGGCCAAGGAGTTCCTGCGCCGGGGCGTGGTGCCGGAGGTGTCGCGGTCGGCCGGGAAGATCATCTGCATGAGCTCCGTGCACCAGATCATCCCGTGGGCCGGGCACGCGAACTACGCGGCGTCCAAGGGCGGCGTGCTGATGCTGATGGAGACGCTCGCGCAGGAACTCGCTCCGCACCGGATCCGGGTCAACGCCGTGGCCCCGGGCGCGATCCGCACGCCCATCAACCGCAGCGCGTGGGACACCCCGCAAGCCGAGGCCGATCTGCTCCAGCTCATTCCCTACCGCCGCGTCGGCGACCCGGACGACATCGCGAACGCGGTGGCCGCGCTCGCCTCCGACCTCCTCGACTACGTCGTAGGCGCCACGATCTACGTGGACGGCGGTATGACGCTCTTCCCCGGCTTCGCCACGGGCGGCTGAGAAGTTCCGTTCCCCGCCCGTCCCGACGACCAGCGAGGCACCGCGTGACCCACGCGATCGACGTCCTGGCGGCCACCCCGCCCCAGCTGCTCCCCGCGCGCGAACTGATGGCCTTCACCCTGGCCACGCACATCCTGCTGGTGCCCTTCGGGGTCGCCCTGCCCGCCCTCACCCTGCTCATGCACCACCGCGGGCTGCGCAGGGGCGACGAGGTCGCGCTGCGCCTCGCCCGCCGCTGGTCGGCGGTGATGGCCGTGCAGTTCGCCATCGGCATCGTGACCGGCACCGTACTGTCCTTCGAGTTCGGACTGCTGTGGCCCGGCATGATGGGGCGGTGGGGCGACGTCTTCGGACTCGCCTTCGGCATCGAGGGCTGGGCCTTCTTCCTGGAGGCGATCCTCATCGCCATCTACCTCTACGGCTGGCGCACGCTCAAGCCGTGGCCGCACTTCTGGACCGGCGTTCCGCTGTGCGCGTCCGCGCTGCTGGGGGCGTTCGGGATCATCGCCGCGAACTCGTGGATGAACACACCCCGGGGCTTCACCCTCGACGCGTCCGGGAACCCGGTGAGCGTCGACGTACGGCGGGCGGTCTTCACCCCGATCCTCGGCCCCGAGTACTGGCATTTCCTGGCCGCCGCCTACATGACCGCGGCGTACGTGGTGGCGGGCGTGTACGCGGCGGGCTGGCTGCGCGGACGCCGGGACCGCTACCACCGGCTCGGCTTCACCCTGCCGTTCACCGTCGCGGCCGTCCTCACCCCCGTGCAGTTCATGCTCGGGGACTCACTGGCACGTGCCGTGTTCCACAAGCAGCCGGTGAAGTTCTCCGCCATGGAGATCGTCTGGCGGACCGGCACCCATGTGCCGGAGTACATGTTCGGCCGGTTGCACCCCGACGGCAGCATCTCCGGCGGGCTGAGAATCCCCCAGCTGGACTCGATCCTGGCCGGCTTCAGCCCCGACACGAAGGTGCCGGGGCTCACGGCGGTCGCCGCGAGCAGCCGTCCGACGGCGACTCAGGCGACCATCGTGCACTGGGCGTTCGACATCATGGTGACCCTCGGCAGCCTGCTCGTCCTGCTCGCGCTCTGGTACGGCTGGTGCTGGCTGCGCCGGCGCGACCTGCCGGCATCACGCTGGTTCTTCCGGTGCGCGGCCGTCGCGGGCGCGGCCTGCCTGGTCACCGTCGAATGCGGCTGGATCACCACGGAGGTGGGCCGCCAGCCCTGGATCG
Source organism: Streptomyces sp. NPDC039424 (assembly GCF_055639495.1). Lineage (NCBI taxonomy): Bacteria > Bacillati > Actinomycetota > Actinomycetes > Kitasatosporales > Streptomycetaceae > Streptomyces > Streptomyces sp. NPDC039424. The sequence goes on from NZ_JBVKAI010000007.1 coordinate 48,074, forward strand.
TCTACCAGCACATGCGGGTGTCGGAGGCGGTCACCGGCACCCACGCCTACGGCCTGTGGACGATGTTCGCCGTCGTCGTCGTCGTGTACGCGTGCACCTTCGGCGCCTTCCTGGCCGTCGTACGGAAAATGAGCGCCGGATGGCGGCAGACGGACTCGGGCGCGGAACCGCAGGCCGCGACGGAGGGCCCGGAGAGCGGGATCCCGTACGGGCCGCGGGTGATGTCCGGCGCCGACGACCGCGCCGGGCGCGGGAACGGAGACCGCGCATGACCGTCGCGGACCTCATGGCCTGGGTGCTGCTGATCCTGGTCGCCGCCTACGCCTGCGCCGGAGGCACGGACTACGGTGCCGGGTTCTGGGACCTCATGGCCGGGGGCGCCGAGCGCGGCAAGCATCCCCGGTGGCTGGTCGACCACGCGATGGCACCCGTCTGGGAGGCCAACAACGTCTGGCTCATCTTCATCCTGGTCGTCATGTGGACGGGCTTCCCGGTCCTGTTCCAGACGATCTTCTCGGCCATGTGGCTCCCGCTGGCCCTCGCGGCGGTCGGACTGGTCCTGCGCGGCGCCGGATTCGCCCTGCGCAAACCCACCCGGCGGCTCGCCGGCCGCAGGGTCTACGGCGCGATGTTCGCCGTCTCGTCACTGCTGACGCCGTTCTTCCTCGGCGCGGTGGTCGGGGGCCTGGCCACCGGCCGGGTGGCTCCGGGGACGCCGGCCTCGGCCGAGTCGTGGTCCAACGGCACCTCCGTGCTCGCGGGCCTGCTCTCCGTCGCGGCCACCGCCTTCCTCGGCGCGGTGTTCCTCACGGCCGACGCGCGCCGCTTCGGGGCGACCGGCCTCGTCGGCTACTTCCGGCTGCGGGCCTGGGCGAGTCTCGGCGCCGTCGGCGTCCTGACGCTCATCGGCCTCGGCATGACGCACGACGACGCGCGGTACGTGCACGACCGGCTCACCAGCGGAACCGGGCTGGTCCTGGTGCTCCTGGCCGCGGTCGGCGCCCTGGTCACCGCGGCGCTGCTGCACCGCTACGCCACCGGGTGGGCGCGGTTCACCGCGGTCGCCTCCGTGGCCCTCGTGGTCTTCGCGTGGGGGCTGGCCCAGCGCCCGTACCTCATCCCCACCTCCCTGACCGTCTCGCAGGCTGCGGGGGCGTCGACCACACTGCGCTGGCTCGCCCTCGTCATGGTGATCGCCGTCGTACTGGTCGGGCCGGCGCTGTTCCTGCTCTACCGACTGGACACCCGCGGCGCCCTGCAACCGCTCACCGAGGCGGACCTGAGCGGGGCGGCCCCCGACGACCCCGCTGGACGGACCGGCCGCTGATTCACTCGGCCGACCCCTCCCGCCTCGCCCGGTCGCGTCGGCCGGGGTCTCCTCGAAGACATGACAGCCAGCGGCACGCCCCCACCGGAGCCGGAGCGCCCCCACGGCGCCTCGTCCGGCGATCAGCGGCTCTCGAAACAAGAGCGCGACGAACTCGACGACCTGCGCGGCCGGATCAGCGCGCTGGAGGGCGCCGAGCGCCGGCCGCGGCACCGGCTGCGGTCGCTGGGCTCGGCCCTGCTGATCATCCTGGCGTCCGTGCTGGCGATGCTCTCCGTCGTCGCGGTGTGGACCAACAGCATCGTCCGGGACACCGACCGCTACGTGGCGACCGTGGCGCCGCTGGCCGCCAACCGCGACGTCCAGCAGGCGGTCACCGACCGGGTCACCGACGTCGTACTCCAGAAGATCGACGTGGACGCGCTGGTCGCGCAACTCAGCCAGGCCGCCGCGGAGAAGGGCGTGCCGCCCCGGGCCGCGGACCTCATCAACACCCTGAAGGGCCCCATCAACAGCGGTCTGAAGCAGCTGGTGAGCTCCACCGTCATGCGGGTGGTCTCCAGCAGCACCTTCGAGACGGTCTGGACGGACGCCAACCGCCGGGCCCACAGCGCCGTGGACAAGGCCCTGACGGGACAGGCCGGCGGAGCGCTGTCGCTGCAGAACAACCAGGTCGCCATCGACATCGGGCCCCTCGTGGCCCAGGCGAAGGACCAACTGGTCAGCGCCGGGTTCGGGCCGGCCGCGAAGATCCCGGAGGTGCACACGGACTACGTGGTGGTCCAGGGCAAGGACATCGGCAAGGTCAAGACGTATCTGAGGCTGCTACAGATCGTCGGCACCTGGCTGCCCGTCCTCACCGTGCTGATCGCCGCCGCGGGCGTGTACCTGGCGACCCATCGACGGCGGGCCCTGATCTGGGCCGCGCTCGGGGTGTTCGCCGCCATGGTGGTGCTGGGCGTGGCCCTCAGCGTCTTCCGCACGGTCTACCTCGATCTCCTGCCGCCGGGCACGAGCGAGGCCGCCGCCGGGGCGGTCTACGACGCGCTGGTGAGGTTCCTGCGCGCCGGTGTGCGGGCCGTCGGCGCGCTGGCCCTGTTCACGGCGCTCGGCGCGTTCTTCGCCGGTCCGTCCCGGGCCGCCGTGTTCACCCGCCGCTTCTTCGGCAGGAGCATCTCCGCCGCGCGCGGCGTGGCCGCCTCGGCGGGGCTGCGCCTGGGCGCGGTGGGCCGGTTCGTGCACCGTTTCAAGAGGTGGATCGGGGTGGTCATCCTGGCCGTGGCCGCCATCGTCCTGTTCACCTGGAACTACCCGACCACGGCCGTGGTGACCTGGACGGCGGTGATCGTGCTGGTGGCCTTCGCCCTCCGCGAGTTCCTGGACGCTCCCGCCGCGTGAGGCCGCTCAGTCCGGCGGTGTCCGGTGTGCCGCGCGCTCGTCCCGGCTTGTGCCCACGCGGCGCCAGATCGCCCGTTGGCACTTCAGTGTGGCGGTGCCGACCAGGATCAGGATGCCGATGTTGAGCAGCAGTTGGAGCAGCGAGCCCGAGGCCTCGTGCCAGTCGGCGAAGGCGCAGGAGACGCCGATGTCGGCCCCCGCCGGAATGGTGGTGACCGAGATGAAGACACCGAGCAGGGCGCTGGTGCGGGCTTCCGCCAGGGACACGATGCCGACGACTCCGGCCAGCACGGCGACCACCACGGAGAAGAAGTTCGGCGTGTCGATCAGGTGCGAGACGGGCCGGATGCCGAGGCCGAACGCCGGCGGCTGCAGGCCCTGATCGCGGACGAGCAGGGCGAACAGGAACGTGCAGGCGACGGCCAGGACGAACCCGACGAGCAGGGCGGCGAGTCCGTGGCGGACCCGGGATCCGGAACGCCGGTCGATGCCGAGCGCGACGCTGGTGATCGCCCCGTACTCGGGTCCGACGACCATGGCCGCGACGATGAGGATCTGGGAGTTCGTGATGATGCCCACCGCACCGATGAGGCCGGCGATCGCCAGGAACAGGTAGAAGCTCGGCGGATAGCGTCCCTCGGCCCGGATCCTGGCCTCGACCTGCTCCCACACCGGCGCCCGCAGCCGGGCCCCGAGCTCCCGCGCCCCGGCCGTCGCGGCGCGGTCCGAGAAGGCGAAGTCGACCGGCGCCAGGACGATCGATCCGCGGTGCTCGATCTCCAGTCCGCGCAGGCCCCGGAGCACCTCGTTCGCGGCCCCGGTCAGTACGTCGCACTCGATGGCGTCGCCGTCGGGGTTGCGTACGCGGCCGGGATGCAGGACGAGGTTGAGGACACACGGCTCGGCGCCGAGCAGGGCCATCGCCCGTTCCGTGAGGTCCGGCGGGGACACCGCCCGGACGTGCAGCATGTCCATCGCAACCTCCGAGTCTCAGGGCGCCAGTCCATTAGCGCGGCGGGACCGGCTCCCGGCAAATCGGCACGCGGCGCGCCGATCGGCTCGGCGCGCGCCGAACCGGGCTCTGCCGGATGGTGGGAACATGCCGACGTCCCACGGACTCAGCGAGGCCGACTTCCGTGCCCTGCACCGGCGTCTGCGCGGCACGGCCCCCGGCGCCGCCGCTCCGCGCGGTGCGCTGGACACCCTCACGGCCGAACGGGTGCTGGCCGCCGCACGTGAGGTGCGGTCCGGGCGTACGCTCTCGCTGGCCGCCCCGGTGAACCTCGTCCCCGCACCGGACGATCCCGAGCCCGCCGAGCACCGGCTCACCGCTCCGCCGGGCGGCGTCCCGGAACCGGGCGGGGGCCTGGACTTCGCCAGGGACCGCTTCGCCATGGACGTCCACGGCGACGTCAACACCCACCTCGACGCCCTGTGCCACGTCATCTACGACGACACCCTGCACGGTGGCGTCCCGGCCGCCGGCGCCCTGTCGCCCGAGGGGGCGGACACCCTGTCCCTGGACCTGGTCCGGGACGGCGTCGTGGGACGCGGCGTGCTGCTGGACGTTCCGGCACTGCACGGCCTGCCCTGGCTCGAACCCGGATCCCAGGTCACCGCGGACGACCTCACCGCCGCCGAGGCCCGGCAGGGTGTGCGGGTCGGGCCCGGCGACATCCTGCTCGTCAGGGTGGGGCACCGGCGCCGCCGCGAGGAGCTGGGGCCGTGGGACGTGGCCCGCGCACGCGCCGGACTGCACCCGGCGGCCCTGGAGTTCCTGGCCGAGCGCGAGGTGGCGGTGCTCGGCGGCGACGGCAACAACGACACCGCGCCGAGCGCGGTGCGGGGCGTCGGCTTCCCGGTGCATGTGCTCGCCGTGCACGCCATGGGACTGCATCTCCTGGACTACCTGCGGCTGGAGGAGCTCGCGCCCGTCTGCGCGGAGGAGGGTCGCTGGTCCTTCCTGTGCGTGATCGCACCGCTGCGGCTGCCGTCCGCGACCGGTTCGCCGGTCAACCCGCTCGCCGTCCTGTGAGAGCCGGTGCCTCGCCATCCGCGGGCGGTCGCCAGGCCGATGGGCACCGGACCGAGCACCGTCGCTGTCCGCGCGGGTCCTGCCGCACGCTCGCACATCCTCGGCGCATCCGGCCGCGCCGTCACCCGTTCGGCCCCCGCTCGGCTCGCGTCACGGTCCGCCGGGGCCGCCGCCACGGCACGCTGGCAGCATGCAGCCAGGCACAGGACCCGGAGGGGGCGGCCCGGCCCCGCGGCGTCGGCGGGGCGCGGCGGTCCGGTCCCGGCTGCACGGGCTGCGCGACCGGGCGGAGACACGGTTCCCGGTGATCACGCATCTCATGGAGCACCTGCTCACGGTGTACCTGCTGGACTCCGCGACGCGGCTGGCCGCCCAGACCTTCCTGACCGCGGTACCGCTGCTCTTCGTGGCGGCCTCCGTCGCCCCGGAGGCGCTGCGCGACCAGTTCGTCGCCTCCCTGCACGACGTCTTCGGACTGACCGGAGCAGCGGACGCCCAGTTGAAGGAGGTCTTCCAAGGTGACACCTCCGAGCTGCGTCAGACCACCGGGGTCGTCAGCGGGCTGATGGTGCTGGTTTCGGCCACCGCCTGCAGCCGGGCCATGCAACGGCTCTGCGAGCGGGCCTGGGGCCTTCGGAAGGCGGGCGCGAGGATGGCCGCCTGGCGCTGGATCGCCTGGCTCGTCGCGTGGCTGGTCATGATCGGGCTGCAGGGGCCCCTGCGGGACGGCTTCGGCCTGGGCCGGTGGCTCGGCCTGCCGCTGCTGCTGGTCACCGAGGTCGGTATGTGGTGGTGGACCCAGCATCTGCTGCTGACCGGCCGGGTGCCCTGGCTGCCGCTGCTGCCGGGCGCCCTGCTCACGGGCACGGCCCTGACCGTCCTCACCTCGGCCGCGCCGCTGTACGTGCCCAGGGCCCTCAACCACAGCCTCGCCAAGTACGGTTCGCTGGGCGCGGTCTTCACCATGCTGTCCTGGCTCATCGCGCTGTGCGTGGTCGTGGCCCTCTGCATCACCGTCGGAGTGGTCGTCGCACGCGAGCCCGCGGTGGCCCGGCGCCTGGGCACACCCGAGTCGCCGGGCCCACGGTCCGGAGCTACGTTGGTAGGCGAATAGCATTCGACCGATTCATCCGGCAGGACCGGAGCACGCTCCGAGGACGGCGGCCGGTATGCGCGACGCACGCCATTATGACGTCATCATCATCGGCACCGGCGCGGGCGGCGGAACCCTCGCCCACCGGCTGGCGCCCAGCGGGAAAAGCATCCTCATTCTCGAACGGGGCGATTATCTCCCCCGTGAACGGGCCAACTGGGATTCCACGGCGGTCTTCGTCAAGGGAAAGTACCGCGCCCCGGAATTCTGGTACGACAAACATGGAAACCAGTTCCCGCCCGAGGTCAATTACTACGTGGGCGGGAACACCAAGTTCTACGGGGCCGCACTGTTCCGGCAGCGCCCCGAGGACTTCGGCGAACTCCGCCACCACGACGGCGTCTCGCCCGCCTGGCCCCTGCGGTACGAGGACCTGGAGCCGTACTACACGCAGGCCGAACAGCTCTACCTGGTGCACGGCCGGCACGGCGAGGACCCCACCGAGGGACCCACGAGCGCCCAGTACGCCTACGAGCCGGTCCAACACGAGCCGCGCATCCGGCAGTTGAGCGACGACCTGGAAAAGCGCGGGCTGCACCCGTTCCATCTCCCGATCGGGGTGAACCTCACCCAGGACGACCGGGGACGGGCGACCCACGACAGCGTGTGCATCCGCTGCGACCGCGTCGACGGCTTCCCCTGCCTGGTGGGCGCGAAGTCCGACGCCCAGGTCATCTGCGTCGACCCCGCGCTGCGCCACGACAACGTCGAGATGGTCACCGGCGCCGAGGTCCGGCGCCTGGTCACGGACCCGGCCGGCCGGAGCGTCACCTCGGTCGTCGCGGCCCTGCCCGACGGTTCGACCGCTGAGTTCAGCGCCGACATCGTGGTCGTCGCCTGCGGCGCGGTCAACTCCGCGGTCCTGCTGCTGCGTTCGGCGGACGACCGGCATCCGCACGGCCTGGCCAACAGCTCGGGGGTGGTGGGCCGTCACTACATGCGGCACAACAACCTGGCGCTGATGGCCGTGTCCAGGGAACCGAACGACACCAAGTTCCAGAAGACGCTCGCCCTGCACGACTGGTACCTGGGTTCGGACGACTGGGACTACCCGCTCGGGGGCATCCAGATGCTCGGCAAGTCGGACTCCGAACAGATCCACGGAGAGGCGCCCCGCTGGGCCGGAACCGTCTCGCCCGACCTGCCCTTCGAGGTGCTCGCCCACCACGCGGTCGACTTCTGGCTGTGCGGCGAGGATCTGCCCGCCCCCGGCAACCGCGTCACCCTCGACCGGGACGGCGCCGTGCACCTGGCACTGGACGAGAACAACAACACCGCCGGACTGAAGCGGCTGCGCCACAAACTGCAGGGCATGCTCGGCCACCTGGGGATGCACGAACACCACCTGCTGCCGCACAGCCTCTACCTGCACAAGGGCATGCCCATCGGCGCCACCGCACACCAGGCGGGCACCGTCCGCTTCGGCAGCGACCCCGCGAGCTCCGCGCTCGACGTCCACTGCAAGGCCCACGACCTCGACAACCTCTATGTCGTCGACACCAGCTTCTTCCCGAGCATCGGGGCGGTCAATCCGTCGCTGACGGCCATCGCCAACGCCCTGCGCGTGGGCGACCACATCGCGGAGCGCCTGCGATGAGCGAGCCCCACCCCACCGGCCACGACCTGCGGCACCGCACCCCGAAGGAGCGGGCCGCGCTGGGCCGGGCCGCCCGCTCCGCCGTCCCCCGGTCCGCGCACGCCGAGTTCACCCCCTCGCCCAAGCGCACCGATCCGGTGGACACCATCGAGGCCCAGTCGGCGAAGCGGGTCCCGGACCTCGTACCGATCCGCTACGGCAGGATGAGCGAGTCACCGTTCCGCTTCTACCGCGGAGCGGCCGCCATCATGGCCGCGGACCTCGCCGACACTCCGCGCAGCGGCATCAGAGCGCAGTTGTGCGGCGACGCGCACATGCTGAACTTCCGGCTGCTGGCCTCCCCGGAGCGCCGCCTGATGTTCGACATCAACGACTTCGACGAGACCCTGCCCGGCCCGTGGGAGTGGGACGTCAAGCGCCTGTCGGCCAGCCTGGTCATCGCGGGCCGTGCGAACGGCTTCAGCGCCAAGGAACGGGCGTCGGTGGTGCGGGCGGCCGTACGGGCCTACCGCGAACGCATGCGCGCCTTCGCGGCCCTGGGAAACCTCGAGGTCTGGTACACCCGCTTCGAAGCCGACGAACTGCAGCAGCAGTTCGCCCCGGAGCTCGGCGCCAAGGACCGCGAGCGCTGGGAGCAGACCCGGGAGCGGGCCCGCTCGCACGACACCCTGCAGGCCTTCGACAGACTCACCCGCGTCGTCGACGGACGGCGCCGGATCGCCCCCGACCCGCCGCTGCTGGTGCGACTGGAGGACCTGCTGCCGGAAGCCGAACGCGGCGCGCTGGAGAAGCAGATCGGACGGCTGATCGAACGGTACGGGGAGACCCTGCCGTCCGACCGCCGGTTCCTGCTGGAGAGTTACCGCGTCGCCGACATCGCGCGCAAGGTCGTCGGGGTGGGCAGCGTGGGCACCCGCTGCTGGATCCTGCTGCTGCTCGGCAAGGACGACGAGGATCCGCTGTTCCTTCAGGCCAAGGAGGCCGACGAGTCGGTGCTGGCGCCGTACGCCGGCGCCAGCAGACTCCGTACCCAGGGCGAACGGGTCGTCGCCGGGCAGCGGCTGATGCAGGCCACCAGCGACATCTTCCTGGGCTGGGAACGCGTCCAGGGCATCGACGGCCGGCGCCGCGACTTCTACGTACGCCAGCTGCGCGACTGGAAGGGCATCGTGGTGGCCGAGAACATGTCGCCGAAACGGATGGGCCTGTTCGGCCAGTTGTGCGGCGCCACGCTGGCCCGAGCCCACGCCAGGTCCGGCGACCGGATCGCGATCGCCGGATACCTCGGCGGCGGTGACGTCTTCGACCGCGCGCTGGCGACCTTCGCCGAGCTGTACGCGGACCAGAACGAGAAGGACCATCAGGCCCTCGTCGATGCCATCCGGGCGGGACGGGTGCCCGCCGAAGCGGCCTGAAGGAGACTGCTATGGACCGCTACCCGCCCATCGCCGACCACGGACTGCTCGGGGACCTCCAGACCGCCGCGCTGGTGACCTCCGCGGGGGTGATCGACTGGTTCGCCGCGCCGCGCTTCGACTCGCCCAGCGTCTTCGCGTCCCTGCTGGACCACGACGGCGGCGGGCACTTCCTGTTCGCGCCCGTCTCCGCCGAGGTGACGCGCCGCCAGCTCTACTATCCGGACACCGCCGTGGTCGTGACCCGCTTCATGTCCCCCGACGGGGTCGGCGAGGTCATCGACCACATGCCGGTCATCGAGTCCCGCAGCCCGTCCGACCGCCACTCGCTGGTGCGCGTCGTACGCACGGTGCGCGGCACCGTGCGCTTCGCCCTGGAGTGCCGCCCCCGCTTCGACTACGCCCGCGCCGACCACGAACTCGACGTGAGCGAAGGGACCGCCACGTTCCGGGCGCCCGGTACGACCGCGTATCTGCAGGCCACACTGCCGCTGGAGCGGGACGGCCGGGACGTGCGGGGCTCGGTCACCCTGCACGCGGGCCAGACGGCCGCCGCCGTGTTCACCGTGTGCGGCCCGGACGGCGCGCCGCCACCGCCGCCGACCGTGGACTGGCTCACCGAGGAGCTGTGGAACAACATCGACTTCTGGCAGCGCTGGGTGCGCACCTCCCGGTACCGCGGCCGGTGGCCGGACATGGTCAACCGTTCGGCCATCACGCTCAAACTGCTCACCTACGCCCCGAGCGGGGCCCCCGTCGCCGCGGCGACGATGGGACTGCCCGAACAGGTCGGCGGCGAGCGCAACTGGGACTACCGGTACACCTGGATCCGGGACGGCTCCCTGTCGGTCCGGGCCCTGCTCGACCTGGGATTCGCCGAGGAGGCCGCCCAGTTCGTCGGCTGGCTCGGCGACCGTCTGCGAGACCGCGACGGGGAGGCCGGGGAACCGCTGCAGATCATGTACCGGGTCGACGGGGACCCCCGGCTGACCGAGGAGATCCTCGAACACTTCGAGGGCTACCGCGGTTCCAGCCCGGTGCGCGCCGGCAACGCCGCCGCCGACCAGCTCCAGCTCGACATCTACGGCGAGGCCCTCTACGCCATGTCCCAGGGCTTCGAGGAGATCGGCCAGCAGGCCGGATACCACGGCTGGAAGGGCCTCGCGCGGCTGATCGACTGGCTCGCCGACCACTGGGACCGGCCCGACGAGGGCATCTGGGAGACCCGGGGCGGCCGCAAGGACTTCACCTACAGCCGCGTGATGTGCTGGGCGGCCTTCGACAACTGCCTGCGGCTCGCCGAACAGTTCCGGCGGCCCGCCAACAGCGAGCTGTGGACCCGGGCCCGCGACACCATCCTCGAACAGGTCATGGAGCGCGGCTGGAGCCAGAAGGAGCAGGCACTGGTCCAGCACTACGGCGGTGACGTCCTGGACGCCGCGATCCTGCTCGCCCCCCGGGTGCGGTTCATCGCCCCGCGCAGCCCGGGCTGGCTGTCCACCCTCGACGCCATCGACCAACGGCTGGTCTCCGACAGCCTGGTCTACCGCTACGACCCGGCCGCCTCCCCGGACGGACTGCGGGGCTCGGAGGGCACGTTCAGCCTGTGCACCTTCCTCTACGTCGATGCCCTCGCCCGGGCCGGCCGGCTCCCGCAGGCCCGCTACACCTTCGAGAAGATGCACACGTACGCCAACCACGTCGGGCTGTTCGCCGAGGAGATCGGCCCGAGCGGGGAGCAACTGGGCAATTTCCCGCAGGCCTTCACCCACCTGTCGCTCATCATGGCCGCGACGACCCTGGACGACGCCCTCGACCGCCTGATGGCCTCGTACACCGGCGTACGCGCCGTCACTTCACAGAACGCTCACAGAGCCTCGCCAAAGCTTTAGGTTTCAAGCGCTACGCTCGCCGGCAGTCGAGTGGCCGAGGGCGGCCCAACCGCCGCGGCGCTCGTTCCTCCCAGGCACAGGAGACTCGGTGTGCGTGACGGCGACGTAGTAGTGATCGGCGGCGGCTATGCCGGCGTCCGTCTGGCGAAGCGACTGGATACGACGGCGCGGGTCACGGTGGTGGATCGCAAGGAGGTGTTCTTCCACCGCATCGCGTCCCTGCGCGCCGGCGTCCATCCGGCGTGGACGACGACCCCCTTCATCCCGTACGACCGGCTGCTGCGCCATGGCCGGGTGGCCGTGGGCAAGGCGGTGCGCGTCGACACCGGCGAGCGGCAGGTCGTGCTGGCCACGGGGGAGCGGCTCCCGTACGACGTCGTGGTGATCGCCACCGGCGCCGACTACCCCGAACCGGCCCGCTTCACCGGCGTCACCACCGCGGAGGCGGTCAAGTCCTTCGCCGAGCACCAGCAGCAGATCGCCACCGCCGACCACGTCCTCGTCATCGGCGGCGGGCCCTCCGGTGTCGAACTCAGCGCCGAGATCCGCCTGGCCAGGCCGGACGCCCGGGTCACGCTCGCCCATGCCGGGCCGACGCTGCTGAACTCCACGGGCAGCCCGCGGGCGGGGCGCAAGGCACGCGCCTGGCTGGAGTCCCACGACGTGGAGGTGCGGCTGGACTCCTTCATGGCCCCCGGCAACGACTTCGGTACCTATCGCGACGCCCACGGCGGTGTCATCGCCGCCGATCTCTCCTTCTGGGCGACGGGCACCACCCCCAACACCCTCTGGCTGCGCCTGGCAGGCCACGGTGACTGGCTGAACGCGGCCGGGCACGTGAAGGTCGACCGTACGCTCCGGGTCGAGGGGCGGCTGGACGTCTTCGCGGTCGGCGACGTCAACGACGTCAGCGTGCTGAAGACGACTCCCGCCGCGCTGGCCCAGGCAGACCTCGCCGCCCACAACATCCGTACCTACCTGCAGAACGCCGGCCGGCATCGCAAAGAACCCCGGCTCTACCGGGCGATCCATCGCACCCCGCTCGTCGTGCCCTTCGGCTCGGCCGACGGGCTGACCGTGCTGCCCGTGCCCGGCGGCGAGACCGCGGTCCTCGGCAGCCGCACCACCACACTGGCCAAGGCGAAGACCCTCATGACCCCGTACATGCGACGCCAGCTCGGTTACACCGCGGCCTGAGGCGCGTCGGCGGCGGTGCTCAGCGCACCGGGAAGCCGAAGGAGTATCCCTGCTGCTTCAGCCACGGCAGCACCTCGCGCAGGGCGGCCACGGTCTGGGAGCGGTCGCCGCCCGCGTCGTGGAAGAGGACGGTCGGGCCGCCCGAGATCTCCCTCTGGACGGTGGCGACGATCTCGTTCGTGCCGGGCTTCTCGAAGTCCTTGGAATCGACGTTCCAGCCCAGCGGCCGCATCCCCCGGGAGGCGGCGAGTTGACGGCTGTACGGGGTGAACGCACCGCCGGGCGCCCGGTAGTAGAGCGGCCGGACACCCCCGGACGCCTTGGTGATCATGCGCTCGGCGTCCAGGATCTGCTGTGACTGGTACGCCTCGGACTTGGTGTCCATGGTCGTGTCGTGCGACACCGTGTGGTCGCACAGCCGGTGCCCGGCCGCCACCACCGCCTTGACCAGGTCGGGGTGCGCCTGGGCCTGGGTGCCCACCATGCAGAACGTGGCCTTCACACCGTTGTCCTTGAGTATCTGCAGCACCTGGGGCGTCCAGTTCGGGTCCGGTCCGTCGTCGATGGTGATGTTGACGCCCCGGGCGCCGTGGTCCGAGGCGTGGGCGATGTCCACGGACACCCGTTCGGGCTGCCGAGGCGAGGAGGCGGCCGAGGCGCCCGCTCGCGCGCGGCCCTCCGCGGCGGAGTCGGCCTGCGCGGTCCACACCGAGGTGGCGGCGGCCACAGCCGTCACTCCGATCGCCGCCGCGAGCACCCGACCGTGCCAACCGCGTCCGCCATGCTTCACCATGTCCGCCCCGTTCCTTGCCGTCTCCGTGGGTCTTCGTGCACCTGTCAGGACGGAGGAACGGGGCCTCGGGATCCGTCCGTTACGGATCACGGACAATTCCGCGGGGATTCCGCGACAGGCAACCCCCGGACGTAGTACGCCAACCGGGCGGGACCGCAGCCCCGCGCTGGTCGTGGGCCTGTGCGTCGCGATCACACTGGCTCCGGTGCTGCAGCGCGGGGCCTGGCTGTTTCCGATGCCGGGCACGCGCGCCGCGTGCCGCGAGCTCGGCCACGCAGCACATCCAGAGCCATACCGCCGTCGCCGACTGCCTGGCGGCCACCACGACCCTGTGGGGCGCGGGGCACGGGTGACGGCGGTCGGGCGAGAACCTGTGGTTCTCCCCACAATTCCGGCCCAATGCGCTCTTTCGTGGCATCGGTCACATCGCAGGACGGGTGTTCTGTCTACGTTCGCAGTTCCGTGCCCTCCCACACGAACCGCGAGGCCTCTTCACCATGCCGCACCGACCGTCCCACCGACCGTCCCCCCTGTCGCACCCGCGCAGGCGCACGACCCGCGCCAGGCTCACCGCGGGCCGCGTCGGTGTCCTCGCGGCCTCGGTGGCGACGCTCCTGTCGGCCGGCACGCTCGCCCCGGCACTGGCGGCCACGGCGCCGACGGGGCCCGACGCGGACCACTTCCGCGCACTGGTGCGGCCACAGGGGAAGGAGCGGGTGACGGCCGCGGTGCTCGACCTGGACGGCACGGGCCGGCAGCCCGTGGTGTACGGCGACGACTCGCCCTACGACACCGCGAGCATCGTCAAGGTCGACATCCTCGCCGCCGCGCTGCTCCAGGCACAGCACGCCGGACACGGTCTGACCGCGCGGGAGCGCGCCCGGGCGACGGCGATGATCGAGCGCAGCGACAACACGGCGGCGAACGCGCTGTGGCGGAGCATCGGCCGGGCGCCGGGCCTGGAGGCGGCGAACAAGCGGCTGGGACTGACCTCGACCACGGGCGGCCCCGGCGTCAGGTGGGGACTGACACGGACGACGGCCAGCGACCAGATACGGCTGCTGCGCGCGGTGTTCGACACCGCCCCGGCCGCACGCGCTACCCCCGCGGCGCTCAGTGAGTCCTCCCGGACCTACATCCGCACCCTGATGGCCCGCGTCGTGGGCGAGCAGGCATGGGGCGTCTCGGCCGCCGGAGGCTCCGGGTGGGCCCTGAAGAACGGCTGGCTGCAGCGCGACACGACCGGCCTGTGGGACGTCAACAGCGTCGGACAGGTCACGACCGGGGGACACCACTACCTCGTCGCGGTCCTCTCGGACGGCAGCACCTCCATGAAGGACGGCATCTCGCTGGTGGAACGCGCGGTCCGCGCGGCGGTCCCCCCGGCGGTCCCCCCGGCGACCGCGCACTGACGCCACACCCGTGCCCCGGCCCCGTCCCGCCGCTCAGCGTCCCGGCAACGTCTCCTGCAGCCAGTCGAAGACGACCTCGCAGTGCTGCTGCGGGGCCATCGGGGAGCAGTGCAACTGCGCGCCGGTGGCGGCGCTGAGCTTCACGTAGTCCTTCGGGGAGGTCAGCTTGTCGTACATCTGGCGCGGCTGCCCGGGATAGAACTGCTCGTCGTCGTAGTCCAGGACCAGGGTGGGCGTCTTGATGCGACCGACGACGTTCGTGAGGTCGAGCGACTCGACGAGCTTGGCCGGGGTGTAGAAGTCGGTGAACATCTTCCCCTCGCGGGCGGCGAGCATCGCCGGCACGGAGAACGGTTCGAACCGCTTCCTCAGCGTCGCGGCCTCGGCCGGAGACAGCTCGGGAACGACCTCGGTGTTCCAGATGTCGTTCGTCTCCTCCTTGTCCGGGGTGAGGATCTCCCGGATCTGCGCGGGGAAACCCAGCCAGGGCCTCAGCACGCCGGGCATCGCCACCAGAGCGGCGATCCTGTTCTCGTAGGCGGCGGCGCGCGGCGCCAGCTCCCCTCCCATGCTCAGCCCGGTCAGGGCGATCCGGTCGGTGTCCACGTCGGAACGGGCGGCCAGCCAGTCGACGAGGGGAGTCACCACCGTCTCCCAGCGCGGCGTGAAGACGGCACGGTTCACGAAGAGCAGCTGGCCCTGGCCCGGTCCGTCGTACACGAGGGCGTTCCAGCCACGCTCCAGGGCGGCCGACACACCGTAGGTCCACATGTCGACGTTCTGCCCGTCGCTGCCGTTGGTGAGGATCACGGTGGGGCGTCGCTCGTCGGAGCCGGCCGGCCGGAAGAACCAGACCGGAAGCGGCGTGTTCCCGTACGGAACGTTCGCCGTCACCGGGGCCGGGTCGCACAGTTTGCAGAACGTGTCCCACGCGCCGCGCGCGGACTTGTACAGCTGCTCCTCGTCGCCGGGGGCGTCCGAGCCCAGGACGAAGAACAGCGCCTGGCTGTAGTACTGCGATGCCCGCAGCGCACTGAAGCGTGTGGTCTGCGGCCCGGGCTTGTCGCCCTCGGGCGCCTTCGACAGCCGGCCCGCCAGCTTCCGGAAGGTCTCCACATAGGTCTGCGCGGAGAGCCCGGCCTTGTTGATCGCGTTCACCGCGGTGAGCACCTCGCCCACCTCACCGGCACCCTGGCCGGACCCGCCGAGGGCGAGCAGCGCGTTGAAGTTGAAACCCGGGTCGTCGAAGAGGGCCATCACCCCGGGCGTGGCGGCGTCCGCGGAGCCGGTGGCCGACCGCGTGGGACTCGGGGCGGTCCCTTGCGCGGAGGTGTCCCCCAGGGCCGTACAGCCGGCCGCCAGCACGGAACCGGCGCCGACGAAGAGCCCGGTCAGCGCCGTGCGCCGGGTGCAGGCGGCGGCGTCCTTCGGTAGATGCGTCATATCAGCCGACCGTAGGAGCGGTGTCCCGCGCATCCCGTTGACCACACCGGCGATTCCCCCGAACAGCCGCCCCCCGGCCCGCACGGCTCTGATCAGGGCCGTTCGCGGGCACGCGCGGCCATCCGGTCGGCCGCCACCGACAGCGGCACACTGGCGGCCCAGCTGTAGACGGCGGCGAGGGGCGAGACGCGCGCGATCCCCACCGAGGCCAGGAACACGGCCGCCTGGGCAGGGAGCGGGACGCAGCGCCAGGTCGCCCCCGCCGCACGGCTGACGTGCAGGTCGAGCCCGTACAGCACCAGTGCGGCAGCGCCGATGACAGCCCCGTACAGACCGGGACCGAGGAAACGGTCGCCGTAGTTCTCCAGGACATGGGTGGGAAACGGGATCAAGGACACCAGCACCAGGAACGCGACGTTGAGCCAGAACACGTACGGGTCGATGTGCTCCAGGTTCCGCACCGCCGCATGGTGGGCCCGCCAGAACAGCGCGATCACCACCGCGCTCAGCACGAAGGCGCCCACCTGGGACTGGACCGCGTCCAGGGCCCGGCGCAGTTCGGCCCCCTCCAGACCGTCCGGCAGCTCGATGTCCAGCACGAGCAGCGTCATGGCGATGGCCATCACACCGTCGGTGAGGGCGAGCATCCTGTCCTTCGTCACGACATCCGCATCGGGCCGCACTCGTCGTGGCTCCGCGCTTGTGTTCATGGCACCCGTGGTAGCAGCCCCGACCCCGCGCGGGCGGGCAACGACGCGCGGGCGCGGCAGAGCCCCGAGCCGCGGCCGGGTCGCCCGCCCCGGCCGCCTGTGCCGCCTACCATGGAGGCATGGGCGAGATCGTCGTCGTGTACGAGGTCGACAGGCCGGTGGGCAAGCACTCCTCCCCGGATGCGCCGGGCGATGAGCAACAGCCCGTCCGCAGGGTGCACGCGGCGCCCGCTGCCCCGGGAGCGCCCTTCGCCAGGGGACCGCGCACCCTCTGCGGCAAGGACACCTTCGCCATGCGAACGGCCCTCTGGAGGCCCTCCGAACACCCCGCGGCGCCCTGGTACTCCGCGCAGTACGCGTCCGTGGTGTGCCCGGAATGCGATGCCGTGATGGAGCCCTGACCGGCCGGCGGCCCTCGCTCCTGCCGCGGCCGAGGAGGACCATGGGAGCTGAACGGAAAAGGGAGGCCTGCCATGAAGACCCAAGCCTCGGACTACGACACCTGGCTGTACTCACACACCCCCTCCCAGGCCGAGGGCGAGCGCGACGACCCGACCGAGCGCTCGGCCGTGGAGCAGCACCCGGACGTCCCCAGGACCGAGCCGTCCCAGGCGGAGGGCGAGCGGATGGACGACACCAGGACCGCCTGACCGCCGGTGGGCCTCACAGCGCCGCGAGGTAGCCGGAGAGGGCCCTCGCGGCGTCGGCGAGGGGGAAGCGCGGGCCGAGGTACCCGTCCGGGCGGACGACGAAGCCGGTCGGTCCGTCGGGGCGATAGAGCCGGGCGAACTCTCCGGCGGTGTCGCGGTAGCCGGGCACGGCCAGGCTGTCGGGAGCGGCCGGCGCGGTGTCGCGGCCGAGGACGGCGACGGTCTGCCAGCCGGTCCCGGCGGTTGCGGCGGCCGCGGCCAGATCGTGCGGGCCGGCCGCGTACAGGAGCAGCACATGCTCCGTTCGGCCGCGCAGGATGTCGAGCAGACGGAGCGGATAGGCCGCGACGGGTGCGGTCAGCCCGGCGCAGTCCGGGGCCCGGTCACCGGGCTGGGGCCCGTCGGCGGGCCCGCGGGTGCCGCCGGCGAGCGGACCGCCCCGGTAGCCGACGAGCAGCTGGGCCTCACGCAGCAGCAGGGTCCGCGGGTCCTCGGGGTCGCTCTCGATGCCCTGCGTGGCGTGCCGTACGGTCCGGCCGACGACCTCCTCGCCGACCGGGCGGCGCTCGGCGTCGTAGCTGGCGAGCAGGGCGGGCCCCGCCTCGCCCCGGATGGCGAGGGCGAGCTTCCAGGCCAGGTTGCAGGCGTCCTGGATGCCCGTGTTCATGCCCTGGGCGCCGGTGGGCGGGTGGATGTGGGCCGCGTCGCCCGCGACGAAGACGCGTCCGTCGCCGTAGCGGTCGACGATGCGGTGACTGATACGGAAGACGGAGGACCACCGCAACTTCGAGAGAACGGCCGGCCTGGGCGCGAGGCGGTCGACGACGGCCTGGAAGTGGGACAGTTCCGGACCCCGGCCGCCCTCCAGGCCGTGCTCCACCCCCTCGCCCGGTGCGGGCCCCCGGTCACTCGCCCGGGTGGAGAGCTCGGGGGGTACCAGCATCGACATGCGGTAGCGGCCCGTACCGGGCAGCGGGATGCAGACCAGGAGATCGTCGGTCGAACCGTCGTCGGCGCGATGGCTGGAGCGCAGGACGTATCCGTGCGGCAGATCCCAGTCGGCCTCGACGTCACCCAGCATGTACTCCTCCGTGAAGGCCGCCCCCTCGAAGCCGAGGCCCAGCCCCTTGCGTACGACGCTGTGCGCGCCGTCGCAGCCGATCAGATAGCCGGCCCGCAGCTCCTCCTCCGTGCCGGAGGCGGTGCGCAGCCGGGCGGTGACCCCGTCCCGGTCCTGCGTGAACGACAGCAGTTCGGTGCCGCGTTCGATGGCCGTGCCCAGGCCGGCGACGTACTCCTCCAGCAGGCGCTCCGTCTCGTACTGCGGCAGCGCGGCGAACGCGTAGGGCACCTCGGGGGGCAGGGTGAGGTCGATCCGCGCCCGTTCCCGGCCGTTGACGTAGATCAGCTGGCCGCGCACCAGTGCGGCGGACTCCAGGACGGTGCGGGCCAGGCCCATCCGGTCCCAGAGCTCCAGGGTGCGCGGCTGGATGCCGACCGCCTTGGCGTACGGCAGGCGGGCCGGCAGCCGGTCGACGAGTCGGCAGCGCACTTGGTGGCGGCGGAGCTCGGCGGCCGCACTCAGGCCGACCGGGCCGGCGCCCGCGATCAGTACGTCGGTTGTCAGGTCGTGCGCCACGGGCGTCTCCCAGTGCCTGGCCCCCGGACCGGTCCCGTACTCCATGGTCACCCGACGGCACACGGGCGGCGAGCCGGGCCCGCGGGCCGAGGGGCCGGGCCCGTGCGCATCCGGTCCGGTGCCGAAAATCCGGTAAACCTGCACACCGTGCACCGACCGGTCGTGGGAACCCGGACAGTCGTCGTGACCGTGCCGGGGCCCGACGGCTTTTGCGGGTGAGTGTCCGCCCCGGGAGGCGACGGCGGACGTCGCGCGTGTACCGGCGCGGCAGGCCATGTGAAGGAGCCCGCGTATTCGGTCACCGCGCTGTCACGCCGGTGAAGACGGAATCAGCGGTGCGTCCCGATCGGGCCTCTCGCGGCTGGCCGTCCCAATTACCGGCGTGCTTTGATCCTGCGCGTGGCCGAGTCGCCGACAACGTCTCCCGGCAGCGGGAATCGAGAAAGCGAACTCCGCCACGGAGAAATGCCTATGCGAAGGGAATCCGCGTTATGAACCTTGCCCCCCAGATCGAGACTGCCCAGATCTCCGACGCCGACCTGGACGACGTCTCCGGTGGCCTCGCGGGCGGCGGCTCCGGCGGTTTCTTCCTCGAGACGCCGATCGCGGACGTGTGCGCCGACGTCCTGGCCGTTGCCTCGACCGAGGGTCTCGCGGCGGGCGCCGGCGTCCACGCCGCCGCTCACTGACGACGACGTCCGACCGCCATGGGCCCGGGATCACCTGATCCCGGGCCCATGGCGGTCGTCCGCTCCGCATACGTGCGTTTCCGAATTCGCCCGAGGTTCACGTGCAAGGGTGGGGGAGGGGTGCACCGGATTGCCGAGTGGCGGAGGGACGGCATGAACTGGGCTCGCTTCGCGGAGCAGATGGCGTCGATGGCACGGGATCTGCTGGCACAGGAATCGGTCGCGACCACGCTGGAACGGATCACCGCCTCGGCCACCGAACTGGTGGAGGGCTGCCACGCGGCCGGCATCCTCGTGCTGCACGGCAGGAAGGTGGAAACGCTCGCCCCCACCGACACGCTGGTCATCGACAGCGACAGGCTGCAGGAGCGGCTGGCGGAAGGACCGTGCTTCGACGCCGCCCGTACGTCCGAGGGCGAGCGCGTCTTCCGCATCGCGGACTTCACTCGGGAGCAGCCGCGCTGGCCCGCCTACGCTCCGCGGGCCAGCGTTCTCGGTGTGGGCAGCATGATGGGCTTTCTGCTGTTCACCGAGGACGAGGACCTCGGTGCGCTCAATCTGTACTCCCGTGAGCCCGGCGCCTTCACCGAGGCCAGTGAGATGGCGGGCTGGCTGTTGGCCTCCCATGCCGCGGTCGCCTTCTCCAGCGCCCGTGCCCACGCCCAGATGGAGCGGGCGGTCGCCACCCGGCACATCATCGGGGAGGCCATGGGCATCCTCATGGGCAGCCACCACCTCACCGAGGAACAGGCCTTCGACGTGCTGCGTCGATTCTCCCAGGAGAACAACGTCAAACTCCGCGAGGTCGCCCGCCGGGTGTGCGAACAGGGCGACCTTTCCTGACCGTGGCGGCGGGCGGGGACAACCCCAGGACGGATCCGGGGGACTGCCCCGATGATCTCCGTACCGGGAAACGGTGAGATCTCCTCCGGAGGACGGGCGGCAGCGGCCCCATGCCGCCGCGGGACCGGTGTGGACCGGGGCGTGGGGGACAGCCGTGCAGCGGCCCGTCGTCCAACACGTACGGCACCACACCGCTGCGGGTCACCGCCGCGACCGTCGGCCGGTCCGCCGGTGACGCCCAGGTCTGGCCGGACAGCGTGCGTGAGCTGACGTTCGGGGGAGGCTGATCCGCGCCGCCCACGGCTATGTCTTCCAGGACGGCCTCCACCCCGATGAGGCCGGGTTCCACGCCATCGCCTCGGCCGTGGCCTTGACGCCCTCTGAGAGTCCGACCGGTCGCACCGGCCGGCGGCGGGCCCTGAGCGTGCGCTCATGCGTGGGAAAGGGCGAAGGAGACCAGAAAGCCGGTCACGGTGATCAGCCCGATGGCCAGGTGCGCGTCTTCGAAGGCCTCCGGGATCATCGTGTCGGCGATCATGGCGAGGATCGCCCCGGCGGCGACCGCGGTCACCGCGGCGATCACGGCGGGGGAGAAGGCGCCGACCACCGTGTACCCGAGGACGGCCGACGCGGTGCTCGCGGCGGCGATCGCGCCCCAGACGCCGAAGACGTAACCCCGGGTGCGGCCGGCCTTCTTCATCCCGGCCGAACTGGACAGCCCTTCCGGGACGTTGCTGATGAACACCGCAGCCACCGTCACCAGGCTGACCGCGCCACCGTCGAGCAGGCTGACCCCGATCACCGCCGACTCCGGCACCCCGTCGAGCAGCGCGCCCAGCGCCAGCGCCGTCCCGGATCCGCCCTGCTCCGCCTCAGACGGCTGCGCCTGTTCCGGATGGTGGCCCGAACGTCCCCGATGCCGGGCGCCCCGGCGGGCCAGCCACACATTGCCCCCGGTGTAGGCCAGCGCGCCGATCAGCGTGCCCGTGGCCGCGGGGGCGAGTCCCGCCTGGTCGTACGCTTCGCCCACCAGCTCGAAGGAGACGGCGGACAACAACACCCCGGCACCGAAGGCCATCACGGTCGCGATCACCTTCTGCGGCACCCGCGCCCCGTACCCCACCGCGGCACCGAGCAGCAGCGCAGAGCCCGCCAGAAGCCCCCACAGTCCTGCCTGTATCACTTCAGCCATGCTCGCCCGTCTACCCTGTCGGCGTCACTTCAGGGACGCGTACGAGTTTGTGTCAAGCCGTCAGAGTTCCCGTAGAAGCGGTGAAGAAAACAAGGTGAATCGAGCGTGTGTTCTTCCGTTCGCCGGGCACCAGGAGCGTCGGAGGTTGATAACTATGGTTCCCCTGCTTCTCGTTCTTCTGCTGGCTCTGGTTCTCTTCGGCGCGGGCTTCGCCCTGAAGGCGCTGTGGTGGATCGCCGTGATCGTCCTGGCCGTCTGGTTGCTGGGCTTCGTGGTCCGAACCGCGGATAGCGGCGGCCGAAGGGGCCGCTGGTATCGCTGGTAACCGTCAAGCGGTTCAGAACTGGCCTGGGGGCCCCGGACACGTCCGGGGCCCCCAGGCCAGTTCGGTGACGTGTGCTCCATGCCCCGGGATTGATGAAGTCAATACATCGGATCTCTCCCGTCCTGTTGACGCACAGCAGGCTCTTTTCTACGTTGCATCACGGGATAACTCCGATGAATTGACGAGCCCGCCTGGAGGTAACGTGTCCAGCCCCTCCGTGCCCAGTCCGTCCAGACGCACCGTCCTCGCCACCGGATCAGCCCTGGGCGGCGCACTGCTGGCGTCGGGCCTGCCCGCGCCGGCGAGGGCGGCGGACCGCGTCGAGGGCGCCGCGCAGTCCTCCGACCCCTGGCGCGCCGTCCTCGACGACGCCGACCTGGTCTGGCAGCGGATGCCGCAAACCTGGTACGAGGGACCGTTCCTCGGCAACGGCTTCCTCGGCTCCGGGATCTACGCCGAGCCGGGCGCCCCGACGACGGCCGTGCGCTTCAACGTCCAGCACTCCGAAGTGCAGGACCACCGTCCCGAGTTCGGCTCCCTCTTCGGTCTGGCCCGGCTGCCGATCGGGTACTTCACACTGCAGCCCGTGGGCGCGATCACCGGCCTCGACTGGCGGCTGGCGCTGCACGACGCCGAACTGACCGGCACGCTCACCACCGACCGAGGCACCCTGGCCCTGCGCGCCCTGGTCCACAACGACCGCTCGGTCCTGGCCGTGGAGGTGACGCCGAGCGAGGGCGAGCGCGACTTCCGATGGGTGTTCCACCCGGCGGACGCGATCAGTCCGCGGGCCGCCTTCAAACCACTGCCGGACGGCTACCAGGGCAACCCGCCCGCCGAGGTCGCCGACCACGACGGTGCGACCGCCGCCGTGCAGCCCCTGCTGGCGGGCGGACAGCACGTCACCGCGTGGCGCGAGCGCACCAGAGGCCGGACACGGACGCTGTACGTCCACGTCGCGCACTCCCACCCGCAGGCCACGGCCCTGGCACGGGCGCTGAAGACCGTCCGCGCCACCTCCCGACTTCCTTACCCCGCCCTGGCGGTGACCCACCGCGCCTGGTGGCACGCCTACTACCGCAAGAGCTTCCTCTCCCTGCCCGACCCCCGTATCCAGCGCTTCTACTGGATCCAGCTGTACAAGGCCGCCTCCGCCGCCCGCCGCGACGCCCCCGTGATGGCGACGAGCGGCCCCTGGCTGGAACCCACCCCGTGGCCCAACACCTGGTGGAACCTGAACGCGCAGCTGGAGTACTGGCTCATCCACGGCTCCAACCACCTCGAACTCGACGCGATCACCCGGGCGCTGAGCGAATTCCGGGACAACCTCGCCAAGGAGGTCGCGCCGCAGTACCGCGCCGACTCGCTCGGCATCCCCCGCACCACCGACCCCCATCTGGTCAACGGCGCGGCCGGCACCCTCACCGGCTACGGCGTGGGCATCCCCGGCCAGGACCCGCCGACACCGGAAGTCGGCGACCTCACCTGGGCGTTGCACAACGTCTGGCTGAGTTACCGGCACACGATGAACGAGTCCGTCCTCCGTGACGTCCTCTTCCCCCTCCTCCGTAAGGCGATCAACTACTACCTGCACTTCCTGGAGCCGGGCCCGGACGGGAAACTGCACCTGCCCGCCACCTTCTCCCCGGAGTACGGCGGCGACTCGCGCGACTGCAACTACGACCTGATGCTCCTGACCTGGGGCTGCCGCACCCTTCTCGAATCCGCCCAACTGCTCGGCATTCGCGATGAGCTGGCGCCGCGCTGGCGCGAGGTGCTGGCGAAGCGGGTGCCGTACCCGACGGACGAGAACGGCTTCATGATCGGCGCGGACATCCCCTTCGCGAAGTCCCACCGCCACTACTCGCATCTCCTCGCGGTCTACCCGCTGTACGAGGTGACCGGCCGCACCCCCGACGAACGCGCCCTGATCGAGAAGTCCCTGGCGCACTGGGTGGGCTTCGAGGGCGCCCTCCAGGGCTACACCTTCACCGGCGCCGCCTCGATGTCGGCGCTGCTCGGCAAGGGCGAGGACGCGCTGAAGTACCTCGGCGAGCTGATGACCCGTTTCATCCAGCCCAACACCATGTACAAGGAGTCGGGCCCGGTCATCGAGACACCGCTGTCGGCGGCCCAGTCACTGCACGACATGGTGTGCCAGTCGTGGGGTGGGATCATCCGCGTGTTCCCCGCCCTGCCCGCCGCCTGGGCGGACCTGACCGTGCACGACTTCCGTACACACGGCGCCTTCCTGCTGAGCGCGGTCCGCCGGGGCGGCACCACCCGCTGGGTGCGACTGGTCAGCGAGGCGGGCGCGCCCTGCGTCGTACGGCACGGCATCACGGGGCCGGTCGACGTACGGGACGGGCGGGGCCGGCCCCTGCGGTACGCCGACGCCGGGGACGGCGCGATCCGGGTCACCCTGGGCGAGGGCGAGTCGGTGCTGATCACGGGCGCGGGAGACCGCCCCGACCTGACCGTCACGCCCGTACGCCCGAACGGGGACGCGCCCCGCTGGGGGCTGCCCAGCCGGTGAGGCGCGCTCATGACCGGAGGACCAGAGTGCCGTCCGGCTCGTGGACGACGCGCGACCCGAAGTCGTGGCTCACGCGGTCCAGAACGGTCCGCAGCCACTCGGCGTCATCCTGCGAAGCGCGCAGCAGCCGCATCCGCCGTGCCTGGAAGGGCACCATCCGTACGGCGGCCGGTGCGCCGCTGTCCGGATCGACGGTGACGAGGAACAGCAACCGCAGGTCGTCCCGGTACCGTTCGTAGCCGCCGATCCCCTCGTAGTCGTCGACGAAGTCGCCGCAGCCGTACAGGACCGGCCTGCCCCGGTACACCTCCACCGGGCGCGGGTGGTGCGAGGAGTGGCCGTGCACGATGTCCGCTCCGCCGTCGACGAGTGCGTGAGCGAAGCGGACCTCGGCGCGGGAGACGCCGTACCCCCAGTTCGCCCCCCAGTGAATCGACACGACCGCGATGTCGCCCGGTCGCTTCACCTGCCGCAGACGACCGGTGATCCCGGCCGCGGCGGCGTCGGACGGCTCGGCCACGTAGTCCACACCGCCGCGCTCGCCGGTCGCGGCCCACCCCCGCGGGATGCCGCTGGACGGCGTCCCGCACGAGAACACCAGCACCCGGCCCCCGCCGTCGACCGGGACCACCGCCGGCCGCCTCGCCTCGGCCCTGTCCCGGCCCGCCCCCGCTGTCCTCAGCCGCGCGCCGGCCAGGGCGTCGAGCGTCTCGTCGAGTCCGCTGCGCCCGAAGTCCAGTACATGGTTGTTGGCCAGAACGCAGACGTCGGGGCGGGCGGCGGCCAGGCACGGCAGGTTCGCGGGGCTCATCCGGTAGTGGACCGCCTTTCCGGGCGCGAACCGGCCGTCCCCCGTGACACTGGTCTCCAGATTGACGATCCGGGCGTCGGGCGCGGCCTCGTCGAGGACCCGCAGCGCCTCGCCCCAGGGCCAGGAGAACCCGGCCGGCCGGGGAATCTCCCCGTTCACCGCCTCGGCCATCTCGACATACGCACGGGCGTCACGCACATACGTCTCCCGCAGCGCCGGGTTTCCGGGATGCGGAAGGATCTGATCGACACCCCGGCCCAGCATCACGTCACCGCACAGGAACAAGGTGACGGGGCCACCGCGCATGCTCCCAGCCTAGGCGGGTCCGGCCGGCACCGTCGCACACAGCCGCGCGCCGAGGTGCGGCACGCGCGGTGAACTGTGCGGTTGGCGCGGCGCCTCACATTCCCGGGTGCTGTGTTGTCGGACTGGTGAGACACCACCCGGCAATGACTCTGGAAGGGGAACCTCTCCATGTCCACGTCCACGACGACCGAGCAGGACGGCATCAAGTCGCGGCTGCCCAACCTCAACCAGGCTTTCCCCGAGCTGGCGGCACTGTCCGGAGCGCTGCGCAAGGCCATTGGGGACGGTCAGGTTCCGAAGACCACCATCGGCCTGGTGACGCTGCGCGCCGCGCAGATCGTCGGCAGCACCTACCACACCGTCCGGCTCACCAACGAGCTCCGCAAGGCCGGGAACCGGAGGAGCGCATCACCGCCTTGGCGACATGGCAGAGCGCCCCCTACTTCACCGACGCCGAACGGGTTGCGCTGGAGCTCGCGGAGGCCGTCTTCACACCCAGCCCGTTCGCGGATCGCGTCTCCGACGAGCTGTTCGCGCGGGCATCCGCCCACTACGACGACACGGCGCTCTGGACGCTCACCATGGCGATCGGCCACCTCTGCCTGTTCATCCCCGTCGCTCTCATCGGCAAGCCGATCCCCGGCAGGCCGTTCGGGAAGAACTACCACGCGTAACGCCCACCGGCTCCTCGAGGAGAAATCCGATGTCGACACTCACGGAAACCAACAAAGCCACGTTCAGCCGCTTCCATGACGCCGTCAACAGCGGCGACGCGGAAGTCATCGCGAAGACGATCGACGAGGTCGTCGAGCCGGACATGCTGTTCCACGCGCCAGTGCCGATGGAAACCACGGGGGCACAGGCACTCAAGCAAGTGTGGGCGGTGCTCCTTCGCGCGTTCCCCGACATCCGAGTGGAAGTCGAGGATGTGATCGCGGAGGGGGACAAGATCGTCTTCCGGAACACGGTTACCGGGACCCACCGGGGCGAGTACAGGGGCCTGCCGCCGACCGGCAAATCCGTCACCTACCAGGAGATCTTCATCATCCGTTTCACGGGCGGCCGAATCGCTGAGATCTGGGGAGTCGTCGACGTCTTCTCACAGATGCGGCAACTCGGCGCCATTCCGGCCTAGGGCCTGCCCGGCGGATCATGCCGCAGACGCGGGGCTTGGCACGCCCACCTGCGGCGTTGTCGTCGTTTGCCGACTCCCCCACGCTCGGCTTCGCTCGCGCGGGGGGACCCCCATCGCGTCGACGCCCTCCTCCGCCTTGCAGCTGGACGCTCCCCTTCGAATGCGCTCGCGGGGGGGACCCCCATCGCCCCGCTCACCAGCGCCGATGAGGCGCCGCCCGTGTCCTGCGACCTGATCCGCCGGACAGGCCCCAGCGGCGGGCGGGGCGGCGGCAGGACCCCGGGTCCTGCCCGTCTCCGGGCGAGTGCTCCTCGGCGTCGAGTACATCAGGGACCATGAAGCATGCGTCCGGATGACTGGCAACTCACCGAAGACTTCGACGAGTTTCTCGCCCGAGCCGGAGACTTCCTGCGCTCGCGCCCCGCCCTGCACACCACTCCGCTGACGGTGATCGAGAGACTGCGAACACGCGGGGTGGACGCGTACGGCGCCGAAGCCCCCGTCTTCGGCCGGCTGGAGCGAGGGGGCGAGGTCCGCGCCATCTTCTTCCGCCTTCCGTCCCATCGCCTGACCCTCACCCCCCTGTCCCTCGAACATGCCGACACTCTCGCCGCCCGCCTGGCCGACCTGGGCCGCCCCCTCTCCGGCGTCACCGCGGACCATGACACCGCCACCGCTTTCGCCGAGACATGGCAGCGGCACACCGGCGCAACGCCGGTGAAGAGCTGGCGGGGCCGTCTTTATCGGCTCGGCACGCTCACCCCACCGGAGCCGGTCCCGGAGGGCCGGGCGCGCGTGGTGGACGACCGTGAGCAACTCATCCGCTGGTGCGGTGAGTTCGCCGCCGCCGTCGGAGAGGCGCCCCCCATGGACGCCGGCTCCTGGGCCGACTCCCGCTTCGCCGACAAGCACTTCACGTTCTGGGAGACCCCGGACGGCACTGCGGTTTCCATGGCGGGCTCGACCTCGATGGTCGGCGGCATGGTCCGGGTGGACCCCGTCTACACCCCGGCCCACCTCCGGGGCCGCGGCTACGCGGGCGCCGTGACCGTCGAGGTGAGCGGAGCCGCGCTGACGGCGGGCGCGACGGACGTCGTACTGTTCACGAACCCGGCCAACCCCACCAGCAACGCCCTCTACCAGCGCATCGGATACGTCCCGGTCACCGACTTCACCGGGTACAGCTTCTCCTGACGACTCATCGGTTCTGCTCGCCTTCCGCGAACGCGGTGATCAGGCCGTGGGGTGCGTCGTCGCCGAAGAGGAGTCCGTGGAGCTGGTTGCCATCGACGGCGGCTTCGGTGCCGCGGGGGAACATGGCCTGCTCGTACTCGGTGAGGGCTGCTTCGACGTCGTCGGGGTGCGCGGCGATGGCCTTGCCGAGTTCGGCGCCGTCGTATAGGGCCAGGTTGGCGCCTTCGCCGTTCGGGACCGAGAGGTGGGCGGCGTCGCCGAGCAGGGTCACTCCCGGCACCCGATCCCACCGGTGCCCGGCCGGCAGGGCGTGGAGGGGGCGCAGGACCGGCGCGGTGTCGCAGTCGGTGATCAGCGCGGTGAGTTCCGGAGCCCAGCCGTCGAACTCCTGCGCGATCCGCGCGGTGGCCGCGGCGGCATCGGTGAAATCGACGGCGGCGAACCAGTCCTGCGGCTCGGTGAGCGCCACGTAGGTGTGCAGGGTGCCGCCCTTCTCCCGGTGAGCCTGGATCCCCTTGCCCGGCGCGAGCGCGAGCAATGCCCCGCCGCCGACCGCCTTCGCGGCGGCAGGGTGCCGGGTGTCGCCGTCGAACAGGTAGGTCTCGACGAACGACATGCCGACGTATTCGGGGGTGGCGTCGGAGAGCAGAGGCCGAACCCGTGACCACGCGCCGTCCGCGCCGACCAGCAGGCTCGTGACGACGGTGCCGCCGTCGGCGAAGGCCACCTCGTGGCGGCCCTCGCCGAGGGCACGGGTGCCGCTGACCTTGTGGCCCCACCGGACCGTGCCGGCCGGGAGCGAGTCGAGCAGGATCTGGCGCAGCTCGCCGCGCTGCACCTCGGGGCGTCCCCCCGTGCCGTCGTCGGGTTCGTCGACCAGGACGGTCCCGTCCCGGTCGAGGATCCGCATCGCCTGGCGGCCCTCCAGGACGAGGTCGCGGAACTCGTCGATCAGGCCCGCCGCCCGCAGAGCCGGTTGGCCGTTGTAGTCGTGGATGTCGAGCATCCCGCCCTGCGCGCGAGCCGTCGGTGAGGCCTCCGCCTCGTAGACCGTGGCCGTGATGCCGTGGACGTGGAGGACGCGGGCGAGAGTCAGTCCTCCGAGCCCGGCGCCGATGATCGTGACGTCAGTGGTCATGGTGATTCCTTGTATGTCGCACGCCTGCCGGATGGGCACCCGGCGGGATCTACGGAAAGGTCCCAGACCACGCCGACAGGCCGCCGACATCGGACCGACAGCCCCCGACAGATGACCGACACCGGTGAACGCCTGGCGGACGAACAGGTCCTGGTCGAGCACCATGTCCTCACCCGTGCCCGCCGCGGGATGCGTGATCATGGTTGCTGCGGAAGGATCGACTGGGGTGGTCGGCGCTCTGCGGTGCCGCGCAGGGCTCACCGCCGACCGGTGCCTCGGCGTCTGGCCGAGCTGGGGGTAACGCCCGTTCCGGCGTTCTTATCGGAGTATCGACATGCATGCCAAGCGCATCCTGCAGCGCCCTTCCCGTCCTGCCGCCGGTCCCGCTTCCGGTCCCGCTTCCAGTGCTGCGGAATCGGGAGCGCCCGCCATCACGGCGCCCACGTCGTCGGCCGCCGACTGGGGCCTGCTGCTCATCAGGCTGACCTTCGGGCTGCTGATGGCCGGGCACGGCGCCCAAAAGCTGTTCGGGATCTTCGGGGGCGACGGACTGGCGGCGACCGGTCGGGCGTTCGCCGGTCTCGGTTACCGGCCGGGAAAGCTCTTCGCCGTGATCGGCGGCCTGTCCGAGTTCCTCGGCGGCCTCGGCCTCGCCCTCGGGCTGCTCACTCCACTCGCGGCCGCCGCCCTGATCGGCGTGATGATCAATGCCATGGCCACGGTCAACGGCGCCCATGGCCTGTGGGAGGCGAACGGCGGCGTGGAGTACAGCGTCTGCATCGCCGTGGTCGCCCTGGCCGTCGCGGCCATCGGCCCGGGCCGGCTCGCCGTCGACCGGTTCTTCCGCTGGGGCTCGGGAGGCTGGGCCGAGGCCGCGCTCGCCCTCGGTCTGGGCGGTGTCGGCTCCGCGATCACGCTGAGTCTCTGAGGAGGAGTATGGTATTCAGCAGTCGATGAATTATTGCTCCCTCGAAGGGTGGGACCGTGATGGAGCGGACCACGTGCTGTGTGGTCGGGGGCGGCCCCGCGGGCATGGTGCTCGCCCTGCTGCTGGCCCGGGCCGGCATCGCCGTGACGGTGCTGGAGAAACACGGCGACTTCCTGCGCGACTTCCGCGGCGACACCGTGCACCCCTCGACGCTGGCGTTGCTGGACGACCTGGGCCTCGCCGAGCGCTTCGCCCGGCTGCCCCAGCGCCGGGTACGCACCGTCCAGCTGCCGGTCGGGGCCGGCCGATCGGCGGTCACGGTCGCGGATCTCGCGGTGCTGCCGGGCCCGTACAACTACGTGGCGATGGTGCCGCAGTGGGACCTGCTCGACCTCCTCGCGGACGAGGCCCGGCGCGAGCCGTCCTTCCGGCTGCTGATGGGCACCGAGGCGACCTCCTTCCTGACCGCAGGAGGCCGGGTGACCGGGGTCCGCTACCGCACCCCCGACGGCCGCGCCGGCGAGCTGCGCGCCCTCCTCACCGTCGCCTGCGACGGACGCGGATCACTGGCGCGCTCCCTGCCGGAGCTGGGACTGCGCAGCTTCGGCTGCCCGATGGACGCCTGGTGGTTCCGGCTACCGCGGCACGAAGGGGACCCGCGCGGACTCGTCGGCGGCGCCGGCGACCGCTTCCTGACCGCGATGATCGACCGCGGGGACTACTGGCAGTGCGCCGCGCTCATCCCCAAGGGCACCGACCCGGAGCGCCGTGCCGCCGGTCTCGACCGCTTCCTGGCCGACTACGCCGCCGCCGTCCCCTGGATCGCGGATCGCACCCGCCGGCTGCGCTCCTGGGACGAGGTCAAGCTACTCGACGTACGCCTGGACCGGCTGCGCCGCTGGCACCGCCCCGGGCTGCTGTGCATCGGCGACGCCGCCCACGCGATGTCCCCGGTCTTCGGCATAGGTATCAATCTCGCGGTGGAGGACGCCGTGGCCGCCGCCCGCTACCTGGTCGAGCCGCTGCGCCGCGGGAGCGTGGGACTGCGCGACGTGCGCGGAGTGCAGCGCCGCCGCCGTCCCACCACCGTCGCGACCCAGGCGCTCCAGCGGGTGGCCCACGCCCGCTTCATCGCCCCCGTCCTGCGGGGGCAGCCACCCCTCGGCAGTGTGGACCGGGCACGGCGCCTGGCGGGCCTGCTCAGCGGGTCACGGCTGATGCGCCGCCTCCCCGCGTACTTCATCGGCTACGGCGCGCTGCGCGAGCGACCACCGGCCGCGGCCGTCCGGCAGCGCGAGGGCGTCAGCGCCGGGCCTCGCTGATCAGCCGGGCCAGCAGCCGGGTGCGGGGAACCATCTGCGCGATGTCGACGTACTCACCATCGCTGTGGGCGCCCTCGCCCACCGCCCCCAGGCCGTCCAGCGTCGGGCACCCGACGGCCGCGGTGTAGTTGCCGTCCGAGGCGCCGCCGACGGCGACTCCGCGCAGGGGCCGCTGGCCCAGTTGCCGTGCCAGCCGTGAGGCGAGGGCCAGCAGCGCGCTGGAGGACTCCGGTTCCATGGGCGGGCGTCGGCTGCCGCCGCGCACCTCCAGCCGGGTTCCGGAAACCCGGGGAGTGAGCTGTCGCAGGAGCGCGTCGATCCGCTGCTGCGCCGTCGCGGTGGGCACCCGTACATCCACCAACAGGCGCGCCAGCGCGGGCACCGTGTTGCGGGTGCTGCCGGCCGAGAGCACGGTGGGGGTGATCGTGGGGGAGCCGAGCGCCGGGTCGCCCTCGGAGACCACCGAGGCGCCGAGTCCGGCAATGGCCAGTACCTGGTGGGCCGCCTCGATGGTGGCGTTGGCGCCCTTGTCCGGTTCCAGGCCCGCGTGCGCCGCTTTGCCGTGCACCACCACCTCGTAGACCGAGGTGCCCTTGCGCGCGGTCTTGAGTGTCCCTTCCAGGTCCGCCGAGGCCTCCAGCACGAAGGCCGCCACACAGCCGGCTGCCGATCGCTCGATCAGCTCCCGCGAGGTCGGGGAGCCGATCTCCTCATCGCCGGTGACGAGTACGCGCACGCCGTCCCGGGACACCAGGCCGGCCAGCGCGTGGAACATCTGCACCAGCCCGGCCTTCATGTCCAGCACCCCGGGCCCCGTGGCCCTGCCGTCGGTCACGGACCAGGGCCGGGCACGGAGCGAGCCGATCGGCCACACGGTGTCGTGGTGTCCCAGGAGCAGTACCCGGGGCGTGCCGAAGGTCCAGCTCAGATGGCTCACACCGTCGATCACGAGCGTCTCGGGCGTCTGGTGCAGCAGCCTCGACCCGAGCGCGGCGACCACTTCCGCACTGCGGGCCACCGCGGCGTGGTCGGCGGTGAACGACTCGCAGGACACCAGTTCCTCGAGGTCGGTGAGCATGGCCGACAACGTCGGCACGGTCTCGCGGTTCATCGGGCTCCCCTTCTTGCCGTTGTCCGCCGGCCCGGCGCGTGCGTCGACGCAGGCCACGACCACGACGGCCGGGACGCCGCATGCCCGTGTCCCGGTATGGCCGCCACCTCGACGTTAGGGAGGGGCGAGGTGTTCCACCAGCGACTGGGTTGCAAGGGCACGATGCGCCTCGGGAACGGGTGAGGCTGACGGGCTGCCGCCGGCCGACGGCATGACCACGGACGTCCTGTGCGAGGGCGGAAGTCCGGTGACACCGGCGTCTACCTCGGACAACGACGTGTCGCCGGAGACCGGTGAGACCTTACACAGTACGAGTGAATCAGCCGACTTTTCCGTTCGGCAACGGCGGCGGATCTTTTACGGTCTCCGCATGATCCGGCGGCCGCAGGGAGGTCCTGTGGGCCCGGGGGCCGGTTGAAGGGCGCACCGGATGGTGGGGTTGGGGAAGTCGCCGGACGTACTCAGGGTCCGCGCGGGGGTCTGGGGCGCGGTCGGTGTGGCCTGTCTCGTGGGAACGGTGCTGGCTGTCAGCGGGTTCCGGGCGGCCGGGAGCCTGGCGGCGCGGACGGTGGCCTCCGGGCCGTCCGTCGGTTGCTGGGTGCTGACGGCCTCCTTGATGTTCCGTGCCTGGAGTACGACCGGACTGGTGCGGACACGGCTGCTGCTCTTGGCGGGCTCCGCGGCCGCCGGGGGTGTGTACCGGGGGCTGGTCAATGTGCTGTCGACTCACCCTCAGGCGTGGGGCCGGGACGTTCGGCCCCTGATCGGTTCGGTGGTGGTGACCGGAGTGACGTTGGCTATCGGCCTGGGGATGGCCGGTCTGGTGGTCGCGGCCGATGCCGGTACCGGTCGGCATGTGCTGCTGCGGCGCGTGTTCGACGGGGTCGTCACGGCCGGGTCCGTGTTCATGACGGGGTGGGTGCTGTTGCGGGGGGCCGGTGACGGCTGGCGGCTCGGGAGGGGGATGGTCGGCGTCCTGTGGGCCGCGGAGCTCGTGTTCCTCTGCTTTCTGTTCGCTCTGCGCAGGCTCGTACGGGGCGACCGGCGGGCCACTTTGTGGGTGGGAGGCGCCGGACTGTCCCTCACACTGATCGGCGACACCGTGCGCATGTGGACGGTCGGCCCGCACGGCCCCGAGGTGATGTCCTTTCAACTGGTCGACGTCTGCGACACCGCGGGACTGCTGGTGGTCGCCGTCGGCCCCTGGGTGCCCGGCGGGGCCAGCCTCCTGGCCGCCGGACGGCCGACGTTGCGACTGGGGATAGAGGGCGCCGCGGCGTTCGTTCCCCTGACCGTCTGCACGGTCATGGCGCTGGGATACGCGTTGGCTCCCCTCTCCCGCGACCCCGTGCCGCTGGTGGTCGGCGGGGTCGTACTGCTCGCCCTCTGGGCACGCCAGACGTTCCTGCGGAGCGAGAACACCGGAAGAGGCGACGACTGAGTTCTCGTATGGCTCCGACCGAGGCGGAAGGCACCTGGAGACGGTAAACGTCGGCGCAGCGGGGTACGCAGCCAGGACCGTTCCGGGCTGAAGGGGTGAGGATGTGCGACGACGGCTGATGTGGATGCTGCTTCTGCGGGGCGCGGCGGCGCTGCTGTTCGGGGTGCTGGCGTTGGCCTGGCCGGCGGTGACGGTGCTGGCGCTGGCCATGCTGTTCGGTGTCTACGCGCTCGCCGACGGCGTGACCCTGCTCGTCGGCACGCTGCACCACGGAGGTGATCACCAGCACCGGATGGCACAGGCGGTCGGCGGTGTCCTGGGCGTGGTGGTCGGTCTGGTCGCGCTGGCCTGGCCCGGCATCACGGCCCTGGCCGTAGTGGCGCTGGTCGGCGCGTGGGCGGTGGTCACCGGTGCCGCGGAGCTGTGGGCGGCGGTGCGGTTCCGCCGTGAACTGCACCATGAGTGGACGCTGTTCCTGGCCGGGGCGGCTTCGCTCCTCCTCGGCCTGCTGCTGTGGGCGCGTCCGGGCGCCGGGGCCATCACCATCGCCCAGGTCACCGGTGGGTATGCGCTGATCACCGGCGTACTGGGCCTGGCCGCCGCCCGGCGGCTGCGCGACACCCCCAGCGGGGTGGGCCGGGCACGGCAGGCACGGCACGCCTGAGCCGCGGCCACCGCAACGAACGATCTTGTGAATGGTGTGTGCAACACCTGGCTGACCAGGTGTACTTCCCGGCTGCCGCGGGGTACCCGGCGCCGGACGACGTGCAGAAGGGTGACCACGATGACCGATACGAGCCGGTACACCGCTGCCGGCAGCGGGACCGAGCGGACCGCGACCGGCGGTGAGCCGGTGGGTGAACTGGTGCAGCGGGCCTCGCAGCAGCTGACGGAGCTGGTGCGCGGGGAAATGCGGCTGGCCCAGGCGGAGATGAAGGAGAAGGGCAAGCGCTACGGCAAGGGCGGCGGCCTCTTCACAGGCGCCGGCCTGACCGGCTTCCTCACCGCACAGGCCCTGGTCGCCACCGCCATAGCCGCGCTCGCGGTACCCCTGCCGGTGTGGGCCGCGGCCCTCATCGTGACGGCCGTCCTCGGGGTGGTCACCGCGGTGCTCGCCGTGACCGGAAAGAAGGAAGTCACCCAGGCCGCCCCGCCGGCCCCCGAGCAGACCATCGACAGCGTGAAGGCCGACGTGGCCGAGATCAAGGAGAGTGCCAAGCGATGACCCAGCCGCCCCATGACGAGCCCACCGCCTCCAGCCCCGAAGAGCTGCGCGAGCAGGTCGAGCAGACCCGCCACGAACTGGGGGAAACCGTGGAGGCGCTGGCCGACCGGACGGATGTCAGGGCCCGCGCCCAGGAGAAGGCCGCCGCGGTGAAGGAGCAGACCGCCGCGAAGGCCGCGGAGCTCACGGGACAGGCCAAGGCGAAAGCGGCCGAGGCCGCCCACCTTCTGCAGGACAGGCTGCCCGACCCGGTCAGGGACAAGGCCGCCGCGGCGGCCGATCAGGTCAAGGCCAAGGCCGGGCAGGCCGACCGCATCTGGCAGGAGAAGGCCCCCGGTCCGGTGCGCGACCACCGCTCCACGCTGATCGCCGCCGGAGCGGCGCTGCTGATCGCCTGCGTGGTGCTGCGCGGCAAACGGAAGTAGGGGGTGCTGATGGCGGCGCAAGTAGCCCTCCGCCAGAGAGTATTCGCGCCGGAGTGAAGCGGGTCGTGGTACGTTCGGCGTCGCCGTTTGGTGCTGCGAATCGAGGAGGTGAGACCGATCAACGCTGTGACAGGTCCGGGCTCCCTCCCTCGCATGGGCTAGGGAGTGCCCGCAGAAGGCATCCCGAAAGGCCAGAAACGCCATGCGCTTCGCCTCCCAGACGTCGTCCGACGGCGTCACCGAACAGCTCTTCACCCTGACCTTCACCTTCGGTGAGATCCCCGGCGTGCTGTGGACGCCGGACGGTGCGGCCGGGTCCCGCCCCCTGATCCTGATGGGACATGGCGGCGGACAGCACAAGAAGGCACCCGGCATCGTGGCCCGTGCCCGCCGCTTCGCGGCCGAGTGCGGTTTCGCGGTGGTGGCCCTCGACGCGCCCAGCCACGGCGACCGGTCGCGAACGGAGGAACACGAGCGGATCATCGCCGAGATGCGGACCCGTGCGCAGACCGGCGGGGACGTGACTGCGCTGGTCGCCCGTATCCACACCGTCCTCGCCGGCCAGGCCGTCCCGGAGTGGCGGGCGGTCCTGGACGCGGTCCAGGAACTGGACCACGTCGGCCCCGGCCCGGTGGGCTACTGGGGAATGTCGTTGGGCTGCGGCCTCGGCGTTCCGTTCATCGCCGCCGAGCCCCGCGTCCGCGCGGCGGTACTGGGTCTCAACGGGGTGGAGACCTCGGGCGAGGCCGCCGCCCAGATCACCGTTCCACTGGAGTTCCTGGTGCAGTGGGACGACCAGTTGGTGCCGAGGGCGGCGAGCCTGGCGCTCTTCGACCGCTTCGCCTCGCCCGAGAAGACACTCCACGCCAACCCGGGCAAGCACGGGGAGATCCCGGCGTTCGAGCTGGACAGCACGGTGCGATTCTTCACCCGGCACCTGAACTGACACCTTCGTCGTCCAGGACGCGCTGATCGGGTTCCGCTTCCGGTCGGCGCGTCCACCGGCCCGGACGGCACCCTGCTCCGTTCACCATCCGAGCATCGGGCCACCCAGCACTCGCTCACCGACCCGACTCGCCAGCCACTCCGCTCGGGGAAGATCGCCGAACTTCGTCATGTGCACAAACACCGTGTGGTCTTCGGCAGGCCGCTCCCAGCCCACGTCATCACTGTTGAACACGGCCTGAACCCCCTCGTACTCCGGGTTCGCCAGGAGTCCGAGTTCCGGGACGTCCGGCCAGGCGCCCCGCCAGTCGATCGTGGCGGGGCCGGTGCCGAGGGCACGAGCGAAGGACCGCTCCACTCCGTCCGCCGGCACATCGACGTCCACGAAGAGAGGTAGCAGCGCCCCGAGTTCTCCGCCACCGGCGGGCAACGTGTCCGCCCGGTACTCAAGACCTCGCTGTTCGGCCTCGTACCGGGCATGCGGCAGCACGCCCACCATCCGCCACACGTCCTCGGCCGTCCGCAGCTCGGCCGCCAGACGGACGGTCGGCTCCGACCACGACATCAACGTCCGCAGCCGCTGAGCCAGCGCGTACACATCCGCCGCAGCGCCGCTTCTGAAGACGGGGTATGCCGTGGAGTTGCCCATGGCCCCATGATCTAATACCCCGCCGGACGGTAGTACCCCAGCACCGCCGCCAGCTGCGCGAACCACTGTCCCAGCAGTTCGCGCGGCTTTGCCGCCACGACGCACTCGTAGACCCTGCCGTCGAGGTGGACGACGGCCATCATGAGGGCCTTGCCCGAGGGGCTCGCCTTGTAGTGGACGCTGCGGATCTCCTGCCAGGGGAACTCGGCGATGACATCGTGATCCTCGAAGGCGACGCCCATCTCGTCGACCACGATCGAGTTGTGCCGGTCGACGACCATGAACTCCGGACCCGTCGGCGGCGGCCCGGCGGGCATCGGCGGCATCGGGGCGTACTGCGGCGGGGGGCCGAAGCCCTGTGGCTGCTGGTGGCCGTACGGCGGCTGATTCGTCACGGGTCCCCCGGTCTTTCGCGCTTCGTCGTCTCCAGGGGAAACCTACCCGCCGTAGGCCGCGCGGGCCCCACCGCACCGGACTCGGCAACGACTTCCGAATCAGGGGGTGCAGACCTTGGTGAGTTCGCGGGCCGCGTCGGTCACCGGGCTGAGGTCCGGGGTGTCGTCGCCGTCCTTGATGGCCGTACGGACATTGTCGACCGCCGAGTCCAGGTCGTCGACCGCCTTGTTGACATCCGGGTTGTCCGTCCTGTCGCCAATCTCCTTCAAATCCTTGTCGATGGCGTCCAAGGAGGAGTCGGCCCGGTCCGGATTGACGGCCGCGTGCGCGGCTTCGAACTGGAGATCGGCGATGTCGTGGCTTATGGCCTCGGCGGTCTGCATGCAGTCCAGGGCCTTGTCGACGGCAGAGCAGCCGCCCGCGACGGCGGCGGTGAGTGCAGCGGTTGCCGCGGTGAGGGCGATCGGGGTACGTCGGTGTCGTCGCCTGGCCATGGCTGTGTTCCCTCCCCTTGTCGAGCCCCCGCGGGAGACCCTGCTGGTACCCGTAGGGACGCGAGGGCAGGCGGCCGGGCTGCCTGTGCCGGCCGGCCGCTTCATCGTCCCCTCGCTCGCTGGCGGTCTGCTCGAGCGCGGCCTGAGAACCGCCCCGCTGCCGCGACTCAGCCCAGGCGTGCCACCGCCCGCACCGGCGCCCCGTCGGCTCCCGGCAGCCGCAGCGGGAACAGGAACACCTCTACGTCGGGCACGTCGACCAGTCGCTCCAGGCCGGTGAGGTTCTCGGCGATCACCCCGCCCGCCCCGCACAGCACCCGGTGGGCGGGCAGGGCGAACTCGGCTTCCCCGGCTCCCGGTTGGGGTGTGGGGTCGATGCTCAGGGCGTCGACGGCGACCGTGCGGACACCGGCCGCGACGACTGCCTCGGCCGCCTCGGGCGTGAGCCACGGATGGGCGAGGTAGGCCTCGGTTCCCCAGTACGCCGACCAGCCGGTGGCGAGCAGGAGCACTCCGCCGGGGAGCTGTGCGAGGCGGTTCAGGGCGGGTGTCAGCAGGCCGGGCGTGATCGCCGCCCGCGCGGGCAGTCCTCGTACGTCGGCCACGACCGCCGGTCCGGCGAAGCGGTCCAGCGGCAGCTCGTCGAGCCGTGGCCAGGCGTCGTCCACGTGGTAGGGGGCGTCGACATGGGTGCCGGACTGCGAACCCAGGTGCAGCCGCAGCACGTTGACCCCGTCCGCCGGTGCCCGCAGGGCGGGGGAGACCTCGACCTCCGGATCACCGGGGTACACCGGCATCCCGGAGGCCACGGGCACCGACAGGTCGACCCAGTCCGCCGTCATCGGACCTCGGCGGCAGGCACCGGCGACGTCTCGCGGTCCCGCGCTCCCGGACCGGTGATCGGCGGCACCGGGACGTCGACGGTGCGGGCCAGCCACGCGCCCTCGGGGCCGTAGGCCGCGCGTGGCTCGGGGAAGATCCGCAGCAGCGCCAGATACAGCACCGCGGCCACGGCCATCGACAGCGGCAGGCTGATGTCGACACCGCCCGCGAGGTCGCCCAGCGGGCCCACGAACTGGCCGGGGATGTCGGTGAACAGCACGCCGATGAGGGCGGAGACCCACCAGGCGGTCATACCGCGCCAGTTCCAGCCGTGGGCGAACCAGTAACGGCCGCCGCGCTGACGGCGGTTGAAGACCTGGAGGGCGTCCGGGTCGTACCAGCCGCGCCGGGTGCGGAAGCCGAGCATCATCACGACCATCCAGGGAGTGGTGCAGGTGATGATCACGGTGGCGAAGGTCGAGATCGACTGGACCAGGTCCAGACCGAACCGGCCGACGAAGATGAACGCGATGGACAACACGCCGACCAGCAGCGTCGCCTGCACCCGGCTCAGGCGCGGGAACACCGAGGAGAAGTCGAGCCCGGTGCCGTACAGCGAGGTCGTGCCCGTGGACATGCCGCCGATCAGTGCCAGCAGACACACCGGCAGAAAGAACCAGCCCGGTGAGATGGCGAGCAGCCCGCCCACGAAGTCGGGCGCGGCGGGGTCGACGTACCTGGGGGCCTTCGTGGCGATGATGCTCGCGGTGGCAAGGCCGAAGAGGAACGGCAGCAGCGTGGCGATCTGCGACAGGAACGCGGCACCGATCACCTTGCGGCGCGGGGTGCTCGCCGGGATGTAGCGCGACCAGTCGCCGAGGAACGCCCCGAACGACACCGGGTTCGACAGCACGATCAGCGCCGCGCCGATGAACGACGGCCAGAACAGCGACCGGGTCGCCGCGTCCGCCGAGGCGGTGAAGACACCGGCGTACGACGGGTCGAAGTCGCCGGCGAAGGCGATCGCGCCCAGCAGGAACAGCACGGTCGCCGAGGTCACCGCGATCTTGTTGACGAAGAGCATGAACCGGAAGCCGTACACGCACACCGCGAGGACCAGACCGGCGAACAGCGCGTACGCGACGACGTACGACAGGGTGCTGCGCTCCAGACCGAAGAGCCGGTGCGCGCCGCCGACCAGGGCGTCACCGGAGCTCCACACCGAGATGGAGAAGAACGCGACGGCCGTCAGCAGGGAGAGGAAGGAGCCGACCACGCGGCCGTGCACGCCGAGGTGGGCGGAGGAGGCCACGGCGTTGTTGGTGCCGTTGACCGGGCCGAACACGGCCATCGGGCACAGGATGAGGGCGCCGGCGACGACGCCGAGGAGCGTGGCGGCCAGGCCCTGCCAGAAGGAGAGGCCGAACAGGATGGGGAAGGCGCCGAGGACACAGGTGGAGAAGGTGTTGGCGCCGCCGAAGGCGACGCGGAACAGGTCGAGCGGGGTCGCGGTGCGATCGGCGTCGGGGATGCGCTCGACGCCGTGGGTCTCGACCTCGGTGAGGGACGGGGGCTGCTCGGGCTGCGGGGACAAGGGGGCTCCAGCGGCAGGTCTACGAGGGAGCGCGGGGTGGCGCAGCGGGGCGAACGGCCTCCCGGTGCCGCGGGGTGGGCGGCCGGGCGGATGACGTCCTCGGTGGGTGCGCCGACGCTACGGCTCCCGCGAGGGTCCGCACCAGAGGACGGATCGTCCATCTTTCCGGGTGCCGGTGGACGGTTCCTCCATTCCTCCACTATCAGCTAAAGGAGGAGACCTCGTCATGACCCGCGCCGACCTCCCACTGCACCGCAGGACCATCACCCTCACCGCCTACGCGGAAGAGGGGGGCCGGGGGGATCTCGGTGGAGGGGGGAGCTGTGCGACGAGCGGCCGTGGGCCGGGCCGCCCGCCGCCGTCGTGCACCGGATGGCGCTCGCGGTGCGCGTCCGCCTCGCGGACATGGTCGTCGTGGCCGCCGACGCGGACATGCGGACCTTGCTCGACGCGGGCTGGCACCCGGGAACCGGCCCGCGGTCCTCTCCGGCGGATCATGCCGCAGACGCGGCGCTGATTCGGCGCCGCGACTTTCCCTCCGGCCTGATCCGCCGGACACGGCCTAGCGGCCCAGGTAGGCGAGTTCGGGGAAGTGGCGCTGGTAGGCGTCCAGCAGGCGCTTCGCGACGGCGTAGGAGTCAATCAGCGGGTGGATGGTCAGTGCCTTGACCGCGTGGGTGCGGTCGGCGGTGGTGGCGGCGTGGATCACCGCGCGTTCGACCGCCTTGACGGCACACACCAGGCCCTTGCCGTGGTCGGGCAACGGGGCGCCGGTGATGGGGCGCGCGCCGTTGGCGTCCACATGGCAGGGAACCTCGATCACGGCGTCGTCGTCCAGGGCGGGGATCCGGCCGCGGCCCCGGACGTTGAGGACCAGGGTGGTGCGCTCGTCCAGGGCGATGGCCCGCATGAGAGCGAGGGCCACCTGCTCGTATCCGCCGGATTCCAGGTCGCAGAAGTCCCGTTCGCCCATACCGACGGCTTCGCGGTTCTCGGCCATGTAGGTGATCTCGCGCTCCAGGCGGGTGGCGTCCCAGGCGTCCCAGGCGGCAC
Source organism: Streptomyces sp. NPDC039424 (assembly GCF_055639495.1). Taxonomy (NCBI): domain Bacteria; kingdom Bacillati; phylum Actinomycetota; class Actinomycetes; order Kitasatosporales; family Streptomycetaceae; genus Streptomyces; species Streptomyces sp. NPDC039424. The sequence goes on from NZ_JBVKAI010000007.1 coordinate 89,309, forward strand.
GGGGCGCGGGCGGGTCGCCTCCGGCGGCGCCCATGGAGTCGTAGAAGCGCTGCTGCTGGGAGTGGAGGAAGGCGCCGCGGGTCTGTTCGCCGGCCCGCGCGGAGCCGAGCGACTCGCGGTGGAAGTAGTAGTAGTGCAGGTATTCGTTGGGCAGCGCGCCGAGCGTGCGCAGCAGGTCGGCGCCGAAGAGCTTGCCCTCCTCGAAGGAGGTCAGCGCGGCCTCGTTCGCGAGCAGGGACGGCAGCAGGTCATGGCCGTCGGCGTACAGGCCGCACAGCCAGCCCAGGTGGTTGAGGCCCACGTAGTCCAGGCGGGTGCGCGCCGGGTCGACGCCGAGTGCCCCGGCCACGCGGCGGCCGAGACCCACCGGAGAGTCGCAGATCCCGATCACACGGTCCCCGAGGAGGGCGGTCATGGCCTCGGTGACCATGCCGGCGGGGTTGGTGAAGTTGATGACCCAGGCGTCGGGGGCCAGGGCGGCGATGCGACGGGCGATGTCGAGCGCCACCGGGATGGTGCGCAGGCCGTAGGAGATGCCGCCGGCGCCGACGGTCTCCTGGCCGAGCACGCCTTCCTCCAGGGCGATCCGCTCGTCCGCCGCGCGGCCGGCGAGCCCGCCGACGCGAATGGCGGAGAACACGAAGTCGGCCCCGGTGACCGCCTCGTCCAGGTCGGTGGTGACGGTGACCGTGGGCGCGTCGGGGTGTCCGACCGCCTGGTCGGCGAGGACCTTGGCGATGGTGGTCAGCCGGGAGGCGTCCAGGTCGTACAGGGTCACGTCGGTGACGCGTCCTGCGCCGCGGTCGCCCAGCAGGGCCCGGTAGACCAGCGGGACCCGGAAGCCGCCGCCCCCCAGGATCGTGAGTCTCATACTTCGACCACCTCAACTCCCGCCTCGCGCAGGCGATTACCGGTCTTCACGTCCACCGGGGCGTTGGTCACCACGATGTCGATCTCCTCCGGACCGCACACCCGGGCCATTCCGGTGCCGGGAAACTTGCCCGCGTCCGCCAGCAGGACCACCTGGGCGCTGGCGGCGATCATCGCCCGCTTGACGGGCACCTCGACGGCGGTGGTGTCCAGGACCTGCCCGTCGGGGCGGACCCCGCTGGTGCCCAGGAACAGCCGGTCGGCGTGGACCTGCCGCAGGTTGTCCTCGGTGAGGAAGCCGACCAGCGAGCGGTAGTCGCGCCGGACCACGCCGCCCAGCAGGATCAGCTGGACGTCCTTGTCGTCCTGGAGTTCCTCGTAGACGGCCAGATTGCTGGTGATCACGGTGAGGGACCGGCCGTGCAGGTGGCGGGCCACCCGGTGGGCCGTGGTGCCGATGTCGAGCAGCACCGTCTCGCCGTCCCTGACGAGGTCCGCGCACCAGGCCGCCAGGGCGTCCTTCGCCTCGACGCGGAGGGTGGCCACGTCGGCGAACGGGTCGTCCTCACCCACGACGGGGGCGGCACCGCCGTAGACCCGCTTGAGCAGCCCCTCGTCCTCCAGTTGTGCGAGGTCCCGCCGGATCGTGGCCTGACTCGCCCCGACCTTCTCGGCCAGCGCGACCACCGTGGTGGGCCCGTCCGCACGCAGGGCGCGCAGGATCAGCTGATGTCTTCGGTCAGGGAGCATGCCGCTGACCATACTCGCGAACTCGCCAAACTCAAGCAAAGTCGCGCATGAATGTCTCGATATCTGCTTGACCCTTGTCAAACCCGCGCACCGGGTGCACTCTCTTGCGTAATTCGGAACCAGGTCCGGACCCCACTCCGGTCGGCCGAAGCGGGTGAACGGCGCATTCCGCCGTCACGGACGCGTCGGCACCCTCTGAGAGGACCAGGTCACACACCCCGGGTGGCTGAAGAGTTCCCACCCACGCCGATGCTCTTCAGCCACCCGGCCCCCGCCACTCCCCCCCGCGGCTCACACCTCACAGGTCCTGTCGGACATGCCGGACACGCCGAAAACTAGGAGAAGATCGTGGACCTTTCCCGCAGACGATTCCTTCAGGCCGCCGTACTGACGGCCGCGACGGCCGGCGCCACCGCGGCGTGCGGCGGCGGCTCCGGATCGGGCGGCAGCAAGGACAGCAAGAACCTGACCCTCTGGTACTGGTCCGGCGGCCTGAGCGACAAGGTCGTCGCGGACGCCAAGAAGCACTTCTCCGGCATCACCCTCAAGACCTCCGTGGTCGGCGGCGACTTCAAGACCAAGCTGCTCACCGGACTGCGGGCCGCCCAGTCCGCCCCGGACATCACCGGCGTCAAGGGTGAGGACATCGCCTCCTTCCTGCCCAACGCGAACCGCTTCATCGACCTGAACACCCTCGGCGCGGACAAGCTGGCCCCGCAGTACCTGTCGTGGAAGCTGAAGCAGGCCACGACGCAGGACGGCAAGCTCATCGGCTTCCCGATCGACATCGGCCCGTGCGCCACGTACTACCGCGAGGACCTCTTCAGGAAGGCGGGGCTGCCCACCGACCCGGCCAAGGTCTCCTCCGAGCTGTCCACCTGGGAGGACTACTTCAAGGCCGGCGTCGAGCTGCACAAGGCCGTCCCCAAGACGTATCTGATCAACAACATCGGCTCGGTGTTCTCGATGATCATCGGCCAGGGCACCCACCGCTTCATCGACGAGGACAACAAGTTCATCGGCGACCAGGACCACATCCGCACCGCCTGGACCACCGCCGTGAAGCCCTACACCCTGGGCATCGACGCCAAGATCAACGACAACACCTGGAACGCGGCCATCAGCGGCGGCGCCCTGGGGACCGAGATCGGCGCCGCCTGGCACGCGCTGGACATCAGCAACGCCGCCCCGGGCACCAAGGGCAAGTGGCGGGTGGCGAGCCTGCCGGGCGGGCCGTCCAACCTCGGCGGGTCCTTCCTGGCCATCCCCGCGACCAGCGGCAACCCCGAAGAGGCCTTCAAGATAATCAGCTGGATCCTCGACCCGGAGAACCAGGCCCGTGGCTTCACCGACGCGGCCCTGTTCCCGACCGCCCCGGCCGCGTACAAGCTGCCGGCGCTCACCGGCGGTGACGCCTTCTTCGGCGGTCAGAAGACCATCGAGATCTTCGGTCCGGCGGCCGAGAAGATCCCCGCCGCCTACGAGGCCCCGGCCGACGCGGCGGTCTCGGCGCCCTACTTCAGCGAGCTGACCAGCATCGAGGCCAAGGGCAAGGACCCCGACCGGGCCTGGAAGGACGCGGTCAGCCAGGCCAAGCAGATCGCCCAGCGGCAGGGAGTGAAGTGACATGTCGTCAAGCCCGGTAGCCGGCCCGGCACCCACCGGACCGACCTCCGGATCCGGCACCGGACCCATCGGCCGGCCGGCTCCGGACCGCCCGCGCGGCGGTCCGGGACGGCACGGCCGCCGGGTCCGCCCGGTGTCGGCCGGGGCCCGGCCCGGGCCGCGACGGCGGGTCGCCAGGCACTGGCCGCAGTACCTGGCCATCTCGCCCTACTACCTGATCTTCTCGGTCTTCATGCTCTTCCCGGTGATCTACACCGTGTATCTGGCGTTCCAGAAGTGGGACGGCATCGGCGACATGCACTTCGTCGGGTTCCAGCAGTTCCGCTTCCTGTGGGACGACCCGGTGTTCTGGCTGTCCGTGCGCAACACCCTCGTCATCTGGGTGCTGTCCACGGTGCCGATGCTCTTCCTCGCGCTGGTGCTCGCGGTGCTGGTGAACTCCACCAAGCGTTTCACGGCGTTCTACCGGGTGGCCCTGTTCATCCCCAGCATCACCTCGCTGGTGGCCATCGCGATCTTCTTCGGCGCGATCTTCAGCAACAACTTCGGCCTGATCAACGCCATCCTCCGCTCGGCGCACTTGTCCGCCGTGCCGTGGATGAGCAACGAGTGGACGATCAAGCTGGTGATCGCGGCCCTGATGACCTGGCAGTGGACCGGCTACAACGCGATCATCTACCTGGCCGGTCTCCAGGCCATCCCCTCGGAGCTCTACGAGGCTGCCAGGATGGACGGGGCCGGCCCGGCGCGGATCTTCTTCTCCATCACGATCCCGCTGCTGCGGCCCATCATCCTGTTCACCGTGGTGATCTCCACTGTCACCGGCCTGCAGAGTTTCACCGAACCGCAGGTGCTGTTCGGCAGCGAGGCGGCCACCAACCCCAACTCCGGCGGGCCGGGCCAGGCGGGCCTGACCACGTTGCTGTACTTCTATCACCAGGCCTTCGACAACAACGACTTCGGCTACGGGGCCGCCATCGTCTGGGCCTTCTTCCTGCTGATCCTGCTCATCGTCGTCATCAACTGGCGCCTGGTGCAGCGTAAGGAGCGACGGCCATGAACGGCTTGAACCGCAAGCGCGTCAGGGGGCTGAGCGTCCATGCCATCCTGATGCTCGGCGTGGTCATCTCGGTGTTCCCGTTCTACTGGATCGTCGTCATGGCGACGAACACCTCGCAGGACATCTACAGCTACCCGCCGAAGCTGTGGTTCGGTGACAACCTGCTGACCAACATCCACCACCTGTTCGGCAGGATGAACTTCTTCGGGTCGCTGTTGAACACGGTGATCGTGGCGGTCTGTACGACCTTGCTGGTGCTGTTCTTCGACTCCCTGGCGGCCTTCGCCTTCGCCAAGTACGACTTCCCGGGCAAGAAGTTCCTGTTCGGTGTGCTGCTGTCGATGTACATCCTGCCGACCCAGCTGGCGATCATCCCGCAGTACGAGATCATGGTGCAGCTGGGCTGGCTGGGCACCCTCAAGGCGCTCATCGTGCCCGCCGCCGCCAACGCCTTCGGCATCTTCTGGATGCGCCAGTACACCACCACCAGCGTCCCCGACGAACTGCTGGACGCCGCCCGCATCGAGGGTGCCGGGTTCTTCCGCCTGTACTGGCACGTGGTGCTGCCGTGTGTCCGGCCGGCCCTGGCGTTCCTCGGCATCTACACCTTCATCGCCGCCTGGAACGACTACATCCTGCCGTTGGTGATGCTGGTCAACCCCGACCGCCTCACCCTCCAGGTGGCACTGGCACAGCTGTACGCGGGCCACTCCACCGACTACAGCATGGTGATGTCCGGGGTGCTGCTGTCGGTCATCCCGCTGGTGCTGGTGTTCACCTTCTTCGCCCGCGGGTTCATCGCCGACGCCACCAAGGGCGCCCTTCGCTGACGGCGGCGGCGACCGGCCGCTCAGGCCCGCGGCTCGCGCGGCAGCCCCAGCACCTTCTCCGCGAGGATGTTCCGCTGCACCTGGGACGTCCCGGCGTAGATCGTCCCGGAGAGAGCGATGAGGAGCGCAGCGGCGCCCGGCCCACCGGCACCTGCCCGTGCAGGCCCATGATGTCCATCGCCAGGTCGGTGACCCTGGTGTGGTGCTCGCTCCAGTAGAGCTTGGCGATCGACGACTGGGGGCCCGGCTCGGCGCCCATGAGCCAGCCGGTGAGGATCCGGTAGCCGAGGTAGCGCATGATCTCGACCTCGGACCAGCACGCGATCCGCTGCCGGACGGCCGGATCCCGGTCCTTTCCGTACAGGCGGGCCAGCTCGACGAGGCGCTCCAGCTCGGCCCGGAACAGGGTTGGTGCCGCCTCCTTCCCGCGCTCCACGCCCAGCAGGCTCTGGGCGACCGCCCAGCAGTTGCCCGCGCCGCCGGCGACGAGTTCGAACGCTCCAGCGCTACGGGGAGGGCCGCCGACGCCACGTTCTTCAACCAGCAGGCGTGCGTGGCCAGCCGCTTCCAGTTGGTCGAGGGCTCCTGTGCCGACGCCGGCCGGTACGCCGCCCTGCTGTGCGAACGCCTGGGCGTCGCCCGCGAGTTCAGCTCGGCGGACGGCCCGCGGGTCGCCCTGGCCCTCCGTGAGGAGATCGACGTCCTGCGGTCCCTGGCACCCGACCACCGGGTGTGGGGCGGGTACGGCGGCCGGGGCCTGGTCATCCGCTCGCCCGAACCGGTGGACTTCCAGGAGTTCCGAGGGCGGCGCGGAACGGGCGGGCGGCGTGCTAGTCCTTGGCGGCGGGTGAGGTGCGGGTCGGCTTGCCCAGGGCCCAGAAGAGCACGCCGAGGAGCATGAAACCGGCGAGCGGGACGGCCTCCGTCAGCAGGTACTTCCAGCGCTCGCCGTGACTCCAGCCGTCCGGTGCGTAGTCCGAGCCGAACCAGTGGTCACCGAGTCCCGGGGCGACCAGCTGCACACTGGCGAACAGGACGAGCAGGGTGAGCACCACGCTGATGGTGCGGGGGAGGGGGGCCCTGTACGGGCGGGGGACGTCCGGGGCCTTGCGGCGCAGTACCGCGAGCGCCGGGAAGATGCCCAGGTAGCTGACGAGGGTGGTGGAGACGGCGAGGCCGAGGACGGCCCCGAAGAGTTTGGCGGCGCTGCCGTCGGTCAGCTCGTGGGCCAGGACCAGGACGACGGTGGAGACCACCCCGCTGAGGACGTTGACCCGTACCGGGGTGCCGAACCGGCTGGAGATGACGCCGAGGAACCGGGGCGCCGCGCCGTCGTAGCCGGAGACGGCGAGGGCGCGGTCGGAGCCCATGACCCAGGTGACGCCGGAGGACAGCACCGTGAGGATGAACAGGAGCGCGGCGAGGTCCCCGAGCAGGCTGCCGGCGCCGCTGAGGGTGGCCGTGCCGTCGGCGGCGACATGGCCGCCGTACACGGTGAAGACCTGCCGGATCGCGTCGATGAATCCGCCGAGCCCCGATATCGCCTTGACCGGCAGAACCAGCAGGATGCCGAGGATCGGCAGCGCGTACAGGAGGACGGCGAGGGCGGCGCTGCGGAAGATGGCGAAGGGCACGTCCTTCTGGGCGTCGGTCATCTCGTCGCCGGCGGTGTTGGGCAGCTCGAATCCGACGTAGTTGAACATCAGCACGGGCACCAGGCCGACGAAGCCCGCGTACGTCGGGGAGAAGTCCGCGATCCCGAATCCGTGCAGGCCGTGCTTGGCGCCGTAGACCACGACGGTGACGGTGAACAGGCCGAGCAGGACGAAACGGCTCCAGGCGCCGATGGTGGGAATCCACTTGCCGATGTCGAAGGAGAGGATCGCGGCGAGCACGCCCACCCAGACGAACACGAGGGTGAAGGCGTAGAAGGCCGGGGTGCTCAGGTCCTTCCCGTCGTTGAAGAAGGTGGTGTAGGCCGTGACGGCGGAAACGGAGAGGGTGCCGCCGAGCCACACCGGATTGGTGATCCAGTACAGGAAGTTGTTGACGGCACCGGCGAGGCGTCCGAAGGCCCGGCTGGTCCAGATGTAGGGGCCGCCCTCGTCCGGGAACGCGGCCCCGAGTTCGGCGGTCAGCAGCGCGGAGGGCACGAAGAACACGAAGGCGAGGACGATGAGCCAGGTGAATGCCTCGGCGCCGGACGAGGCCACCGTGCCGATGGTGTCCACCCCGACGATGGTGCAGAGGAGGAAGAAGAGGATGTCGAAGCGGCCGAAGTGCTTGCGCAGCTTCTGCCGCTCGGCCTGGGCTGCCGCCGGCGGGCCGGCCGGCTCTGAGGTCATCTGGCCAGCGGCCACCGGGGGCTCCTGCGGGCTCGGGGTACGAGTGAGATTCGGCCAATGATCTGCCGCCGCCGCGAAGTCCCACAAGCGTTCATGTACAAGTTTTGACCATCAGGCCGCCCTGTTCGGCTTCACCGACGCACACGAGCACGCGGACGCGGTCAGCGCCGCGCTCCCGGCATGGCCTTGACCTCCACGTTCGCGATCCGGCCGGCGGCGTCGAAGGCGACCTCGACCGCGCTGCCGCCGCCCAGGTCGGCGACGATCCGCTCGCCCTCGACCCGCTGGGGTATGCCGTGGTGATCGAAGTACCCGCCGACGACGTGCCGGGCCGAACACCCGATCAAGGCCGCTCCGTTGAGGAGCGTGCGCGGCAGCGCGACCGGGTCCGGGCCGACGCGTGGAACCTGCTTGTCCTCGGGCATGAAGTAGACCTGCGTGGCCGGTCCTGCCGGAACGCCGAGGTACCCGGGCGCCCCGGCCACCCCCATCCCGGTGAAGGCGAGCATCTCCGCCGCGCGCCGCGGGTCGTCGAAGCCGGACAGACGCACGATCCCGTCGGTCAGCTCGCTGATGCCGTGCGTCCGCCCGTATCGCTCGACCGCGCCCGTCAGGGCAACCACCTCGCTGCCCTGCAGCCCCGGGTTCGCCCAACCCCACATCCAGGACTGCTCGTCCATGTCGTAGGTCCCCAGCACGGCCACGCGCAGCTCCAGGTCGCCCTGCCGGTACCGGCAGGAGGACAGGTCGGCGTTCCACGGCCCCTCGGGCAGGAACGCGGTCAGGGCTTCGAGCTGGGCCGCGCCCCAGGCGGCATGCCGTTCGGCCTCCAGGAGGAACGCAGCGCTGAATTCGGTCACCATGCCCCGACCCTATGGCGCCGACGCGATCACACGTCAACCAGGGCTCTCCGCTTCTCAGTTGTCCGGAGCCGGTACGGCCAAGATCATGGCGAGATGACCGACGACTTCTCTTCCACATCGCCGACCGTGGTGCGGCTCCCGGACTACACGAGGGCCCAGCAGACCGAAATCCTCGGCGACAGTGCCGATCCGTTCGGTGTCGCGGACGCCGGGCTGACATGGCTGCCCAAGAAGGAGCATTTCGGCATCAGGTACAAGACCCGCCTCGTCGCGCACGCCGGTCTGCTGCGGCTGCCCCTCTCGATCGGCGGGGTCGGCACCGAGGTCGTGGGTGTCGGCGGGGTGGCTGTCGCTCCCGATCTGCGGGGACAGGGACTGGCACGGGCGGTCGTATCGGCGGCTCTGGACCACGCCCGGACGATGGGACCGCGGCACGGGCTGCTCTTCTGCCGACCGCCCCTCGTCCCGCTCTACCAGCGACTCGGCTGGCGAACCGTCGAGCAGGACGTGCACGTCCAGCAACCGGGAGGAACCGTCGTCATGCCGCTGCGGACGATGTGGACGCCACTGCGCGACGGCGCGGACTGGCCCGCCGGAGCGGTACACCTGCTCTCCCTCCCCATGTGATCGGTGCCCCGGTGAGTGCCGTCCCCCTCACCCCCGGCCGCTCAGACGCCGGGCGAGCCCGCTGCGCAGCCGGTTGGAAGCTCCGCGAAGGTCTCCGAGCTCCCTCACTTCGTCCACGTCGAGTTCCACCCGGCCTGCCAGAGCGAGCACAGCGGCATAGGGACGTTCTCCCTCCGCGAGCTTGGCTGCCGTGGCGGCGAGGACAGCTCTGAGCACGGCGCGGTCCGCTCGGGGGTGTGTCGACAACAGGTGAAGGAGCTTGTTGTCGTTCCACACGCTGTCGCGGACCGCGCTCAGTTCCACAAGGGCCTCGGGCGGGGTGTGGGGATTGGCGGCCAGCGCCTGCCAGACGAACGGGTACGGGCATCGCACGAGACGATGCAGAACAGCACCGTCGCTCTCAGCACGAGCCGGTTCGAGGTAGTCGGCAGGCGTGCGCATCCGGACAGCCCCCAAGATCGTCGAAACCGCCATACTGCCATGGTCCGGCCCACCAGGGAGTGGAGAGCGGGGTCGGCGGACAGCGCGGGGTGGATCGATATCGGATCGCGTGAGGTGGTCGCCCGCTGGCACGCTGCCTCCATGGAAGACGCGGAGGTACTTCTCATCGGCGGTCGGGCCGGTGTGGGCAAGACGACGGTGGGGTGGGAGGTCTCGGCGCTGCTGCGAGCGGCGGCGGTCTCCCACGCGGTCATCGAGGGTGACTTCATGGGGCAGGTGCATCCGGCACCGGAGGGCGACCCCGACCGCTCGGAGATCACCGAGAGCAACCTGACCGCGGTGTGGGCGAACTACGCCCAGCGCGGCTACCGCCGTCTGATCTATACGAACACGGTGAGCGTGCTGCCCGAGGCGACGGGCATGTTTCAGCGCGCCATGGGGGCCGGGGCGCGGATCGTACGGGTCCTGCTCACCGCATCCGATACCACCGCCCGCGAGCGGCTGGTGGGCCGGGAACTAGGCTCGGAGCTGGAGAAGGAGCTGCGAGGCAGCCTCCGCAAGGCACGGCTCCTGGAGCAGCGGGTCCCCGAAGGGACCGTGCGAGTGGTGACCGACGGACGTCCTGTCGTGGACATCGCGCGGGAGGTGGTGGCCGCCACCGGCTGGATCGGGCGTCACTCCGCCTGCGGATCGTGATCGGATTCCGAGGTCTTCTGTCCTGTGGGGGTGACGTGCGTCACGTCGCATCGTGTCACGTCCCGGCGGTCACCGGTGTCTTGAGGGCATGACTGAACACAGCAACCCCAGCAAAGTCGTGGTCATCGGCGGTGGTTACGCCGGAACGCTCGCGGCCAACCGTCTGCGGACGCGCGCCGACGTCGACATCACTCTGGTCAATCCCCGCCCGCGGTTCGTCGAACGCATCCGGCTGCACCAGTTCGTGGCCCGTACCGGCAACGCAACGATTGACTACGGCACGCTGCTCGGCGAGGGCATCCAGCTGCTCGTCGACAGCGCCACGCGCATCGACACCGCCACCCGCACCGTGCGGCTGGCGTCGGGCCACGCCCTGGACTACGACTACGTCATCTACGCGGTCGGCAGCACCGCGGCGACACCGCCATCGGTGCCTGGCGCGGCCGAATGCGCTGTGCCCATCGCCGAGTTCGAGTCCGCGCAGCGGCTGCGCGCCAGGCTGGAGGAACTGCCCCTCGACGCTCCGGTCACCGTGGTCGGCGGCGGACTCACCGGCATCGAGACGGCCGCCGAACTGGCCGAGCAAGGACGCACGGTCACGCTGGTGCGCGGCCGGACCCTGGCGCCCTCCCTGAGTGCGCCGGGGCGCCGATACGTCACCAAGTGGCTGACCCGGCACGGTGTCGCCGTGCTTGAGGGCGTGGTGACCGAGGTCCGGCCGGATGCGGTCGTCCTTGCCGACGGTTCTGCCGGCGGTGCGGTGCGTCCGAGCGCGCTGACCATCTGGGCGGCGGGCTTCGGTGTGCCGAAGCTGGCGGCGGCGAGCGGGCTGCGTACCGACACGCTCGGTCGGCTGCTCACCGACGAGACGCTGACCAGCGTCGACGACGACCGCGTCATCGCGGCGGGCGACGCCGCCGCGCCGTCGGGCCGGCCGCTGCGGATGAGCGGCTACGCAGCCGGGCCGCTCGGGGCACGGGCGGCCGACACCGTGCTGAGCCGCATCGCGGGGACCGAACCGGCGGTGATCGACCTGGCCTTCACGGGGGCGTGCGTCAGCCTCGGCCGACGCGCCGCCGTCCGACAGCTCGCCCGCAAGGACGACACCGCGGTGAACGTCTACATCGGCGGCCGCCTGGGCGCCGCGATCAAGGAGGTGACCTGCAAGTTCGTAGTGTCGAAGAGGATCTGCCGGGAGGCCCGCGACCCGGGTTCGATGGGCTGGCCCAAGGGCGGCCCGCGTCCCGCGCGGCCGACCTCCGCCGCACAGGAGGTCACCTCCCCGTGAGCACCGACGAGCACGCCGAGCGGTTCACCCTGTTGCGGCCGCTGCTGTTCACGATCGTCTACGAGATCCTCGGCTCGGCAACCGAATCCGACGACGTGCTGCAGGACAGCTACCTACGGTGGGCCGACGTCGACCTCGCGACGGTGCGGGACACCAAATCGTACCTGGCGCAGCTGGTGACCCGTCAGGCGCTCAACACACTGCGGGCGGGTGCGCGCCGTCGCGAGGACTACATCGGCCCGTGGCTGCCCGAACCGCTGCTGCTCGACGAGAACGACGCGTCGGCCGACGTGGTGCTCGCCGAGTCGGTGTCGATGGCGATGCTCGTGCTGCTCGAAACACTCACCCCCGATGAGCGTGCGGTGTTCGTGCTGCGCGAGGTGTTCGGCTTCGACTACGACGACATCGCCGTGGCGGTGGCCAAGTCCGCGGTGACGGTGCGCCAGGTGGCGCACCGCGCCCGCGAGCACGTGCGGGCGCGGCGTAAGCGCTTCGAGCCCGTCGACGCGGCCAAGACCGCGCGGATCACCGAACAGTTCATGACCGCGGCGGCCACCGGCGACCTGGAGGGGCTGCTCTCGCTGCTCGCACCGGACGCCACCTGGACCGCGGACGGCGGCGGCAAGACCACCGCGGCGCGTCGGCCGGTGGTGGGGGCGGAGCAGGTGGCCGCGGTTCTCATGCGCATCTTCCGCATGGGACGGCTGGCGGACCCGCGGATCAAGGTGGTCAACTGCAACAACACGCCCGCGATGGTGGTCTGCAGCGGCGACCACCCGGAAGGCGTCTTCCTGGTCGAGATCATCGACGGGAAGATCACCAGCGTCTACGCCATCCGCAACCCGGACAAGCTCGTCGCGGTGGCGGTCCCGCGTCGGATCAGCCGGTGAGGCGATCGGAAGGCCGAGTGGTCAGGGTGCGGCCGAGGAGGGGGAGCAGGCGGTCCCAATGGCGCTGCAGTCCTGAGGGGTTGAAGGCGTCGGTGTCGGACATGGTGAAGCCGTGGACGGTGCCGGGATAGATCTCGCAGGTGTAGCCGACACCTGCGGTGTCCAGGGCCTGGGTGAGCTCGCTGATGGCCTCGGACGACATGTCGTTTCCGGAGAGGCCGAGGTGGACTTCGGCGGTGAGCTCGGGGATGAGGCGGTGCGGGCTGTCGGGCGCGTCGGTGACCAGGAAGCCTGGATGGAATCCGGCCACGGCGGCCACCCGGTCGGGGTGGGCGGCCGCGGTGCGCATCGCCCAGGGGCCGCCCATGCAGTAGCCGATCGCGGCGACCGGTCCGGCGCTGACCTCGGGCCGGGTGGTGAGGAACCTGAGGTAGGCGTCGGCGTCGCGCAGGACGCGTTCGGTGGTCTGCGCCTCGATCCAGGGCATCAACTGGGCGATGACCGCGGGCCGGATCTCTTCTCCGATGTGCTCGGGAAGTTCGATCATCGGTGCCGGACCGTGCCGGTAGTAGAGGTTGGGGACGAGCACGTAGTACCCGTGCCCGGCCAGTTCGCGGGCCCTCTCCTCCAGTTCGGGCCGCACGCCGAAGGCGTCGCTGTACAGCAGCACCCCCGGGTGCCGCTCGCCACGGTCGGGGAAGGCGGCGAAAGCGTCGGCCTGGCCGTCGGTGGTGGGGATCTGCAGTGTCTTGGTGGGCAAGAGCTTCCTTCCTTGGGGTTCGCTCGGTAAACGTTCGTCGCACTAACGTTTTAGGCATGACTGAACGTATATCGTTAGTCGGACTAACGCAATGGATTAGGATGGGCGCCATGATCAGAGCCGAAGCCGAGGACGTACCCGACGACGGCGTGCTCAAGACGCCCGACAGGCTGCGCCGACGTGCGAGCCGACTCTTGTCGCAGCTGACCATGCGGTCGGACCGGCTGATCAGCGAAGGGCTGGCGAGGGCCGACGCCCGCAAGTGGCACTACGCCGTGCTCGCCTCACTGCAGGAGTACGGGCCGGGCAGCCAGGCGGAGCTGAGCAGGCGCTCCGGCATCTACCGCAGCGACATGGTCGGCGTGCTCAACGAACTGGTCGAGCGTGACCTCGTCGAGCGGGCACCGGATCCCGGCGACCGGCGCCGCAACATCATCACGATCTCCACCCGGGGCCGCCGCCACCTGCGCCTCCTCGACAAGGTCCTGGACGACCTCCACGACGAACTGCTCGCACCGCTCAGTCCGGCCGAACGCGACCAACTCGTGCGGTTCCTCACCCGCTTGCTGGACCACCACACCCAGACCTCCTGAGCCGCGTCCCCTGATTGACTGTGCGGCGTGACCGATATGATCAGTCACCCGCTGCATTCGGTGGCCCTGCTCTCGGTGGACCTGGACGCGGCCCTGTTGACCCGTCAGCGAGTGACGAGGCCGTCCACCATGGCTCGTAGCCCGTCCAGGTAGGTGTCTTCCGCGGTCAGGGGCGCCCAGTCGGCCGCGACCTGCGCCAAGCGGGGAAACTCGTCCGGGTCGAGTTCGGCGAAGACCTGTTCCCGATAGGTGGCACGGTCATCGTCCGCGCGCCGCCGGGCCGCTGTCGTCCGGATCACGATCTCTCCGGCGGTGTAGTACCAGATCGCGCGGTAACCGTGCACGGCCCGCTCGGGGGGCAGCCCGCATTCGACCAGGCCGTCCACGATCTGCTCGACGAACCACAGTGCGGACGTCGACATCAGGTCGTCGGCGGTCAGTACCTCCACGATCCAGGGGCAGGCGGCGAGTGCCTCGTGGATCGCGGCGGCGGCGACGACGATCCGCTCGCGAGGGTGGGCGGGTAGTTCGGGTCGGCGCAGCGTCCGCGCGGCGTAGTCGTCCAGCAGCAGGAGGAGCAGTTCCTCCTTGTTGCGGACGTGGTGGTAGAGCGCCATCGGGGTGCTGCCGATCTCCGTGGCCAGCCGTCGCATGGTCAGCCGGTCCACGCCTTCCTCGGCCACGAGCCGACGGGCCGTGTCGACGACCTCCTCGCGGGAGATGCGAGGAGGCCGGCCGAGGGTCTTGCGCGGTGCGGACGGTTGCGGCATGCCTCCATCATCCCCCAGGTGTCGACAACGACGCTCCCCTGACGCTACTTTCCTTACATGTATAAAAACTCACGAGGGCGCCCTGGCGTGGTGCTGGCGGCGGCTGCCGTCGCCCAGTTCGTCGTCGCCCTGGACATGTCGGTGGTCAACGTCGCACTGCCCGCGATCCACACCGCGCTGGGATTCGCGCCGCTCGACTTATCGTGGGTCGTACACGTCTACGCGCTCACCTTCGGCGGGTTTCTGCTGCTGGGGGGCCGCGCTTGCGACCTGTACGGCCACCGTCGGCTGCTCGTACTGGGCTTGACCGTCTTCGGGGTGTGCTCACTGGTGGGCGGGCTGGCCCAGGCACCCTGGCAGTTGATCGCCGCCCGGGCCGGTCAGGGCCTGGGGGCCGCCGCGGCCACCCCGGCCGCGCTGGCGATGCTCACCACCACGTTCACCGAGGGCCCGCGACGCGTGCGCGCGCTCGGGGTGTGGAGCGGGGTGAACGCCGCCGGGGGAGCGCTGGGGGTGCTGGCGGGTGGGCTGCTGACCGAGTACGCGGGTTGGCGCTGGGTGATGCTGATCAATCTGCCCGTCGTCGCGGTGGCTCTCGCGCTGGTTCACGCAGGCGTGCCCGCCGCAGCACGCCCCACCCGGCGCGAGAGGCCGGACGTGCTCGGCGCCGTCCTGGCGACCGGCGGAGTCGGGCTGCTGGTGTTCGGTGTCGTCCGCACCGACACCCAAGGGTGGGGCTCACCGGCCACGTTGTTGATCCTCGGCGCCGCGGCCACGCTCCTGGCCGCCTTCGTTCTCGCCGAATCCAGGGCCACCGCACCGCTGTTGCGCCTCGGCCTGCTGCGCAGCCGCTGGGTCGCCGGCGCCAACCTGCTGGTGTTCTTCTCCACGGCCGGGCAGTTCGCGGCGTTCTACTTCGTGTCCCTGTACATGCAGCAGGTTCTCGGCATGGGCGCCGCGGCGACCGGCGCCGCGTTCCTGCCTTTCTCCGTGAGCCTGGTCGCGGGCACCCTCGTCGCGACCCGCGTCACCGCGGCCCGCACCCCCCGTGCCGCGCTGGTGCCCGGCGCCCTGCTGGCCGCCGCGGGCCTGGCCTGGTTCGCCTTCATCAGTCCCGACGGCGGCTTCCTCACGGACGTGCTCGGCCCCTGCGTCATCACCGGAGTCGGCGTCGGACTGGTCATAGCCCCGATCGTCGCCGCCGCGACCACCGGCATCGCCCCCCGCGAGGCCGGTATGGCCTCCGGCCTCATGAACAGCTCCCGCCAACTCGGCGGCTGCATCGGCCTGGCCGCCCTGGCCACCGTCGCCGCGCACCGCACCGGCACGGCCACCGGCCCCACCGCGCTCAACGACGGCTACGCCCTGGGGCTGGCCGTCGCCGCCGCCCTCTTCCTGCTCGCGGCGGTCGTGGCGATCGGCGTGCTGCCCCGACGCCGGGCTACCCCACCCGTCCCGCGACCCGCCGCCCTCGCGGAGAACCGACTGGAAGGAACGCCGTCATGACGACGACACCCATCGACCTGTTCGCCTCAGCGCTGCAGTTCCACCCCGGCGGCGCCGTCCGGGCCGCCGAGCGGCAGATGACGAGCGGTGACCGCGGTGCCTGGCAGATCGCGACCTTCCATGTGGAGACCGACGCCGATGTCCACGCCGACCACTGGGAGATGCACCCGGCGGCCGAAGAGGCGGTGTGCTGCCTGACCGGCGGGGTCCGCCTCCACTTCCGCCCCACCGAGCCCGGCGGCTCCGAGGACGTGGTGCGGTTGGATGCGGGCACCGCCGTGATCGTTCCCCGCGGCCGCTGGCACCGCCTGGAACTGAACGCCCCCAGCGACCTGATGTCGATCACCCTTCGCCACGGCACCCGCCTCGAAAAGCGCACCGGGACCCGCTGACCGCATCGTGGCCCGGCATACCCGCTGCCGGGCCACCGCGCTCTCTTCTTCGGCCGTGGTTCAGGGGGTCCCTTCCGGAGAGGTCGCCACGGGCGCGGTGAGGTCCTTCTCCTGGGGGAGTTCCTCCACGTCGACGCCTCGGACTTGGGCGAGTTCGTGTTTGAGGGCCGCGAGTTCGGCGCCGCCGGCCATGTGGTTGGTGAGTTCTTCGAGGCTGACCTCGGTGCGGTCGGCGGAGAGTTCGAGGGTGCCCAGGCGCAGGACGCTGAAGTGGTCGCCGACCATGTAGGCGTGGTGGGGGTTGTGGGTGATGAAGATGACGCCGAGGCCGCGGTCGCGGGCGACGGCGATGTACTTCAGCACCACACCGGACTGTTTGACGCCCAGGGCGGCGGTGGGCTCGTCCAGGATGAGGACGCGGGCGCCGAAGTAGACGGCGCGGGCGATGGCCACACACTGGCCCTGGCCGCCGGAGAGGGTGCCGATGGGCTGTTCGAGGTCGTCGAGGACAATGGCCATGTTGCGCAGTTCCTCGTCCGGGAAGGCCCTGGGGGCCGCAGGAGCGGTCATCGGCACCCGCTTCCAGGCCACGGCCGAAGCCCTGGTCCACCCGTCGATCGCCACCGCGCTCGTCGAGGGACGCGGTCAGGACACCGGGCGCAACCGCGTACTCGACATCGCCCGCGGCTCGAGCCGGCCCTCCCGGTACACCGCTCGCACTCTGGGCCATCGCTACCTCGACCGATGGCGGGGCCGGGAAGCGGAACTCGCCGCGGACGCGCGGGCCCAGCGGGACTACCAGGACGACGTGGCACGGGGCGAGGTGCCGCCGCTGCCGGTATGGACCGGAGAGGCCGTCGACCTCATCACCGATCGGCCACCCGCGGCCGGTCTCGTCACCGCCCTGGCCGGACAGGCCGAGGACGCCCTGTCCCGCGCGGGAAGACACTGACCGCGACACCCGCCCCGCCCGGCGCGGCCATCAGGCAGGGGATGCCTTGTCCGTCGTATGCGGGCAGTAGGTCGACACCCGGGTCGTACTGCCGTCGTCCTCTGTGATGTTCCGGACGTGTTCGAAACCGATCTTGTCCAGCACCACTGGGTATCAGCCTTGCGGCTCCTGTGGCTTGACGTCGACCTCGCGCAGACTCCGGTCCTTGAGCTCGGTGCGGGCCTCCGTGCGGTGGCCGCGGGCGATGTAGTCCCGCACCACCGCCTCGACCGCGTCCTGGGGCGAGCCGATCCCTGCCAGGACCATCACTTCCACTACCAGTTCGGCGTCCAGACTGATGTTGACCTTGGCCACGGGCCGCTCCCCTCGTCGCGTCGCACCCGCACTTTAGCCGCAAGCCGGTCTGCTCTCGGCATGCTCCTGGGAATGGACGGCCGCCCGGTCAGTCTCCCGTTGCCGGACGTGTAGTGCGGGGCCGTGGGCGCGTCCCGGCCAGGCCGGTCTCCACGGCGGTGAGCAGGGTGAGGGCGGCGTCGAGGTGTTCGGTGTCATGGTGGGCGGCCTCGGCGACGGCAGTGGCCCATTCCCGGCGGACGAGGGCGTAGTTAGCGCGTCCGCGTTCGGTGGTGTGCACGGTGACCCCGCGTCCGTCACCCGGGTCGGCGCGTCGCTCGACGAGGCCCTTGCGCTCCAGGCCGCCCAGGACGGTGGAGAGGTTGGTGCGCTGCAGCCCGGTCGCGGCGGCGATGCGGCTCGGCGGGGCCGCGGACTCGCGCTGCAGGTAGCGCATCACCATGCCCTCGGACGGTGAGAGCGGCACCGCCCGCTCGTCGGTGTAGCCGCGGAACTGGATCTCCCGGCTGATGATCAGCACGAGGTCGGCCAGTTCGGCCCATCGCTGCTCGTGGTCCGGTCCTGCCATCGGGTCCTCCATCACGGCTCCAGGGTACGGGGTTGCCGGGAAGTAGTTATAGGCACATACTCATTATGAGTTCATAGTTATGAGTTCATAACATCAAACCATCGCATCAACCTTCTGAGAGCTGTCATGACGACGACTACTTCCTCCCGGCGCGCCGGAACACGTGCACTCTCGCCCCATGCCGCGGCCCGCGCGGGCGGGCTGCACCCCGTCGGGGTGTTCATCCTGCTGGCCGGCGCGTTCATGCCGATCGTGGACTTCTTCATCACCAACGTGGCTCTGCCCAGCATCGACGCCTCGCTCCACGCCACGGCATCGTCCCTGGAGTTGGTGATCGCCGGATACGGCGTCGCGTACGCCACCCTGCTCGTCCTTGGCGGACGACTGGGCGACCGTTACGGACGCCGTCGGGTCTTCCTCGGGGCGCTCGTGGGCTTCGTGCTGGCCTCGTTGGCCTGTGGTGTCGCCCCGAGCGTGGACGCGCTGATCGCGGCCCGCATCGTCCAGGGCGCCACCGCCGCCCTGCTCATTCCGCAGGTGCTGGCGACCTTCCACCACGTCCTCGCGGGAGAGCGCAAGGCCCGTGCCGTGGCCCTCTACGGGGCGACCTCCGGCATCGCCGCCGTGGTCGGGCAGTTGGTGGGCGGCCTGCTGGTCGGCGCCGACATCGCCGGCACCTCCTGGCGGCCGATCTTCCTGGTCAACGTACCCGTGGGCGTGATGGTGCTGTTCGTGGCGGCCCGGATCGTGCCCGAGACCCGCTCGCGCCATCCGGTCGGCATCGACCTCCCCGGCACCGTGCTGTTCGCCGCCACCCTGACCGCCCTGCTGGGGCCGCTGAGCGAGGGACACTCCCTGGGCTGGCCCTGGTGGACCTGGCTGCTGCTCGCCGTCGCGGTCGTCCTGGGGGCCGTCACCTACGTCGTGGAGAAGCGCACCGAGCAGCGCGGCGAGGTCCCGCTGCTGCCGCCGTCCCTGCTGCGCCTGCCGTCGATGGCCCGCGGACTGGCCATGGTGTTCGCCTTCAGCATCGGCTTCGGCGCGTTCATGTTCGTCTTCGCCCTGACCGTCCAGAACGGACTGCACGCCGACGCCCTGCACAGCGGGCTGGCGATCCTGCCGATGGCCCTGCTCTTCTTCGCCGGTTCACTGGTCGCGCCCCGCCTGATCACCCGGTTCGGCCGGGCCGCGCTCTCGGCCGGCGCCGTCGTCCAACTCGCCGGACTGGTCTGCCTGGTGATGGTTCTGCTCCGGAACTGGCCGCACGTCAGCCTGTGGGCGATGGCCGTCCCGCTGGCCCTGGCCGGTGCCGGTCAGTCGATGCTGTTCGCCGGTCTGTTCCGCAGCGTGCTCGCCGACGTTCCCACCCATCTGGCCGGTATCGGCAGCGGGGTGCTGATCACCTTGCAGCAGAGCGGACTGGCGCTGGGCGTGGCCACCCTCGGCACGCTCTATCTGGCCTTGGCGCCGCACGACGTCGCCCACGCGTTCGCCGGGGTCGAGTACGCGCAGATGGGCATCGTCGCCCTGCTCGCGGTCGGCGCCGCCGCCCTGCCGCGCTTCACCAAGGCCGCGCCCGCCGCCACTGCGGTCGTCGACGCCTGAACCCGCCGCCCCACGAGCGCGCACGTTCCCGGGTCTCGCGGGGCCCTACGCCACGATGCTCCTTGGAGCGTCCGGGCCCGGGCCACGGCCGTTCATCGCTCGCTGCCCTGCCCGTCCGGATGGAGTCCCGGCCCGCTGCGGAGCCCGGCCAGGGGGGTGGGGGAGAGGTCGGTGGGCTCCTCACCGGCTTCGAGCAGGGTGTCCGCGGCGCCGACGATCAACGGGTCGGGCTTGCCGACGACCGCGTGGTCCTTCGCCGGATAGTCGCAGCGGTCGAGGAGACTGCGCATGGCTTCGAGCCGGCCCCGTCGTTTGTCGTTGTTCTTCACGACAGTCCATGGAGCGTGCGCGGTGTCCGTGGCGCGGAACATCTCGACCTTGGCGGCGGTGTAGTCGTCCCACCGGTCCAGGGAGGCGAGGTCGGTGGGCGACAGTTTCCAGCGGCGGACCGGATCGACCTGGCGGATCGCGAACCGGGTCCGCTGTTCGGCCCGGGAGACCGAGAACCAGAACTTCACCAGCAGGATGCCGTCGCTGGTCAGCAGCCGTTCGAACAGCGGCGCCTGCTCCAGGAACTGCCGGTACTCGGCCTCCGTGCAAAAACCCATCACGCGCTCGACGCCCGCCCGGTTGTACCAGGAGCGGTCGAAGAACACGATCTCCCCACGGCCCGGCAGATGCGCCACGTACCGCTGGAAGTACCACTGCCCGGCCTCGTGCTCGGTCGGCTTTTCCAGGGCCACCACCCGGGCGCCGCGCGGGTTGAGGCGCTCGGTGAACCGCTGGATGGTGCCGCCCTTCCCCGCCGCGTCCCGGCCTTCGCAGATGACCGCGATCCGCTGACCGGTCTCCTTCGCCCAGCGCTGCATCTTCAGCAGTTCGATCTGCAGGAGCCGCTTCGTCCTGTCGTACTCGGCCCGGCTGACCTTGCGGCGGTACGGGTAGTTCTCCTGCCAGGTTTCTATGGGGCTTCCGTCGGCGTTGAGCAGCAGCGGCCTCTCCGGCCGCCGCTGGTCGACGTGAAGACCTTCGAGCAGACCGGCGTCGCCATCACCGTCGCCGTCACCCTCGTGTGCCCGCTCCATGCCCTCGTGCTCGGAAACCACGTCACTCCCGTCCTGTCCACCGACCCGCCACCGTTCCCGGCGCCGGGTCGGGCCGTCGTACCGCTCATGCCCACAGTTCCCGGCTTTCGCACAGACGCACGCCCATGTTGCACTCCATCATCCGCAGTGCCGCGTCCGCGAGGTCCGCGTGAATGTGCGCCACGGCGTCACGGGGAACGACGACCTCGAAGTGCCTTATGTGTGCGTCGAGGGACGAATAGAGCACACACTGCTCCGTCACCTGGCCGCACAGCACGAGCCGGTCGATCCCCTGCTGATGGAGCAGGTACGCCAGCGGTGTCTCGTAGAAGATCGAATGTCGGGCCTTGAGGACGAAGAGAGACGACTCATCCGGCTTCAGCGGCTCGACGAGCTTCGCGTGCGGCCCCGACAGGGCATGGTCGAGGACCTCGCCGTGGTGCGAGCGCCACTCGCCGAAGTTGTCGTTGACGTAGATGACGGGTACGTCACTCCGCCGAGCGCGCTCGATCAGGCCGGTCAGCGCCGGTACCACGGACTTCACCGAGGGAATCAGCAGCTCGGCGTCCTTGTGATCGTACGTGTTGATCATGTCGATGACGATCAGTGCGGTCTTGCTCATGCCGCCAGGGTTCCCACGGGCCGGCCTTCCAGTAACTCGTCCGCGTCACCGGTTCACCCGTTGGCGTCGGGCTCGGACGAGGATCGGCCGGCCCGCTCCCACCGCCGTGCGGAGCGGGCCCCGACGCCTCAGTGGGTGATCGGGCCGAACTCCTTGCGCGTGTCCACCGGTTCGCCGAAGAGCGACCATCGCTCGCCCTTGAACCGCATCAGCCGCATCGTCTCGATCGGGAAGGCGTCATCGGGCCCGGTGGCCAGGGTGACGCCGGGCAGCAGCATGCCCGCCTTGACCTCCTTGAGGTTGCGCACCGCGTCCCGCAGGCCCTCCCTGGTCGGGCACTTCATCGCGGCGAGGGCCCGGTGCAGGCTGGAGGCGACGGCCCAGCCGTAGGCGTTGAACTGGTTGGCGGGGTCGGCGTCCGGCGCGTACTTCCGCATCGCCTTGCGGTAGGCCTTCATCTCCG
Source organism: Streptomyces sp. NPDC039424 (assembly GCF_055639495.1). Lineage (NCBI taxonomy): Bacteria > Bacillati > Actinomycetota > Actinomycetes > Kitasatosporales > Streptomycetaceae > Streptomyces > Streptomyces sp. NPDC039424. Next base: position 111,265 of record NZ_JBVKAI010000007.1, read on the forward strand.
GGTCGTCGGCCCACTGCGGATCGGCGGGGTCCTTGAAGTAGGTGGCCGAGACCACGCCCTGGACGTTCTTGAACCCGACCGGCTTGAGCACGGCGGCGGACGAGGACACGTTGTTCACGATGTGCAGCGGGTTCCACTTGGTGTTCCTCGCGTCGGCGGCGAGGGCCTGGCTGCCGAACTTCGGCGTGGTGACGTTCAGCAGCACGTCGGCCTTGGAGCGGGCGAGGTTGGCCATCTGCGCGGAGACGGACGGGTCGGTGACCTCGTAGCTCTCCTTGGCGACCACCTTGATGCCGCTGCCGGCGACGGCCTTCGCGAACCCGCCGAGCAGGTCCTTGCCGAAGTCGTCGTTCTGGTAGAGGACCGCGACCTTCGCCTTCGGCCTGCTGTCCTTGAGGTACTTGGCGTACACCCGGGCCTCGGCCACGTAGTTGGGCTGCCAGCCGGTCGTCCAGGGGTGCTCGTCGTCCGTACCCCAGACGGAGGCGCCCGTGGCGACGAAGGGCTGTGGCACCTTCTGCTTGTTGAGGTAGTCCCACACGGCCGCCGTGGAAGGCGTGCCCAGGGTCTGGAAGACGGCGAAGACCTTCTCCCGCTCGACCAGTCTTCTGGCCTCCTCCACGGCCTTGGGCGGCTGGTAGCCGTCGTCGCGGACGATGAACTCGACCTTGCGGCCGTCGATACCGCCCTTGTCGTTGACGTACTTGAAGTAGGCGTCCACGCCCTCGCTGATGGTGCCGTACGCGGAGGCAGGTCCCGACAGCGGGTAGATCCCGCCCAGCTTGATGGTCTTGTCGGTGATGCCGGTGGTCTGCTGGCCCTTGCAGGCGCCGCCGGCGGTGGTGCCCTTGTCCTCCTGCCCTCGCTGGGTGGCACAGGCCGTGGCGGTGAGCAGGGCCGCGGTCGCGACCGCGGCCGCCCGCAGAGCGGTCTTGTTGCGCATGCGATTCATTCCTTTTCCGTGCGGGGCGATGCGCCCACGGTTTCGGCACCGAGCGGTGCGGGATCCGCGAGAGTCGCGGAGGGTTCGGGCTCGAGGGTCTGTGTCCGGTCCGGAGTGGTGGTGCGGGCGAGACGACGGGCGGCTGCGCCGCGGACGCGGCCCACCAGACCGGCGAGTCCCGCCGGGGCCACGTACATCACCGCGATGATCAGCAGTCCGAAGACCACACCGGGGGCGGCCTCGCTGAGGTCCTGCGCCACGTTCGGCACGTACATCACGAACGCCGCTCCCAGCAGTGGTCCGTACAGCGACGCCAGTCCTCCCACCACCAGACCGGCCAGCAGTGTGATGGACAGGACGAAGCTGAAGGAATCGGGGGAGACGAAGCCGATCACCCACGTGTACAGGCAGCCGGCGACACCCGCGAACATCCCGCTCCAGGCGAAGGCGAGGGTCTTGTGCAGCGACAGCCGCACCCCCATCACCTCCGCCGCACTCTCGTGGTCCCGGACGGCGAGCAGCGCACGACCGACCCGGGACCGCAGCAGATTGCGGGCGACCAGCAGTGCCACGGCGGTGACGGCGAGGACGAGGAAGTACAGCCACTGGTCCTCGGCCAGTCCGCTCCAGGCAGGCGGCTGCGGTTTGTCCACGGTCAGGCCCATGGAGCCGCCCGTCACCGGTTCGAGCCGCTTGAGCAGCAGCGGCAGGAACACCGCGAAGGAGAGGGTGACCAGGGCGAGATACAGCCCGCGCAGCCGCAATGCGGGCACGCCGAAGCCCAGGCCGAGCAGGAAGCAACCGGCGGCGGCCACCGGTAGCGTGGCCAGGTGACCGGTGTCGAACCGGTCGAGCATGACCGCCGCCGTGTAGGCCCCGGCGGCGAAGAACGCGCCGTGCCCCAGGGAGATCTGCCCGCCGTGTCCGACCAGCAGGTTCAGGCCGGCGAGCGCCACCGCGTACAGCAGCACCATGGTCAGCTGGAAGACCTGGAAAGGGGCGAAGTAGAACGGTGCGGCGACGGCTGCGGCTGTCGCGGCCAGTGCGGTGAGGGCCACCCGCAGCCGCCTGGCGCGGACGTCGTCGGCGCGGAGAATCCCGGTGCTCGTGCTCATGCGCGCTCCACCGCCGCCCGTCCGAACAGGCCCTGGGGCCGCACCAGCAGCACCACCAGGATGATCACCAGCGGAACGCCGATCTTGAGGTCGGCGCCGACGGCGTCCACGTACGCCCCCGACAGCGTCTCGGCGACGCCCACCAGCAGACCGCCGACGACCGCGCCGACCGGGCTGTCGAAGCCGCCGAGAGTCGCCGCGGCGAACGCGTAGATGAGGACGCCGCCCATCATGTTGGGTTCCAGGAACAGCAGCGGGGCGACGAGTACGCCCGACAACGCGCCGACCGTCGCGGCCAGGCCCCAGCCGAACATCAGGACCCTGCCCACGCGGATGCCCGAGAGACGGGCGGAGGTGGGATTGGCGGCGACCGCCCGCATCACCAGGCCGACCGAGGTGTGCTGGAACAGCAGGTACAGCAGCCCCATCACGGCGGCCACCACACCGATGATCCCGAGCGTGGACCAGCCGACGCTCACCCCCGCCAGGTCGATACCGCCGTCGGGGAACGGCTGCGGGAAGTCCTTGACGGTGAACGACCAGATCAGGCCGGCCACCGCGTTGACGAAGATGAACAGGCCCACCGTGACGATGACGAGGGTCAGTTCGGGGGCGCCCTCCACGGGCCGGATGACCACCCGCTCCACCAGCATGCCGCCGACGAAGGACACCGCCAGGGTGACCGGCAGCGCCAGCCAGAACGGCATGCCCGACGCCATCAACTGCCATGCCACGTAGGTGGAGAGCATCGCGAGCTCACCCTGCGCGAAATTGACGATTCCGGTGAACCGGTGAATCAGCACCAGGGCGAGTGCCAGGCTGGCGTACACCGCGCCCGCACCGACGCCCTCGACCACCTGCTGGAGAAGTTCGATCACGACGCTCACCCACCCTGCCGGGAGCGGACGGAGACCCCGAGGTACACCTCGGCGACCTGGCCGTCCTCGCGGATCTGCCCGGCCGGTCCGGACAGCACCAGGCGGCCGGCCTCCAGCACGTGGGCCCGGTGCGCGACGTCCAGCGCGAGCTGGGCGTTCTGTTCGACGACGATCACAGTGGTGCGTTCCTCCTCGTTGACGGCACGGACGATCTCGAACAGCTCGCGGGTGACCAGGGGGGCGAGTCCCAGGGACGGCTCGTCCAGGAGCAGCAGAGCGGGACGCAGCATCAGCGCCCTGCCGATGGCGAGCATCTGCTGCTCGCCGCCGCTGAGACTGCCCGCCGCCTGGCCGGCGCGCTGGCGCAGCTTGGGGAAGTAGCCGTAGATCCGCTCCAGGTCGGCGGCCACGGCCGCACGCTCGCCTCTGCCGCGGCGCAGGGCCCCGGTGCGCAGGTGGGCGCCGACGCGGAGGTTCTCCTCGACGGTCAGGTCGTTGAACGTGCCCCGGCCCTCGGGTACGTGCGCCACACCGAGCCGGGCGGCCTGCTCGGGGGAGCGGCCCAGCAACTGCGTACCGTTCAGCGTCACCGAGCCGCGGCCGCGGACCATGCCGCACAGGGCCCGCAGGGTCGTCGTCTTGCCCGCGCCGTTCGGTCCCAGGACGGCGCACACCTCTCCCCGCGCGACGGAGAAGTCGAGGCCCTGCAGCACGCGGGCCTGGCCGTATCCGGCGTGCAGGTCCGACACCTTCAGGAAGTCCGGCTCGACCGGTTCCGGGGCCGCGGTGGCGCGCTCCTCGGGGCGGTCGGTGGTGTGTTCGCTCACGCCGCCACCCCCAGGTACGCCTCGATGACGGCCGGGTCGCGCTGTACCTGCTCCGGCGGGCCCTCGGCGATCTTGCGTCCGAAGTCGAGGCACACCACCCGGTCGCACAGACCCATGACGAAACCCATGTGGTGCTCGACCACTACGAGAGTGAGGTCGAAGTCCTGCCGGATCGCGCGTACCAGGTCCGCGAACTCGTCGACCTCGCCGTGGCTGAGACCGTTGACGGGTTCGTCGAGCAGCAGCAGCCGGGGCCGTACCGCCAGCGCTCGGGCCAGCTCCACCCGCTTGAGCGTGCCGAACGGCAGCCCGGAGGCGGGTTGGTCGGCGACGTCCGCCAGGTCCAGCCGCCGCAGCAGCTCGTCCGCCTGCTCGCGCAGCCGCGCCTCCTCCCGCCGGACGCGGGGAAGGCGCAGAGCCGCGGCGAGGTGTCCCGCGCGGCCCCCGCTGTGGGCGCCGACCATGACGTTCTCGCGGACCGTGAGGCGTGGGAACAGCCCCAGGTTCTGGAAGGTGCGGGCGATGCCGTGGCGGGCCACGGCGTGCGGCGCGAGACCGAGCAGATCCTCGTCCTCGTACCGCACCGTTCCGGCATCGGGTGCGCAGCGCCGGGTGAGGCAGTTGAACAGTGTGGTCTTTCCGGCTCCATTGGGCCCGATGAGCCCGACGGCGGTGCCCGCCCCGACGGCGAAACCGACGCCGTCCAAAGCCGTTATCCCGCCGAAGCGCACGGTAATACCGTCGACCGTGAGCATGAGTGACGCCCTTTCCTCGGTCCCATGGGGGATGGGAGAGCGTCACCGTAGGGTGGCGCGATTCGAGCGCACATTGGGTGTGGGAACCCAACTTCACGACCGGTGACCTGTGCGCCGCGCACAGTCCCGCCGGAATCTCCTCCGCCAGACCTGTTGACGCGGCACGACATCGCGATGAACGATCTGCGCCATGCCTGGTGCACTGGTCGTGGGCACCCCTGCTCTGCCCGAACCGCTGAGACAAGAGCGACGGCGGATCCTGCGTGCTGTGCAGGACCGGGTCGAGGAGGTGGCGGACACCGCCGTGGCGGTGATGCGTGAGGAGATCCCGTCGTACGGGGTACAGGACGAGCGGTTCTTCCACGACGTACGGGACCAGGTGCTCTCGCACTACAGGATCAAACTGACGGTGCTGGCGGGTGAGCGGGACATCGCCTCGGAGGACCTGGTCTTCAGCCGCGCGGCGGCCATGCGCCGAGCACGCGCGGGGTTCGCCCTGGAGGACTGGATGAGTGCCTTCCGGGTCGGCCGGCAGGTCTTCTGGGATGCGCTGATGGAGTGCGCGGGCATCTCACCGGCGGCGCAGCAGGCCGCGTTGTCCCTGGTCACCCCGTTGATGCGGTACGTGGACTTCGCCAGCACGCATGCCGCGCAGGCCTATGTGGAGTACCAGCAGCACATCGTGGCCGACGCCGACCGGGAGCGCAGGGACCTTCTGGAGCAGTTCCTGGCGGGGGTGGCACCGACACGTGGTCCGCTGCTCGCCGCGGCGCAGGCGTACGGCATCGGCCCCCACTCACCGATGATGGTCGTCGTCGCGGTCTGTGTCCGCGACACCCGCACCGGAGACACGGCCCTGGCCGAGGACGGCTACGCCACCAGCGCCGCGATCACCTCCGCGGGATACTGGGCCAGTAGAACCCTGGTGGTCGTGCGCCACGGTGAGGTGGTGGCCGTGCCCGTGGTGCGCGCCGGCATGGACGAGGAAGACGTGTGCGCGCACTTCGACGCCATGCAACGCCGGCTCGCCCAGGAGGGGACCGCACTCTCCATGGGCATCAGCACGGTCGCCCGGGGCCCGTCGGAACTGCCGCGTGCCTACCAGGAGGCGCGGGCGGCGCTCGACCTGGTTCCGGGCGAGGGCGGGGTGGCGGCGCTGCCCCGGCTGTCCCCGTTCGCCTATCTGGCGCTGCGCGCCGACGACATCGCCCGTCAGCTGGTCGACCCCCGGGTGAGCGCGCTGCTGGACGAGGACTGCAGGCGTGGGGCCCCGCTGGCGGCCACGGTGCGGGCGTTCGCCGACGCGGACCTGAACCTGCGACTGGCCGCCGACCGCTTGCGCGTGCATCACAACACGGCGCACTACCGCTTGCGCCGGATCGAGGAACGCACCGGACGCAACCCGCGCCGGATCGCGGACCTGCTGGAACTACTGGTCGCCCTCGCCATCCGCGACGGGTCCCAAGAAGGCGAGAACAGACGGTGACCGAGACCGTTGAGCCGGCCTGGCCCCACCCCGCACAGCGGCGGCCGGCCGTGCAGGGGGCCCCCGCCGCTCCCGACTGCCCGGCCGCCCGGCGAACGCTGCTGGACGCGGCCCTGGAGGTGTTCAGCGCGCGCGGCTACACCGAGGCCAGCCTCACCGAGATCGCGGCGCGCTCGGGACTCCCCGTGGGGAACCTCTTCCAGCACTACGGCGGCAAGCGAGGGCTGTACCTGGAGCTGTGGGAGGAGTTCCGGGAGGAACAGGAACGCCGGACCGCAGGGGTGGTCGCCGAGGCCCGCAGCCGGGGGATGGATGACCCCGTCGCCCTCTTCGTGGAGGGGGCGCGGGCCTATCTGGAGGGTGCCTGGGAGAACCGCCGCATCGGCAGGCTGCTCGTGGAGGACGACGGCCCGGTGGGCTTCGACGCGCTGCGGCGGCAGTGGGACCGTGCGTGGGTGCGGCGCAACGCCCGGCTTCTGGAAGTGGACGAGCGGCGCCGCGCGGGCCGGGTACGGGTGATCGTGCTGACCACCGTCATCGGAGGGGCGGCACGGGAACTCGGCGACTGCCTGGACGAGGCCGAGGCGCAGGAGATCGTGGACGAGGTGTGCGGCATCCTGTCCCACTTGTCGGCGTCGCCCGGGTGAGCACCCGCTGGGGGCATTGCCGCTGTGCGAAGGCGCCCGGGGCGTCGTGCCGCGGTGTGCCGAACAGCGCCCCGGGCAGGTCGCCCTGGCGGTCTCGGGTCCTCACGAGGGCCCGGACCGGTACCCGCCGTAGGAGGAAGGCGGTGTGCGGGGCCGTGCGTGGGTGCTAGGGACCGGGGTGGGGGCGCTCAGTCCCTCCAGGACCGCCTCGACATTGCGGGCGGCGAGGTCCACCATGGCGGCGCGGGTGCCCTTTGCCGCGGAGCCGACGTGAGCAGTTCGTCGAACGGTACCCAGCGCGTCGCCGCCTTCGCCGCAGGCTGCAGTCGCGGTTCGCAGGCCGGCACCGCCGCCGACACGAAGGCCGGCTGCGCCGCCGCCCTGGCCAAGGCCCAGGCCGCGGTCAAAGCGGCCGAGGACGCCGACGCCCCGTGGGACGGCCCGACCACCGGCCCCAAGGCGGTCCCCGGCAAGACCATCGTCTACGTCGCCAAGAGCATGACCAACCCGGGAGTCGTCGGCGCCGCCGACGGAGTCAAGGAGGCGGCCAAGGCCATCGGCTGGAAGGTACGGGTCATCGACGGCCAGGGAACCCCGGCCGCGCTCAGCCAGGCGGTCGCCGTCAAGCCCGCCGGTATCGTGCTGTCCGGCTGGGTCATCAGCCAGTCCAGCGGCCGGGCCGGTGTGGTGGTCTTCACCGACGCTTCCACCCCCTTCGCCCGGGAGGCGTACCAAGGGATCTGGGGGAAGTGACCCGAGCCGACCGCATGGCCGTCCCTCCCGCTCACCCCGGCGGGAGGGACACCGCCGCGCCCACCTCGCCGACGCGTACTCCGGCGGGTGGGGTGAAGGCGTAGGCCTCGGCGTCGAACCGGGCAAGACGCCGTCGCATACGACCGGTCGACCAGGGCCAGCTGAAGCTGTTGACGCCGTTGGTGTCGAGGTAGTAGCTCGAACAGCCGCCCGCGTTGTAGACGGTGGTCGCCAGCGCCTGCTGGACCTCGGCGTTGAACGCGGCCTGCACTTCGGGCCGTACGTCCATGCTGGTCCAGCCCGCCAAGCGGGCATGGCGCACCGCGCCTGCCACATAGTCCAGTTGTGCCTCGAGGACCATGAAGGCGGAGGAGTGCCCCGTACCGAGGTGTGGTCCGAGGAGGACGAACGCGTTGGGGAAACCGCTGACCGTGGTGCCGAGGTAGGCGTCGGGACTGCCCTTCCAGTGTTCAGCCAGGCTCGCGCCGCCGGCGTCGAACACGCGCTGAGCGATGGGCATGTCGAGGATGTGGAAACCCGTGCCCAGGATGATGGTGTCGACGTCCGCGCCGCTGCCGTCCGCACCGATGACACGGCTGCCCTGAACGGACTCGACCGCGGTGGCGTGGACGTCGACGTTGGGGCGGGTCAGAGCCGGGTAGTACGTGTTCGACATCAGCAGCCGTTTGCAGCCCAGGGTGTAGTCGGGCGTGAGCGCTCGGCGGAGCCGCGGGTCCTTGACCGTGGCCCTGAGGTGGACGGTGCCCAGCTTCTGCACGGCGCGCAGGACGGCCGGGTGGCGGAAGCCCACGCCCAGGGCTTCCATGGCCGCGTACTCCCCGCTGCGCAGGGCCCGTTGCGCTGCCGGGAAGCGTCGCATCAGCCGGCGTTCGGCGCGCGGGACGTAATGGTCGGGCTTGGGAAGCACCCACTGGGCGGTGCGCTGGAACAGATGCAGCCGGGCCACACGCGGCTGGACGGCGGGGACGAACTGCACGGCGGACGCCCCGCTGCCGATGACGGCAACCCGTGCGCCGGTCAGCTCGTGGTCATGGCGCCAGCGCGAGGAGTGGAACACCTCGCCGGGGAAATCGGCCAGTCCCGGGATGTCGGGGACCAGCGGCTCGTGCCAGGGACCCGCGGCCGCGATGAGGAAGCGGGCCGTGTAGCGGTCGCGGCTCGTCTCGACGTGCCAGCGGGCCTCCTGGGGGTGCCACTGCGCGCGTACGGCTTCGGTGCCGAAACGGATGAGCGGGGTGATTCCGTGGGCGGCGGCAGTCCTGTCGAGGTAGGCGCGGATCTCGGGCTGGCCGGCGAAGGCGCGCGTCCACTCGGGGTTGGGCGCGAAAGAGTAGGAGTACAGGGCGGAGGGGACGTCGCAGGCGCAGCCCGGGTAGGTGTTGTCCCGCCAGGTGCCGCCCAGCTCCGCCGCCTTCTCGATGAGGACGATGTCGTGCACTCCGGCCTGGCGCAGCTTGATCGCCGCTCCGATGCCGGAGAGACCGCTGCCGATGATCAGTGCTTCCACGTCGTGGGTCTCGCGTGTGACGCCGACCGTGGGCCCGTCGGATCGGTGCATGTCAGGCTCCTGTCCGGGGGTGGAGGTGGCTGCCGGGAAGCTGTCGTGGGGCGGGCGTGTGCGGGAGGTCGCGGACGACGGCCCGCGTGGTGCGCAACGACGTTTCCAGCACCGTCAGGCGGCGTCGGGGGTCCATGAAGTTGCCGCCCATCACGTCCAGGTCGGCGGCTGTGGGCTCGATGCGGAGCACACGGGTGCCCGCCGCCTCCAGCGCGGCACACTCAATGGTCAGCCTGCGCGTCATGACGCGCCGCAGCATCGCTTCGGCGCGGCCGAGTCCGCGGCGCGGTCCCGGAGAGACCGAGCTCATGGGCGCTATGACATACACCTCGTCCAGTCCGCGGGACACCAGGACGTCTGCCGAGGTCGGCGATGTGATGCCGCCGTCCGCGTAGCGCCGGCCGTCGATGCGCACCGGGGGGAACCAGCCGGGGATCGCCCAGGACGCGCGCAGGGCGTCACGCAGTGCCGTCGGCGGAGCAGCGGGGTGCCCGAAGGCCCTGCGCCGCCCTGTGTCGAAGTCCGTGGCCATCAGCCAGGTCGCCGGATGGCGAACCCACTGTCCGTCCGGTGCCAGGAAGTCGGCGAGGGCCGCCAACCGGTCGGCGCTGCCACGTCCTTGGGGTAACAGGCCCGACAGTCCGGTGAGTGCGGGCAGGGCGCCGCCCAGCGCCCGGGCCGCCAGGCGCGGTGACCCGAGGAGGGCCGCGGGGCGCGGCGGGACGGCTCGGGGTGGCGTCGCGAAATGATCCGCGAGCCGCGGGCGGGCGGTCTCCTGGCCGAGCTGCGCGGCCAGCAGTTCCTCCACACCGACGCCGCTGCCGAGCAGGGCCGCCACCTCCGCACCCGCCGAGGTGCCCACCAGGATCCGGGCCTCGCGGACATCCCAGTGCAGCGCCTGCTGGAGGGAGTGCAGTGCGCCGATCGTCCAGGCGGTGCCGAGAGTCCCGCCGCAGCCCAGAACCAGGCCGCGGGTAGGAGCCGTTGTCGTGCCGGTCATGGTCACTGAGCTCTCCGCCCGTTCGGGATACCGACGAGATCCGGATACTAGTGGTATCCGAATGGGCTTGGACAGCCCGTGCCGGAGATAGAATCCGAAGGATCATGAGCTTCGTGGGGAAGCCGCGCAGGGAGGGGAAAGGGAACGGGACATGGCCCGCCTCAGCCGCGTCGAGAGTCAGGAACGCACTCGCGAGCGGCTCGTCGCCACCGCACGGCAGCTGTTCCTGAACAACGGCTACGCCGCCACCTCACTCAGTGACGTGGCGGAGACGGCCGGGTTCTCCAAGGGCGCGGTCTACTCGAACTTCCGCAACAAGGACCGTCTCTGCCTCGCCGTCCTCGACGCCATCCGCGCCGAACAGCTCGCGCTGCTCACCGAGGCCGTCATGCGCGCCGAGCGGTTCGACGATCGCCTCGCGGCCTTCGCCACCTGGGCCGAGACCCATATCGGCGACGAGGCCTGGACCACGCTGGAGGTCGAGTTCCTCACGCGGGCCCGTCACGACGACACACTCCGGCACGAGATCACGGCACGCGTCGGAGCCGTCCGCGACGCGCTGGCCCAACTCCTCGAAGCCCTGGCCCGGGAACTGGGCGCCCGGCTGGCGATGCCCGCCGACAAGGCCGCGATGGCCCTGCTCAGCCTGGGCATCGGACTGGGCGTTCAGCGAGTCGCCGACCCGGCCGTCCCCACCGCGGTACTCACCGACACCCTGCGGCTCATGCTGGGCATGGCCCGGTAGAGGCTGCCCGGGTCACTCTCCGGGCTGATACGCGCGAGGGGTCGAACCCGTCCAGCGCCTGAACGCCCGGTGGAAGGCGCTCGGTTCGGAGAAACCGAGCCGCTGCGACAGCTCCTCGATGGACATCGATCCCGCCGCCAGCGCGGTGACGGCCACGTCCCGCCGCAACTGGTCGCGGATCCGCTGGAACGAGGTGCCCTCGGCACCCAGCTGCCGGCGCAGGGTCTGCGGGCTGACCGCCAGCCGCGCGGCGACCTCCGTCTGATCCGGCATCCGGTCCGGCAGCGACTGTCCGAGCAGCCGTCGCACCCGGGCGGTCGCGGTGCTGCCGTAGTCCAGCCGGGCCAGTACGTCCGCCGGAGCGCGGCGCAGGAACGCGCGCAGCCCCGCCTCGTCCTGCAGCACCGGCTGGTCCAGCGCGTCACGGTGGAAGACCAGAGCGGTCCGCGGCGCGTCGAAACGGCAGTGGGCGCCGTAGAGCAGGTCGTACTCCAGGACATGGGAGGGTGCCGGATAGGCGAATTCGACCCGGGCCAGCTCGATACGGCGGCGGACCAGCCAGCCCGCGAAGCGGTGCGCCACCACGGTCACCGATTCGGCCAGATAGTGGTCGGGATCGTCGAAGGCCGCCAGATCGAAGACGACCCGGGCCTCGCCCGCCTCCCGGGGCTCCTCCAGCGTGAGCAGCGGCCCGCCGGGAAAGAGCCGGTAGAACGCCGCGCAGCGTTCCAGCGCGGACCGCAGATCGGGGGTGCAGTGGACGACGGCGTGGCACATCATCGCGAAGGTCCCCACCTTCAGCGGCTGCGGCCCGAAGCCCTGCAGCTCGTCGTCCAGCGCGTACCACAGGGCCTTGGTCAGCACGGCGAACTGCTGCGGCGACACCCGGGCCAGCGGAACCTCCAGAAGCCGCGGCGGGATCCCGGCTCGGGCCACCAGGGCAGAGGTGTCCACACCCCGCCGCTGCGCCCCGTACAAAGCGGCCCGGACATGGTGGATGGCGACGGAGCGGGCGGACATGCCCGCCGGGACCGGCGACGACGGCGTGCCCCGGTGCGGGGGTGGTGCGACCATGACCGCCGAGCGTAGAGGACCACCGAGGTCAATGGTTGTGAGCGCTGCGGTCATGACCTCGCGCGGTGTCTCCCGCCTACCGTCGCGCCATGATCAGAGACGGCTACTTCGACGAGGACCACGTGGCGTACCGGACCGTGTGGCGCGACTTCGTCGAGCGCGAGGTCCTGCCGCGTCAGGCGACGTGGGAGCAGGACGAGATCGTCGGCAAGGACGTGTGGCGCCTCGCGGGCAAGCGGAACCTGCTCTGCCCCTGGGCCGACCCCGCCTACGGCGGTCTGGGCCTGACCGACCTGCGCTACGAGCAGATCATGATCGAGGAGCTGGCGTTCGCCGCCGAGTCGGGCTTCGCGGTGCCGCTGCACTCCGGGATCGTCGCCCCCTACCTGGCCGCGTTCGGCACCGAGGAGCAGAAGAGCCGCCACCTGACGCGCGCGGTCACCGGGGAGGGGCTCGTCGCCATCGCGATCACCGAGCCCGGTACCGGGTCCGACGTGGCCGGCATCCGTACCCGTGCCGAGCGCGACGGTGACGAGTGGGTGATCAACGGCGCCAAGACCTTCATCTCCAGCGGGATCAACGCCGACCTGGTGATCGTCGCCGCCCGCACCGGCGATGGACACTCCATCGGCCTGTTCCTCGTCGCGTCCGACGCGCCCGGCTTCCGCCGGGGCCGCAAGCTCGACAAGCTCGGCCTGCGCACCTGGGACACCGCCGAACTGTTCTTCGACGACGTGCGGATTCCCGCGGACGACGTCCTCGGCGAGCCCGACCAGGGCTTCGTGCTGATGATGCGGCAGTTCGCGCTGGAACGCCTCGTCGTCGCCATGGGCGCCGTCGCCCAGTGCCAGGCGGCGTTGCGCGAGACCGTCGCCCACGTCAAGGAGCGCACGGCCTTCGGCCGGCCGGCGGCGAGGTTCCAGGACACCCGGTTCCGGCTCGCCACGATGCGCGCCCGGGTGTCCTCCGCGCAGGCGTTCGTCGACGCGTGCGTCCTCGCGCACAACGCCGGACGGCTGACCGCCGACCAGGCCGCCGAGGCCAAGCTGGTGGCCACGGAACTGCAGGGGGAGGTCGTCGACGACTGTCTGCAGATCTTCGGCGGGTACGGCTACCTGCGTGAACACCCCATCTGCCGACAGTACGCGGACGCACGTATCCAGCGGATATACGGCGGTACGTCGGAGATCATGAAGGAAATCATCAGCCGCTCCATGGACCTGTGAACGGAAGGAGACCCGCGATGACCGTCATCGACGTGTGGGCCCAACACCCCACACCGCGCTTCAGCCGGCACGAGATGTTCGCCTCCCTGCGCCGCTGGACCGGCGCCGACCTCCTCACCGAGGAACTCCCGGTCGGCCTGACCCTCACCGCGATGGACGTCGGCGGCGTGGACATCTCCCTCATCAGCGCCTGGTACGGCCCCGAGGGCGCCCTCATCTCCAACGACGAGGTGGCCGCCTTCGCCGCCCAGGCCCCCGACCGCCTGGTCGGCGTGGCCTCCGTCGACCTGCGCAAGCCGATGGAAGCGGTGCGTGAACTTCGCCGCTGCGTGCGCGAGTTGGGTTTCAAGGCGCTGCGGGTCGTGCCGTGGCTGTGGGGCTGGCCGCCGGACGACCGCCGCTACTACCCGCTGTACGCCGAGTGCGTCGAACTCGGCATCCCGTTCTGCACCCAGGTCGGACACACCGGCCCGCTGCGGACGTCCGAGACCGGCCGCCCGATCCCGTACCTGGACAACGTGGCGCTGGACTTCCCCGAACTGACCATCGTGGGCGGGCACATCGGCTACCCGTGGACGCAGGAGATGATCGCCGTGGCCCGCAAGCACGAGAACGTCTACATCGACACCTCGGCCTACACCTGCAAGCGCATCCCGCCCGAGCTGGTCGCCTATATGCGCGGCGACCGCCACAAGGTGCTGTTCGGCACCAACTACCCCATGATCACGGCCGACCAGGCCCTCGCCGGCCTGGACCAGCTGGGCCTGGACGACACCGCCGCCGGCCTCTACCTGCACGGTCACGCGGAGCGGATCTTCGGACTCGGCGAGGCGAAGGCCGGGTGACCCGGGGAGTGCGCCGTGTCCACGAACAGGACCGTGTCGGCCTGGGCGGCCAGCTGGGGGTCGTCAGTGATGAGGAACGTGGTGCGGGAGGCCATCAGGCGCCGCAGCGGTTCCATCACCCGCCGCGCCGACTCGGCGTCCAGGCCCGTCGTGGGCTCGTCCATCGCGAGTACGGGGGAATCGCGGACGAGTGCGCGCGCGATGGCGACCCGCTGGCGCTGACCGCCGGACAGCTGCCTGCCGCCCGGGCCGACGGGTGAGTCGTAGCCGCGGGGCATCCGGCGGGCGAAGCCGTCCACGTCGGCCAGCTCGGCGGCGCGCAGGATGTCCTGCTCGCCGACGCCGCGGCGCCCGTAGGCGATGTTCTCCCGGATCGTCCCGTCCAGCAGCATGGGCTCCTGGGGCAGCAGGGTGATCTGCTCCCGCAGTGTGCGGGGCGGCATCCCGGCGATGTCCCGGCCGTCCAGGAGAATCCGTCCCTCGGTGGGGTCGTAGAAACGCAGCAGAAGTTTCGCGATCGTGGACTTCCCCGCGCCGCTGGGGCCGGAGAGGAGCACCAACTGCCCCGGAAGGGCCGTGAAGGTGAGACCGGTGACGATCCGTCGGTCCCCGGCGGGGGTAGGTGAAACCGACGTTGTCGAAGGTCACGACTCCGGGGCGGCGGGCGTATGTGCCGTCGCCGCCCGGAGCGGGCATACCCTCGCCTTCCGTGGAGACGGCCTTCCTGCTCACGGCGGGCCGGGCGTCGAGCACCTCGAAGATGCGCTCGCAGGCCGCTGTGGCGGAGGAGAGGGACACCGCGAGGCTGCCCAGGGACTGCACCTGGGGATAGAGGTAGCCGAGGTAGGCGGCGAACGCGAGCAGTCCGCCCACCGTCAGCCGGCCCGCGGAGATCTCCCAAGCGCCCGCGCCGACCACCGCCAGGACCGAGACGGACTCGATGACGTTGGCCAGCGGCCCGTACGCGTTGGAGAGCCGCGCCGTGGCAAGGCTGCTCCGCATCCGCTCGACGCCACGGCCGTGGACGCGGAGCCGCTCGGACTCCTGCTGGTTGTAGGCCTGCACCACCGGCATGTTGGCGAGGTTCTCGTCGAGCGTGTTCACCAGTTCGCCGTGGCAGTCGCGTTCGGTGCGGGACAGCGCTCTGATCGGGCGGGAGAGGCGGCGCGTGGCCAGCCAGAGGATGGGTGCCGCGGTGAAGGTGAGCAGGGCCAGGTCCCAGCGCAACCAGAGCGTGGCGAGCCCGAAGAAGAGCACGCTGGCGGTGGTGTTGAGCAGATGCACCACGCCCGAGGCGACCACGTGCTCCGCCTCGTCGATGTCGTCGGTGAACCGGGCCGGCAGATCGCCCGGCGATCGGTTGTCGTAGTAGTCCGGGGGCAGCCTCTGGGCGTGCTGGAACACCTCGTCGCGGCAGTGGAGCCGGAAGGCCTCACCGGCCCGGGCCGTCGACTGCTGTGCGACGAAGGTGGCGGCGGCGCCCAGGACGGCCACCGCGAGCCACAGCCCGGCGGGTTTCCAGAACTTCGACACGTCGGCCGCTGTGAGAACGCTGTCGGTGAGATACGAGAAAACCTGGATCGCGGCGGTGTCGCAACCGACGGAAATCGTCTGGCATATCACAGCCACGTAGAGATGAATTCTCTCAGGGCGGGTGAGTGGCCATAACCTCCGGAATGCGGTGACCGGCGAGACCTTCGCATGTCGCCTAATTCCGAGTCCGGCCAGACTCATCAGGATCTTCAGAGGGCTGCGGTGCACGGCCGGCCTTTCATCTGCGTCCGGTCGCCTCTCTCGGCTGTTACCCGCGCGGGCCGGCGACGGGAGGGGTGCGTTCGGCCCGCGCGGGTGCGGAGAGGTTTACTTCAGGCGGCTACTGCCCAGGCCTGGGACGCTGGCCCGGACGCGGCCGCTGCCCCGGCGGCGGCGGGGGAGGGACGGGCCGACGGGGCGGTCGGGGCACCGGTACTCGCATGCGCAGCATATCCATGTGAACTCCTTTCCTCCCCCTGCCGAGGCGGCCGAGGGGAATTACACGTGAGCCGGCGGCGGAATCTCCTGTTGCTTTCCAGGACTCATTCAACCGACCATCTCGGACATGTGTGCGGGCATGCTGCGGCTGCTGCTCAGCGATCAGGAAAACTCTCGCGAGCGGCTTGAGGAGCCTCCAGGTGACGGACACCGGAAGTCGGTGGACGCCTCTGTCGTGCGGGGCTTGGACATGGCCTTATGAGGAAATCACTTGTGTCGCCTATGGCATTTCTTTGAAATTCCTGACGGCGCAGTATGGCGCACGTCACAGTCCACGCCCGCGCATGCTCAGCCCTTGACGGCGGAGCTGGCGACCCCCTGGACGAACCAGCGCTGGAAGAAGGCGAACACCACCAGCACGGGCAGGACCAGAAGGACCCCGAAGGCGAGGATCTGGCCCCAGTCCGGGGGCTGTTGGCCCTGGAAGACGCTCATCTCCAGGGGGAGGGGGCGGACCGACGGGTCGGAGACCATCAGGACCGGCCACAGGAAGGCTCCCCACTGGGTGAGGAAGGTGAGGATCGCGACCGAGGCGAACGCGGGCTTCGACATCGGCACGATGATGGCGAAGAAGGTGCGCCACGGCCCGGCGCCGTCGAGACGGGCCGCCTCCTCGATGCTGGGCGGGATCTTCCGGAAGAAGGTGTGGAACTGGTACACGGAGAAGGCGTTGGCGACGAAGGGCAGCGCCTGGATGTAGATCGTGTTGCGCTGGTCGTTGAAGAGATAGAACAGCGGCACGGCCACCGACTCGAACGGCACCAGCATCAGCAGCAGCACGAGCGTGAAGACCGCCCCCTGGCCGCGCCACTTCAGCCGTGACAGGCCGTACGCCGCCATGGAGTTGACGAAAAGGCCGCCCGTCACCACGACGAACGCCACCAGCAGCGAGACTCCCATGAAGCCCCAGAACCAACCGGTGCTGTCGGAGTTCAGGCTGTCGAGGACGGCGGTGTAGTTGTCGAAGGACAGATGGGTCGGGAGGAAGCCGGACAGGCCGTTCAGTACCTCGTCGGACGGCTTCAGGCTGCCCAGGAACAGATAGAGGACGGGCAGCACGAAGAGGAAGGCGAGCACGCTGAGGACGGTGTAGTCCAGGAAGCGGCGCAGCGGCGCACGGGTCATGGCCATGGGTCAGTCCTCGTCAGTCGGAGTCGTCCGGCCGCACGACACGGCGCTGGATCAGGGTCAGGGCGACGACGATCAGGAAGAAGACGACGGTGATCGCGGACGCCTGGCCGATGTTGTTCTGGTCGAAGGCGGTGGTGACGGCCTGGTACATCACGGTGCGGGTGGCGTCCTCGTCGAGTCCGCCGCCGCGGACGAGGATGTAGACCTGGTCGAAGACGCGGAAGGCGAGCACCGAGGTGAGCAGGGCGACGAAGACCAGGGTGCCGCGGATGCCGGGCAGGGTGACGTTGCGGAACTGCTGCCAGCGCGAGGCGCGGTCGAGCTGGGCGGCTTCGTAGAGCTCGTCGGGGATCTGCTGCAGGCCGGCGAGCAGGATGACCATCTGGAAGCCGACCCCCTGCCAGACGGACAGCACGATGACGGAGGCCATCGCGGTGGTGGCGTCGCCGAGCCAGTCGAACGCGCCCCAGTTGCCGAAACTCAGCGCGTGCAGGGCGGAGTTGAGCATGCCCTGGTCGCTGCGGGCGAGGATCAGCCGCCAGATCACGGCGACCAGCGCCATGGGGAAGACGACCGGCAGGAAGAACAGCGACCGGAACAGGCCGATCGCCTTCAGCTTGCGGTTCAGCAGAATCGCGAGCGCCAGCGCGAGTCCGGTCTGCAGCGGTACGACGACCACGGCGAAGGTCAGGTTGTTCAGCAGGGCCCGCAGGAACGGGCCCGACAGGTCCGGATCGGTGAACAGCCGCCGGTAGTGCTCCAGCCCGAAGAACGTGGGCTCCAGCGGGGAGCCGAGGCGCACGTTGTAGAAGGACAGGACGACGGCGTAGCCGAACGGGATGCCGACGAACGCGATGAGACCGGCCAGTGCGGGCGCGGACATCAGCAGGCCGTGCAACAGGTCATGGTCGCCGCGGCGGCGAGCCGGCCGCTGCGGCTTCGCGGACGGGGCGGGTGTCGTGGGCGGAGCTGCCGGTTGGCGGCGGCCGGCGGATGCGGCCGGTACGGGTCCGACGGATTTCACGAGGGGTCCTCTTCCCGGCCGGGGCGGGCGGCGGCTGCGCGTACCCGCCCCGGCCGATGCGTCCTACGGGATCTGGTAGCCGGCGTTGTCGGAGAAGTCCCGGTCGATGGCGCGGGCGGCCTTGGCCAGGGCGTCCTTCGGGTCGGCGCCGCCGTAGACGGAGTTGAGGGCTTCGCTGAACTTGGCGGTGACCGTGGGGTATCCG
This sequence comes from Streptomyces sp. NPDC039424, assembly GCF_055639495.1. NCBI lineage: Bacteria > Bacillati > Actinomycetota > Actinomycetes > Kitasatosporales > Streptomycetaceae > Streptomyces > Streptomyces sp. NPDC039424. The sequence goes on from NZ_JBVKAI010000007.1 coordinate 129,529, forward strand.
GCGGTCACCGGCCGGGTCACGGCGACACAGGCCTTGGTGATGTCGCTGTCGCCGCAGGGCTTGGCGAGCTGTTCGGCGAAGAGCCGCAGCGGGCCGCCCTCCTTGTAGAGGGGACTCTTGGCGAGCGCGCTCTTGGTGGCGGGCGGGGCGCCGTTGGCCGTCGTGATGGCGGTGACGTTGGCGTCGCTCATCAGGTAGTCGAGGAAGGCGCCGGCGGCCTTGGCGTTCTTGGTGTCCGCGCCGACGCCCCAGGACCACGAGCCCTGCCCGGTCTTGGGGCCGTTTCCGAAGTCGGGCAGCGGCAGGACGACGAGGTCCTTGCCGAGGGCCTTGCTGTAGGTGGGGTACATCCAGTGGCCGACCCAGCTGAGCGCCGCACGGCCCTTGGCGAAGGCGTTGCCGTCGGTGTTGGCGTCCACGTACGGCTTCCAGGACTGGAAGGTCTTCAGCGCCTTGACGGCGGCCGGGCCGTCGAGGGCGCCCTCGGCCTTGCCGTCCTTCAGCAGGGAGCCCCCGGCCGACCAGACGGCAGGAGCGAAGCCGTAGGTGCCCCACTCGGTGGCCAGTCCGTTGCCCTCCTGGATGTCGAGCACCTTGCCGTCGGCGTCCTTGGCCTTGAGCGCCTTGAGCGCGGCGGTGAACCGCGCGGACGTCCAGTCGTCGGCGAGCCCCTCGGGGTGCTTCACCCCGGCGGCGTCCAGCAGCTTCTTGTTGCCGTAGATCCCGAGCCCGGAGTCGAACATGCCGAGGCCGTAGTGCTTGCCGTCGATCTCGCCCTGCGCCTTGATCGCGTCGGTGGCGTTGGACAGGGTCTTGGCGGAGACGTAGTCGTCGATCGGGGCGAGCTTCTTGTTGTAGACGAAGTTCGCCATGGTCGGCCCGTCGAACTCCATGACGTCCGGCAGCTCGGAGGCGTTGGTGGCGGTGATCGTCTTGGTGTAGTCCTTCTCGGGTATCAGCTTCAGCTCGACCTTGATGTTCTTCTGCGTGGAGTTGAAGGACTTCACCGCGTTCTGCAGCGCGGCGTCCTCGCCGGCCTGGCCCTGGTGCGCCCAGACGCTGATGGTGCCCTTGCCGCTGCCCTCCTCCGCGGACGCGCCGGTGCCGCCGCCCCCGCCGCAGGCGGCCAGGGCAGCCAGGGGGAGGGCGAGAGCCAGACCCCTGCGGGCTGCGTGACGGTACCTTCTCCTGCGGGTGATCATGGTGTGGTGCCTCCGTGCGTGGGTGCGATGAGTGCGGGGATGAGGATCGGAGTCCAGGGGGAGCGGGGCATCCCGGGGAAGGGCTGCCGAGAGGTCACTGGGTCCTGCGGGGGTTGGGCGGGGCGGTGGTCTCGCGCAGGGTCAGCCGGATGGGCATGTGCACCTGAGCGGGCGGCTCCGCGTCCGGCTCGTCCAGCCGGCCCAGCAAGAGCCGCGCGGCCTCGGCGCCTTGACCGGCGACCGGCTGGGCGACGGTGGTCAGCCCGATCACCTCGGCGAGTTCGTGGTCGTCGAAGCCGACCACCGACACGTCGTCGGGCACTCTGAGCCGGTGCCGGCGCAGGGCACGCAGCGCGCCCATCGCCATCTCGTCGGACTGCGCGAACACGGCGGTCGGCGGCCGGGAGACCGCCAGGAGCTCCGTCATCGCGCGCTCGCCGCCCTCGACGGTGTAGCCGCCGTCCGCCTCCAGCGCCGGGTCGTGCGCGATGCCCGCGTCGGCCAGCACGTCCAGGTACGCCTGCCGGCGCTCGATCGGAGTGGTCCAGTGCAGCGGCTCGCTGGCCCCGGAGATCATGCCGATGCGGCGGTGGCCGAGATTCACCAGATGTCGTACGGCGCTGGTGGCACCGGCGTGGTCGTCGATGCCGACCACCGTGAAGCCGCCCCGGGGACCGCCCACGGTGGTGGCCAGCGGCACCCCCAGGGAGCGCAGCGCGGCGGCCTCCTCCTCGTCGGGGATGAGGAGCGAGAGCACCGCGTCCACCCGCTTGCGCACCGGCAGCTTGGTGAAGAAACGCTTCCGTGCCTCGGGCGAGCCCAGGTTGTAGAGCAGGACGTCGTAACCGGCCGCGCTGAACACCTTCTCGGCGGCGTCGAGCACCGTACCGAAGAACCAGCGGCCGATGTACGGGGCGATGACCCCGATGGTGTAGGTGCGCCCGCTGGCCAGGCTGGAGGCCGAACGCGAGGCGGTGTAGCCGAGTTCGGCGGCGACGGCAGCGATCTGCGCCCGCACCTCCTCCGAGACGCCCGGCCGGTCGCGCAGCGCGCGGGACACGGTGGATGCCGAGACCCCGGCGGCGCGGGCGACGTCGGTGATGCTGACCGTCAAGGCGCACTTCCTCCGTTTCACGTAGGTGTGATCTGTGAGTGACGAGACCGTAAACCCGGCCTCGTTGTTGCGCAAGCGTTTGCGTTCAGATTTACTTGGGCCGATTCCCAATCGAGATCCATTAGGCCCGTGATCAGCGCACACGTTTGAGCGCTGCCTCAGCCCCAGGAAGTGCGCATGCGATACGCCCCGCCCGGCCTCTGCGTGAACGACTTCGCCCTGCTGCGCGACGACGACGGCACCTATGCGGTGCTGCACTTGCAGGGCCCGTGGACGACCGAGTTCGACCACCTGCGGATGGAGACCTCCTACGGCCGGGCCACCTCCGCCGACCTGGTCCACTGGCAGCCGCAGGGCACCGCTTTCGGCAACGGTCTGCCCGGCCGCTTCGACCAGCAGGCCGTGTGGACCATGCACCCCGTCCGGCACGGCGAGGGAATGGCGATGTTCTACACCGGCGTCTCGGGTCTCACCCCGGGAGGCTGGCCGCTGCAGTCGGTCGGGCTGGCGTACTCCGACCGTACCGACGGAACCGGCTGGCGCCGGCACGGCACGACGCCGGTCGTGGCGGCGGACCCGCGCTGGTACCGCACCGGTGAACGCATGGGCTGGCGCGACCCGTTCGTCGTCCGCGACGACGAGTCGGACGGCTGGGTCATGGTCGTCTGCGCCCAGGACACCGCCCTGCCCGCCGAGGTCAGCGGCTGTGTCGCCTGGGCCACCTCCGACGACCTGGAGCACTGGACCGTGCACCCGCCGCTCATCTCACCGGGGGACGTGGACGAGTTGGAGTGCCCGGTCCTGGAACGGCTCGACGACGGCAGCTGGCTGCTGATCGGCTCGATCGGCGCCACCCGGGGCTTCGAGGCGTGGACCGCCCCCCGCCTGCGGGGCCCCTGGACCCGCCGCGGCCCTCTCGGCCCCACGGGCTCCTACGCCCCCCGCGTCATCGCCGCTCCCGACGGCTCCCGGGTCGTCCTGCACACCACGCCCCGCCGTGTCGGCCTCACCGACTCCGGCGACCGCTGCCGCGGCATGCTCGCCCAGCCCAAGCTCCTTCTCACGCCTCCGGACGAGGCACCCCGCCTGGAGTGGTGGCCGGGCGTGGACACCTGGCTCGGCCCCGAGACCGACCGCCCCGTGCTGCACGCCGTCGGCGACACGGAGGTCACCGGCCGCACCGAGATCACCCTGCGCACCGACACCCCCGGGGGCCGCCCCGCCCTGACCGTCGGCTGCGACGGCAAGGACCTCTGGGTCACCGGCCCGGACGGAACCCTGCTCGGCGAGACCGTCCTGGCCGAACCCGCCACCACCGTGCGCATCCTCACCATCGGCGAGTACGTGGAGGTCTACGCCGAAGGCGTCTTCGTCCTCACCGCTCTGAGCTACTCCGGCCACCCCGCCCCCTGGACGGCCACCATCGACGGCCGCACCCGCCCCGTCCCCACCCGCCCGGTCCGCCTGTGCGATCCCCGCCGCGACGACGCCTCGGCGGTCTGGCCCGGTCCCGCCCCGCACGCGGAGCAGGGGGACGCCACGATGGTGTGAGGCGTGACGGCCTGCGGCAGTTCGCTTCCCTTGTAGTTCGTGCGGGCCTTGTAGTTCTTGCAGCCTTGTAGTTCGTGCACGGATCACATGGCTGGCGGAGGTACCGCTTCAGCGGGAGTCCTTCCACCAGACGAAGATCTCGGTGCTCGGCCCGCGTTCGGAGAACCGGCCCGACGGGGAGACCTCCCCCAGCAGCCGGCGCAGGTCTGCCTCGAAGTCGTCGCGGCGTGGGCCGAACAGGTGCGGAGCCGAGTACGACATCGAGAGCATCCAGGCGACGGCATCCTCGGACGTGCGTTCCAGCGGCTGCCCACCGGGAACGACATGGCGTTGGGGACCGGCGAATCCCGCCCGTGCGTAGACATCGGCCTCCCCGCCAGGTGTGCCCTGCGGGAGCACCCCTTGGCCGGCTCGTCGGACGGGGCCCAGATAGTCCTTGACCAGTTCCTCCATCGCCGCATACGGCACCGCCGGATACGGAAGGCCGTCGACGGTCCGGGTCTCCGTCTTCAAGTCCGCGATGTGCACCAGCGCCCCGCCCGGATCGAGCATGTCCCTGACGGTTGCCGCCACCAGGTCCTGATCCATCCAGTGGAAGGACTGGCCGAAGGTCGCGACGGTGAACGTTCCGAGTCCCGCGGGCAGATCCTCGGCCCGGGCCCGCACCCATGTCGCCTTCCCGGCGACTCCCGCCTCGGCCGCTCCGCGCCCGGCTTCGGCGATCATCCCGCTGTCCGGGTCCACGCCGACGATCTCGCCGAAGGAGTGCGCCAGTCTCAGGGCGAGCGTGCCCGGCCCGCATCCCACGTCGAGGAGGCGCCCCCGCCCGTCGAGCCGCAAAGCCTCGGTGAGCGTGTCCACCAGCCCGGGGGCGTAAGGAAGCCTCCCGCGCTCGTAGTAGGGGGCCGTGCCCGAGAACAACGTGTCGTCCCACTCCCAGTCGGCAACCACGTCCAGCCACCACCCTTCCCAGCGACGCGTACCCGGCCGGCGGCCGATGCTTCCACGGCTCGACGCACGAGTGCGAATTTGCCGACTCGGATTCGGCGACGGCTGTCCCCCCGCCGCTTCCGGAGGTTGTGTGACCGGTCACACGCGTGGGAGAGTTGTGACCGGTCACATGGTGCCGCACCGCCGCCGCGAGACCCAACCTCCCAGAAGGGGAAAGCCGTTGAGCACAGCCGTCGGAACAGCCGAGGGGTCCCGTCTCTGGTCGCACCCGGCGCTCGGGCTGCACGCCGTCGTCGACGCCGCCGGGTCGGTGCGGCTGGGAACGCCTGGCCAGGACCGGATCCGTCTGGTCCCGCTCGTCGAGGTCACCGCCACCGGCCATGGCCGCACCTGGTCGGGGGAGCGCTTCATCGACACGGCCATCGGCGACCGGCTGGCCTACCGCAGCCACGAGACGGTTCAGGACGGTCCCTGGGAGCGCACGGTGATCCGGCTCGCGGACCCGGACACGGGCCTGGCCGCCGAGGTCGGCCTGGACTCGTGCCCCGGAACCGGATTCCTGCGGGCCCGGGTGCGCCTGGTGAACGAAGGGACGGTTTCGCTGCAGTTGGAGAGCGTGTCCACGCTGACCCTCGGCGGCATCGTCGACGCGGCGGGCGGCCTCGACGGCCTGACCGTGCACTGGGCGGACAACGACTGGCTCGCCGAATGCCGGTGGCGGCAGGCCGCGTTCCGCGACCACAATGTCGCGCTGAGCCGGTCGGCGCACGGGCACGAGGGGCGCGGCTGCTTCGAGCGGTACTCGCAGGGCAGCTGGTCGACCGGCCGGCACCTGCCGGTTGCCGCGCTCACCGACCGGGAGGGCCACGCCTGGCTCTGGCAGATCGAGTCCAGTGCCGGCTGGCGTTTCGAGGCCGGTGAGCGCGAGGGCGCCGCCTACGTCGCCCTGTTCGGCCCCGACGAGGCCCACCACCAGTGGCGCCACACGCTCGCCCCCGGCGAGGAGTTCGGCACCGTGCCCGCCGTCCTCGTCCGGACGCGGACCGGCGGTCTCGACGCCGCCTTCGGCGAACTCACCCGCTACCGCCGCCGGATCCGCCGTGACCACGCCGACCACCGCACGCTGCCGGTGATCTACAACGACTACATGAACACCCTCATGGGTGATCCCACCACCGAGAAGCTGCTGCCGCTCGTCGAAGCGGCGGCGGCGGCCGGCGCCGAGGTCTTCGTCATCGACGCGGGCTGGTACGACGACGACGCCCAGGGCTGGTGGGACGCCGTCGGGGCGTGGGAGGCCGCGCCCGACCGCTTTCCCGGCGGCATACAGGAAGTCCTGGACGCCATCAGAGGCCGTGGCATGACGCCGGGACTGTGGCTGGAACCCGAAGTCGTCGGCGTACGCAGCCCGTTGGCCGGCTCCCTGCCGCCGGAGGCGTTCTTCCGGCGCGGTGGCGTGCGCGTCACGGAACACGGACGGCACCACCTGGACCTGCGCCACCCCGCCGCCCGTGCCCACCTCGACCGGGTCGTGGACCGGGTCGTCGGCGAGTGGGGCGTCGGCTACCTCAAACTCGACTACAACATCAACATCGGCCCCGGCACGGAGTCCGGCTCCGAGAGCGCGGGTGCCGGGCTGCTCGGGCACCACCGCGCCCACCTCGACTGGATGAACTCTCTCCTCGACCGGCACCCCGGCCTCGTCCTGGAGAACTGCGGCTCGGGTGGTCTGCGCATGGACTACGCCCAACTGGCCGTAGCCCAGCTGCAGTCCACCAGCGACCAGCAGGACCCGCTGCGCTACCCGCCGATCACCGCCGCGGCCGCCACCGCCGCCGCTCCCGAGCAGGCCGCCGTGTGGGCGTACCCCCAGCCCGGCCACACGCTCGACGAGATCGCCTTCACCCTCACCGGGGCACTTCTGGGCCGTGTCCATCTCTCCGGTTTCCTCGACCGGATGAACGACGACCAACTCGGCCTCGTACGCTCGGCGATCCGCGTGTACAAGAGCATCCGGTCGGACATCGCCGACGCGCTCCCCTTCTGGCCGCTCGGACTGCCGGCCTGGGACGACGGCTGGATCGCCCAGGGGCTGCGCGGCCGGGAGTCCACCTATCTCACGGTGTGGCGCAGGGAGTCCGGCGCCGGAAGCCGCACGCTCACCTTCCGGTCGTTGCGTGGCGCCCACCTCGTCCCGGAGGTGCTCCACCCCGGCACGTCCGACGCCACCGCGGTGTGGGACGCGGCCGGGAGGCTCACCGTCTCTCTGCCGCGTCCCCACACGGCGGTGCTGCTGCGCTGGGACACCGCCCGCTGAAGCGCTGCCCCTGGGCGCGCTTCAGTCGCCGGCCCCGGTGTCTCAGAACACGCCGGGTGTGCGGCCAAACAAAATCCCGGTGTCAAGCGTCGCTGCTCCCGCGACCGCGGCGGTCGGCTCCCAGGCGGGCGTAGTACTCGACGAGTTCCGGGGCGTCCACGGCGGCCGGGTTGACGACCTGCTCGGCGGGGGCGCCCTGGAGGAGCCGTTTCACCGGGACCTCGAGCTTCTTGCCGGTGCGGGTGTGCGGGATGCCGGGGACTTCGAGGATCTCGTCGGGGACATGGCGGGGTGAGGCGCCGGTCCGGATGGCGTCGCGGATGCGGTCGCGCAGGGCGTCGTCCAGGGTCACTCCGGCCGCCGGGACGACGAACAGGGGCATCCAGTAGTCGCCGTCAGGTTCCTCCGCGCCGATGACCAGGGCTTCGGCGATCTCCGGCATGCGTTCGACGACGTCGTGGATGTCGGCGCTGCCGAGGCGTACGCCGTTGCGGTTGAGGGTGGAGTCGGAGCGGCCGTGCACGATCACCGAGCCGTGGCCCGTGACGGTGATCCAGTCGCCGTGCCGCCAGACGCCGGGGTAGGAGGAGAAGTAGGCGTCGCGGTAGCGGGTGCCGTCGGGGTCGTTCCAGAAGCGGAGCGGCATGGAGGGCAGGGGGCGGGTGACCACCAGTTCGCCGACCCGGTCGACGACCGGGAGACCCTGGGCGTCGTACGCGGCCAGGGCGACGCCGAGGTGGGGAGCCGACAGTTCGCCCGCCCAGACGGGGATCGTGGGCGCGCTGCCGGCGAAGCCGGAGACGATGTCGGTGCCGCCGCTGATGGAGGCCAGCAGGACGTCGGCGCCGACGTGGTCGCGGACCCAGGGGTAGGCGGACGCCGGCAGCGCGGAGCCGGTGCAGCCGACCACGCGGACGGACGACAGGTCGTGCACGGACGGGTCGATGCCGAACTTGGCCATGCCCAGCAGATACTGGGGGCTCGTGCCGAAGACCGTGACGCGGTGGAGCGCGGCCAGCTCCCACAGGACGTCCGGGCGGCCGAAGGGGGCCGGGCTGCCGTCGTACGTGCAGGTGGTCGCGCCGGTCAGCAAGGTGGAGGCGACCAGGTTCCACATCATCCAGTGAGTGGTGGTGTACCAGAGCAGGCGGTCACCGTGGCCGAGGTCGGAGTGCAGGCTCAGGGTCTTGAGGTGTTCCAGCAGGACGCCCCCGTGGCCGTGGACGATGCCCTTGGGCAGGCCGGTGGTGCCGGAGGAAAAGACGACCCACAGGGGATGGTCGAACGGCACGGTGGTGAAGGCGAGTCGCTCGGCGCGGGTGGACGCGTCCTCCCACGGGATCACCAGAGAGGGGTAGGCGGCCGTGAGCCAGGGAAGCCCCACGTGGTTCACCAGCACCGTCGCCTTCAACGTCGGCAGCGCGCCGGCCAGTTCGAGGGCGGCCTCGCGGCGGTCGTGGGTGGTGCCGTTGAAGAGGTAGCCGTCGGCGGCGATCAGCACGGTGGGTTCGAGCTGCCCGAAGCGGTCGGCGGCCGCCGTGGGGGCGTAGTCCTGCCCGCACACCGACCAGATCGCGCCCAGGCTCGCGGCGGCGAGGAACGCGACGATCGCGTGCGGGGTGTTGGGCAGATAGCCCACGACCCGGTCGCCCTTGCCCACCCCCAGGTCGCGCAGGGTGGCGGCGACGGAGGCGACCTCGGAGCGCAGCCGCTTCCCGGTCACCTCGTACCCGGAGCCGGTCTCGTCGAGGGCGATGATCGCCACGTCCTCGTCCGGGAGGTTGCGCAGGGCGTGGTGGGCGTAGTTGAGGGTGGCGCCGGGAAACCAGTGGGCGCCCGGCATGGTCTCCTCGGCCAGGACCCGCTCGTACGGGGTGTCCGCGTCGATGTCGAAGTACTCCCACACCGCGCCCCAGAAGCCTTCCAGGTCGGTGACCGACCAGTGGTGCAGGGAGGTGTAGTCGCGGTCCACGGCAGCACCCCGGTTCCGGGCCGCCCAGCGGGCGAAGTCCACGATACGGCTGGCGGCGGCGGCCTGCGGATCGGGTGTGAAGAAGGGGGCCGGGTACGGCGTGTTCATCGCGTGGTGCTCCTCAACGGGCTTTCCTCAACGGTTCGTTGCGAAGGAAAAGGAATTCGTGTGGTGTGCAGCAGGGACGCCCAGCCGGCCGTGCTCGTGAACGCGCGGCCGCCGTCCGGGACGACGTCCATCACGACCCGGTCCGGCCGCAGCAGCACGGTGTCCGCTCGCCCCTCGCGCAGCCAGTCGGCGAGGCGGCCGTCGTCGTCGAGGCCGGTCACGGGGACGGTCCGGGCGCCGAGGCCGTCGGCGACCGCCTCGAGCGAGGGGGCGAGCGGTACGCGGGTGAGGACGGCGAAGGAGTCGCCGAGCAGTTCGTCGAGGCGGGCGCGCCGACCGTCGACCGTCACCCAGGGCTGCGGGCAGAAGCGGCCCACGAGACTCCGGCCGCCCCAGCGGGTGGGACGGCGTACGAGCGGCCCGGGCGCCAGGGCCGGGCTGAGGTCGCTCACGGCCGCCGTGGTCAGGCCGGGGATGCGGACGGCCGCGCCCAGGAGGCCGCGACGGAGGGCGGCGGCGCCGTCCTGGCCGCCGGTCATGGCCCACCCCATGGCGACCGCGAGCCGTATCACATATCGGGCGTGCGGCTTGCGTTCGCTCTCGTACGTGTCCAACAGCCGTTCCCCGGCGCCCTGTCGGAGGACGCGGGCGAGCTTCCAGGTGAGGTTGTAGGCGTCACGCAGCCCGGCGCACAGCCCCTGCCCGATGAACGGAGGGGTGAGGTGGGCCGCGTCGCCGAGGAGGAAGACGCGACCGCGGCGCCAGCGGTCGGCGATACGGGCCCGGAAGGTGTACCGCGCCTGCCGCACCAGCTCGAAGTCGGCGCCGCGCGCGATGTCCACCCAGGGGGCGATCATCTCCCGCAGCCGTCCGTGGTCCAGCTCGAAGTCGTCCCGGAGCCGGAACTCCCAGCGGTAGCGGTCCTCGCCGATGCGCATGAACGTCGCCGGACGCTCGGGGTCACAGATCTGTTCGACGCCTTCCCAGCAGCGGACCGGGAGGCTGGTGCGTACGTCGATGACGGTCCAGCGTTCCTCGAAGCGCAGGTTCTCCCATGCGGAGCCGATGGCCTCGCGGGTGAGGCTGTTGGCGCCGTCGCAGCCGAGGACGGCGTCCGCCCGCAGGAGGTGCTCACCCTTGTCGTCGCGGTAGGTCACGCGGACCGGACCGTTGTCGTCCTGGTGGACGCCGGTGACCTCCACCCCGCCGCGCAGCTCGCACTCCGGGGTGCGGGCCAGGGCGTCGCGCAGCAGCCGTTCCAGCTCGGGCTGGTCGAACATGCTGGTCTGCGGGAAGCCATGGGCCCCCTGCGCGGCGCGCGGGAACTCGGCCATCACCCGATGCCGGGCGTCCAGCAGCCGCAGCCCCCGCGCGGGGCGGGCGATCGCGGCGAACTCCTCCTGGACCCCTGCGGCCTGGAGGATGCGGCGCACCTCGTCGTCGGTGGCGACGGCGCGCGGCAGGGGGTAGACGTCGTGGTGGCGTTCGAGGACGACGGTCCGCACGCCACGCCGGGCCAGCAGCAGGGCGGCGGTCACGCCCACGGGCCCGGCCCCGACGATCACCACGGGTACGTCTGCCGAGTTGTACTCGACGGTCATGTGCGGCTCACTTCGGGTCTCCTCCAAGCAACATTGCCGTAATGAGGAAATCATCAGCTTTGACTCTTCGATCGTCAATAGCTGTCCTCAGCGAACCACTGATTGATTCATCAGAACTGTGGTACTGCGGTACTCGTTGCTAGACTCGCGCGTATGTCGACGTCAGCCGCACCCCGCAACCGCTTCGAACGGCGCCGTGCCGAGACCCGGCAGGCTCTCGTCCGCGCGGCCCGGCGGATACTCGCCGAGACCGGGGACACCAGCGCGAGCATCCAGACGATCGCGGAGCGCGCGGACGTGGGCTTCGGGTCCTTCTACAACCACTTCGAGTCGAAGGCGGAGCTGTTCGACGCGGCGGTACGGGACGCCCTCGAAGAACTCGGCCAGACCTTCGACGAGCACCTGAGGGACGTGGACGACCCCGCGGAACTCGTCACGGCGGGCTTCCGGCTCAGCGCGCGCCTGGTCGACTCCCGGCCCGAACTGATGCAGGTACTGCGCCACCGCGGCCTCGGCCACCTCCACTCGGACTCGGGCCTGGCCCCGCGCGCCCTGCGCGACCTGGAGGTGGGCATCGCCTCCGGCCGTTTCACGATCACCGACCCGACCGCCGCGCTGACCGCCCTGGGCGGTTCCCTGCTGGCGCTGGTGGAGCTGCGGTTCGCCCGCCCGGAACTCGACGGGGACGAGGCCGCGTCGAACCTGGCCGAGATGCTGCTGCGCATGCTGGGCGTCCCGCCGGAAGACGCCCGCGACGTCGCCCGGCGTCCGCTGCCCGATCTCGACTGACGAGAGCCGATCACCGAGGGACCGCACCTGCCTCTGCGTCGGAAGCCCGTGTGCCGCACAGGACCCCGGACGCCTCCTCGGCGAGAGCCTCGCGCGCGTGCTCCGTTCAGTGATCCGGTGCGGGCGTCCACCCGTCGCAAAAGACGGTGGCGCCCGGGCGCCGAGGCGTCCGTGCCTCGTCTGCCTCCCGGCGATGCGCATCCGCCCGTACGGCGTAACGTCGTGACTGTGGACGTCACCGCGGACAGCCTTGTGTGCCGTGCCGCGCAGGTGCTCAGCCGGAGCGCGGACAGGCTGATCGCCGATGTGGCGCGGTGCCTGCGCGAGGCGGTCCCCGAACTGTGGGAAGACCCGAAGATCGCTCGCATGACGTCGGAGAACATCGTCGAGCACATCGTCGGCGCGTTGGCCGGTCTTGAACACGGGGTCGAGCCGAGCCGGATCGATCCGCCCGCGGACGACGTCGAACGCGTACGGCAGCTGGCCCGGCACGGCATACCCGTCACCGCGATGCTGCGGGCTCACCGGCTCGCACAGGCCATCGCCCTCGACAGGCTGTTCGAGGAGCTGCCCCGGCTGACGAGCGACCCCGAGCTGGTCAGCGGGGCGGCACGCAAGCTGATAGCGACGACCACCGGATACGTGGACCGCACGGCCGAGCAGGGCGTCGTGGCGTTCCAGGAAGAACGGGACCGCCGGCTGCGATGGCGGCTGTCCATGGTGAACGAGGCGGGCATGCGCATCGGCACCACCTTGGACATCGCCCGCACCACCCAGGAACTGGCGGACCTCGCCACCGAGCACTTCGCGGACCGCATCACCGTCGACCTGCTCGACGCCGCGCTCCAGGGACACGACGCTCCGGCGGAGAAACCGCTCGTACTGCGTCGGCTCGCCCAGCGGTCGGTGACCGGCGACCGCCCGGAACCGACGATCACGCCGCAGCAGCTCCACACCTACCCGGACGGTTCGCCGCCGGACCGCGCCCTGACCACCGGCCAGCCCTCACGGCACCACCTCGACGGCCGTCCCGGCCACGCCGTGGACTCCCACCCGGTCCATTCCACGCTGGTCGTGCCCCTGCGCGCCCGCGGCACCACCCTGGGCGTCGCGCAGTTCTCCCGCCACCGCAACCCCGGCCGCTACGACGACGAGGACCTGCTCCTCGCCCAGGAGATCGCCACCCGGGCTGCCGTCGCCGTGGACAACGCCCGCCGCTACACGCACGCCCGCGCCACCGCCCTCAGCCTCCAGCGCAGCCTGCTCCCGTCGCACACGCCACCGCAGTCCGCGGTGGACGTCGCCTGCCGCTACCTGCCCGCAGGCGCCCGGCTCGGCGTGGGCGGCGACTGGTACGACGTCATCCCCCTGTCCGGAGCGCGAGTAGCCCTCGTGGTGGGCGACGTCGTCGGCAACGGCATCCACGCCGCCGCCACCATGGGCCGACTGCGGACCGCCGTACGCACCCTGGCCGACATCGACCTGCCGCCCGACGAACTCCTCACACACCTGGACGACGTCGTCCTCCGCCTGTCCGCAGAAGCCTCCACCGACCCCAACTCCGAGGCCTCGGACATCGGCGCCACCTGCCTGTACGCGGTCTACGACCCCGTCAGCAGCTGCTGCACCCTCGCCCGCGCGGGCCATGTCCTGCCGGTCGTGGTGGCCCAGGACGGCACCGTCGACATCCTCGACCTGCCACCGGGCCCACCGCTCGGCCTGGGCGGCCTGCCGTTCGAGGCGGCGGAGGTCGAACTGCCTGAAGGCAGCCTTCTCGCCCTCTACACCAACGGCCTGATCGAAGCCCGCGACCAGGACATCGAGACGGGTCTCACCCAGCTCCGGGAAGCACTTGCCCAGCCCTCCTCCTCCCTGGAGGCCGCCTGCGACACCGTGCTCGAAAAGCTGCTGCCGACGCGCCCGGACGACGACGTCGCCCTGCTCCTGGCCCGTACCCACGCCCTCGGGGACCGCCAGGTGGCCAGCTGGGACCTGGAGGCGGACCCTGCCGCGGTCGCCGGGGCCCGGTCGCGGGTCGCGCGGCAGCTGAGCAGCTGGGGGCTGGAGGACCTCGACTTCACCACCGAGCTGGTGGTCAGTGAACTGGTCACCAACGCCATCCGCTACGGCCGACCGCCCATTCGGCTGCGCCTCATCCACGACCGCGCCCTCCTGTGCGAGGTCTCCGACGCCAGCAGCACCACGCCGCACCAGCGCCGCGCCCGCATCGACGACGAGGGCGGCCGCGGCCTGCACCTGGTCGCCCAACTCGCCGAACACTGGGGTACGCGCCACGCCCGGCACGGCAAGACGGTCTGGGCCGAGCTGACCGAGAATCCCGGGTTCCCGGCTTTTGCCACTGTTTAGGCCGGTGGGCTCATCGGTAATAGGGTGAAATTACGAATAACAAGCAGAAATCAGTCGGCCGGAGCGCACATGAGCGGCCGCCCATGAGACGGCCGCGCCGACCCTTCGGTGGAGGACGGCCATGGCAAAGATCCTTGCTGTACTTTATCCCGATCCGGTGGACGGCTACCCGCCCTCCTACGCGCGTGAGGACATACCCGTCATCCGCGCCTATCCAGGAGGCCAGAGCACGCCTACACCGCAAGCCCTCGAATTCACGCCCGGCGAGCTGGTCGGCTGCGTGTCGGGGGAACTGGGGCTGCGCCGCTTCCTGGAGGACCAGGGACACACCCTGGTCGTCACGTCCGACAAGGACGGCCCGGACTCCACCTTGGAGCGTGAGCTGCCCGACTCCGAGGTGGTGATCTCGCAGCCCTTCTGGCCCGCCTATCTCACCCCCGACAGGATCGCCGGAGCGCCCCGGCTCAAGCTCGCGATCACCGCGGGGATCGGCTCGGACCACGTCGACCTGCCAAGCGCCATGGCTCACGACGTCACGGTGGCGGAGGTCACCTACAGCAACAGCATCAGCGTGGCGGAGCACGCGGTCATGCAGATACTCGCCCTCGTCCACAACTACCTCCCCGCGCACGAGTGGGTGACGACCAAGGGCGGCTGGAACGTGGCGGATTCCGTGGCGCGCAACTACGACCTGGAGGGGATGAGCGTCGGTGTCCTGGGCGCGGGCCGCATCGGCCAGGCGGTGCTGCGCCGGCTCAAGCCGTTCGACGTGTCGTTGCACTACTCCGACGTGCACCGGCTGCCCCCGGAGATGGAGAGTGAGCTGGCGGTGGCCTGGCATCCCGACGCCCGATCCCTGGCCGGTGCGGTCGACGTGCTGTCGATCCACGCCCCCCTGCACCCGCAGACGGAGAACATGTTCGACGAGGAACTGATCCACGCCATGAGGCGCGGGTCCTACATCGTCAACACGGCACGCGCGCTCATCGTCGACCGAGACGCCGTCGTGCGCGCCCTCAGCAGCGGCTGGCTGGCCGGGTACGCCGGTGACGTCTGGTATCCGGAGCCGCCGGAGCCCGACCACCCCTGGCGCACCATGCCGCACGAAGGCATGACACCCCACGTCTCAGGTTCCTCGCTCTCCGCCCAGGCCCGCTATGCGGCCGGCGTCCGGGAGATCCTGGAATGCTGGCTGGAGGGCCACCCCATCCGCCCGGAGTACCTGATCGTGGAGGGCGGCAAGCTGGCCGGGACCGGTGCGCACTCCTACACGGCCGGCGGAGGGCCCGCGGGCTGACCGACGCAGCCGGCGAGTCCGACGAGGTGCCGGGCCGTGGCGACGGGGTCGACGATCTGATGGAGGTGCGCGCCGGGCAGATGTGCCACGCGCCAGCCGCGTTCGCGCGCCTCGGCGGAAACGTCTCGTACGGAGGGCCGAACAGCAAGTATGAGCAGGGATGGTCGTCCCAGCCGTCGGGGACCGGGATGTGCTGCTCGTAGTAGGACAACGGCAGGGTGGGCTGCTCCCCGACGACTGCCCGCCGCACCACCGGACCGGCTGCATACGACGATCCTGTCGCCCATGCCGTCAAAGCCGCGGCAGTATCGGCCGACAGCAGAACGCTTGGCTGCGAAGAGGCTCACGTGCCCCGGCCGATCAGCTGGTCGCCGAGAGAGCTGCGGCGGTACAGGACCTGCCGCCCGTGACGAGCCCGGGTGACGAGGCCCGTGGCGTGCAGTACGCGCAGGTGCTGGGACACCGCACTCGGGGTGACCCTGAGCCGGCGGGCCAACTCGACGGTGGGGAGCGGCTCTTCAAGGAGATCGAGCAGCCTCGCCCGGGGTGCACCCAGAAGGGAGACAAGAGCAGGTCTGTCAGTGGGGGGCGCCGGGCCCCACAACGTCGCCACCCCACGGCTGGGGTATGCCAGGACCGGCGGCTCCTCCGGGCTGACCGGGGGCGCGGGCTTGTGAGCGAACACCGACGGCACCAGCAGCAGCCCTCGCCCGGACGCCGCGACGTGGTGCCCGCCGATCATCTTGTCGATGTGCAGCACACCGTTGCGCCATCGCAGATCGGGGTGCATGTCGGCGAACAGCAGGCGGGCGCCACCGATGGCCAGTTGCCGCGCGCGATAGGTCATGTCGGCCTCGAGCAGCAGTCGCATGTGCGGCCACACCGGCTTGATGGCGATCTCCCAGTACTGCCGCAGGAGTTCACAGATGGCGTCGCGGAGTCCGGTGACGGGCTCGTCGCCGGCAGCGGTGGCATCGCGCAGAGCTTCGGGAGGGGGATCCGGCGCGTGCGCGGCCAGCAGATCGCGCCGGACCAGATCCGGTGAGGTCCGGCGTACGACGGCCAGCTCTTCCTCGAACGCCGGGGCGAAGCTCGTCGGGCGCGGGGTCAGGAAATCAGGCAGGGAGCGCCTCACCGCGACGAGGGACAGCAGCAGGTCGGTGTCGAGCGTTCCGAGCCCGCCGAGCACGGACCTGCGCCAGGGGAGGTGCAACGCGGACAGCCCCGGATCGCGCAGCACCCGCAGACTGAGCACCGTCTCCTGCAGAGGTGAGACGGCGAACCGCGTGTCCACCAGGTCCTCGACGCCGAGCTCGAAGCTGATCATCAAGCCATACGCTACATCGATTGGCAGCGGAACGCGGGCGCCGTGAACTTCCACGTATGACACGGACAACTCCCCTACAGCGCACTGCGATTGCCACCGTCGCGGGCGGGCCGGTGGACGGAAGATGAGCCGCCGACTGGTCCTGATCCTGGCCATGACCTGCGGCGTGGCCGTGGGCAATGTCTACTTCCCGCAGGCGATCAGCTCGCTGGTCGCCGCCGGACTGCATGCCTCACCCGATTCGGCCGCCCTCGTGGTGACCGCCACACAGGTCGGCTACACCGCCGGGATCTTCCTGCTGGTACCGCTCGGCGACCGGCTCCCGCACCGCACCTTCCTCACCGCCCTCCTCGCTCTCACCGGCGTGGGTCTGCTCGCCGCGGGCTGCGCACCGGCCCTGCCCTTCCTCGTCGCCGCCAGTGTCCTCACCGGCCTCACCACCGTGGCCGCGCAGGTCGTCGCCCCGCTGGCGGCCGGACTTGTGGCAGCCGACCGCCGCAGCACGGTCATGGGCATCTTGCTGAGCGGATCGATCGGCGGAATGCTGCTGGCCCGCACCTTCAGCGGGACGCTCGGCGAATGGCTGGGATGGCGGGCCCCCTACCTGGTGGCCGCGGCCCTGGTCCTGCTCCTGGCGGGCGTCCTGTTCTCATCGGTACCGACCACCACCCCGCTCACCCGCCAGCCGTACCCGGCACTCCTGGCCGAGCCGCTGCGCCTGCTGCGCACCGAGCCGGACCTGCGCCGCTCCTGCTTCTACCAGGCAACGGTCTTCGCCGGGTTCTCGGCCGTCTGGACCTGCCTGGCGCTTCTCCTCACCGGCCCCGCCTACGGCCTGGGGGCCCAGGCGATCGGCATGCTCGCCCTGGTCGGCGGGGCGACCATGCTGTGCACGCCACTCGCCGGGCGTCTGGTGGACCGCCGAGGGCCGGATCCGGTCAGCTTCGTCTGCATGCTCGGCGTCCTCGCCTCGACCGCGATCCTCGCCCTGGGCGCGTCGGGCGGCACACGGGGGCTGGCCGCCCTGATCGTCGGCACGCTCCTGCTCGACGTCGCGATGCAGTCCGGCATGGTCGCCAACCAGGCCCGTGTCTTCGCCCTGCGCCCCGACGCCCGCAGCAGGCTCAACACCGCCTACATGACCTGCGCCTACCTGGGCGGCAGCGCCGGCTCGTGGCTCGGGCTGCGCGCCTACGCTCAGGCCGGATGGTCTGGTGTGTGCGCACTCGTGGCATTGCTCGCCACACTCGCCCTGGGCCGTCACCTCATGGCGTCGCACGGCCGAAGACGTGGACTCGGCGAGATCCCGTCCTCCACTCCTCAGCCGTGGTGTCACAAGCGGGGGTCCGGCGGTGTCTTCATGGCGAACGGCCAAACAGGCACACGTACAAGGAGAACACCATGACGCTACGCGTCCCGAAGGCCGAGCTCCCCGCCGAGCTCCGCGAGAACATGATCAAGCAGCTCGGTGCCGTGCCCGAGCCCGTCGAGCTGTTGTGGAACAACCCCAAGCTCGCCGAGGACAACCAGGAGTTCTCGGCCAAGGTGGCCCAGTGGGACGCGTGCGACGCGAGCCTCAAGACGTTCGCGCACATGGCCGTCGCGGCACAGATCGGCTGCAGTTGGTGCCTCGACATCAACTACTTCGCCGCGCTGAACCAGAGTCTGGACCTGGCCAAGGCGAGCCAGGTGCCGCGCTGGCGGCAGTCGGAGGTGTTCACGCCACTGGAGCGCGACGTGCTCGAATACGCCGAGGCCATGACGAACACACCGACGACCGTCACCGACGAGCTCTCGGCGCGTCTGCTCCACGGCCTCGGTCCGGCGGCGCTGGTCGAACTCACCGTGTTCATCGGCTTCGCCAACCTGGCGGCCAGGTGCAACACGGCGCACGGGATCACGTCGCAGGGGTACTCCGATGCCTGCGAGATCCCGCCGGCCGCGCGTCCCGGGACGGCGCCCGGCGTAGCGTCGACGGCATGACCGAGGACCCGTTCGTCGTCCATCGCAGCCTGCTGTTCACGGTCGCCTACGAGATGCTCGGTTCGGCGGCCGACGCGGAGGACGTGCTGCAGGAGTCCTGGCTGCGGTGGGCCGACGCCGACCGTTCGCAGGTGCGTGACCCGCGGTCCTACCTCGTCCGAACCGTCACACGGCAGGCGCTCAACCGGCTGCGGACGATGTCGCGCAGCCGCGAGGAGTACGTCGGCGAGTGGCTGCCGGAACCGCTGCTGACCAGCCCCGACGTCGCCGAGGACGTCGAGCTCGCGGAGAGCGTCTCGATCGCGATGCTGACCGTGCTCGAAACGCTCGGGCCGACGCAGCGCGCCGTCTTCGTGCTCCGCGAGGTCTTCGAGGTGCCGTACGGCGAGATCGCCGAGGCGACGGGCAAGTCCGAGGCCGCGGTGCGGCAGATCGCGCGGCGGGCACGCGAGCACGTGGCGGCCCGCCGGCCGCGGGTTCCGGTGAGCCGGTCGGAGCAGCAGGCCGTGGTGGAGCGGTTCCTGGCCGCGCTGCGCACCGGTCGGTTGCAGGAACTGCTGGACGTCATGGCACCGGACGTGGTCCTGGTCGCCGACGGCGGCGGGATCGCGTCCGCCGCTCCGGCTCCGGTCCACGGTGCCGGACTCGTCGCGCAGTTGCTCGCTCGCCCGGGCCGGGTGGTGTCGGCCGTGTGGCTCAACGGCGCGCCCGCGGGCCGGATCGAGATCGACGGCCGAGTGGCCGCGGTGAGCCTCGTGGTGGAGAACGGGAAGGTCACCCGGATCCTCGCGGTGGCGAACCCGCGGAAACTGACGCGGCTCGACGAAGCGGCGGAACTCACCCGGTAGTCCCGCCGCCGCTCAGGCGTCGTGTGTGTTCCGGGCGGGTCGCACCGCCCCGGGACACACACGACCGCGCAGTAGTCAGCCAAGTACTCTCCCGATAACGATCTCGGTGCACACCTTGTGCGACAGCCGGTGGCCTCTAGCCTCCGTTCATGGCATTTCTCTCAAGCCGCCGCAGACGTGCACGTCTCGTCCTCGAACTCGACGACGCTGCCCTCAGCCGGCTGCTGAAGTCCCTCCAGGCCACCACCAATACGGGCACGATCGCGACGACAGAGCTGTGCGCGGCCCAGATATCCCGCCTCCTGGACCAGGGCACCGCCGACTGGGACCGCCGTACGCACCGGCTGTCGGTCCTGGCGCACCGCCTGTCCGAATCGCACGTCCCTCGGGCCTGGGCCACTCGCGAGCCGCACAACGCGAGCGCGCTCGTCCTGCACGCATGGACGCAGCTCATACGCGGACGCTCCCAGGGACACCTGGATGACGTGGCCGGCATCGCCAGGGCCTGCTTGCGTGCCGCCGACCTCGCGCCGGAGGACCCCACTCCCTGGGTGGTCCTGTTGGGGGTGTCACGGCTGGAGCGCCGCAGCCGGCCGGAGGCGTTCGGTGTGTGGAACGAGATACTGGCGCGCGACCGGTGGAACCGCGAGGCGTATCTGAACATGCTGCGCTACCTGAGCCCGGAGGAAATGGGGTCCCGGATCCAGGTACTGGACTTCGTCGACGCCGTCCGCGCCCGCATACCCGAGAACGCGCCCTGCGCGGCGATCGAACTCACCGCCCAGGTTCTGCAGTACCACTCCGTCCTCAACCTGGGCGGAGTCGAGGCGCTGATGGCACGCAACCACTGGTCCCACGCGACGGCCGCCCAGGCCCTCGACCGTGCGGCCCGCAGCTGGGCCGGGCCCGGGTTCTTCCAGCATGCCGCAGCCCTTGCCGACCTGAACCTGCTCGCCTACGCGCTGATGGTCGCCGAGCGGCGCACCGAGGCCCGACCGGTCTTCGAGGCCATCAACGGCACCGTCGCCGCCTGGCCCTGGAGTGTCGGGGGCGACCCCCTGTCCGAGTACGAGAAGGCGCGGAGCAGGGCGACGGCCGGCCTGTGACGGACCGGGCGGGCATCCTGCCGACGACGGATCACACGAACGTCACCGCCGCCGAGCCGAGGCCGCCGAAGCGTGCCTCGACCTTCTGGCCCGCGCTGACGAAGGGAGCGGTGGTCATGGCACCGGGCAGCACCAGGTGCCCGGGTTCCAGGGCGGTACCGAAGGCCGCGAGGGTGTCCGCGAGCCAGGGGTGTCCAGGCGCCGCACACCAGACCCGCGGAGCCGGCGTTGTCGGCGACGGTGTCCGTCAGGGTGATCCGCCGGTCGCGGATCCGGCTGTCGACGATCTCCTCCAGCCTCACCCGCGCCCAGCTCAACATCGGCTACGAAGGCCGGACCTACGAGGACCGCTGGGTGGTCATCGACAACGAGATGCTCAAGCCGTGGCCGGACCACGACCGGCTGCGCTTGCGCTGCGACCCGGACCGCCCCGCGGTCGACTGCCCGACGCCCCTCGGACATCACGGCTGGGAGTTCCCGATCCTGCCGGCGACGACGAGCAGCACCTGACCACCCACACAATGGGGTGATTCGGTCATATTTATGTGAAGGGTGCGAGTCCGCTCGGAAGGATGGTGACCAACGGAGAGGTGGGTCGCGGATGACGAGCGGATTCAACGAAGAGGTCGGGAGTGGCGAGGCGTCCTGGGCGCTGCTGTCCGCCGTGGCGGACATCGCCGACAGCGGCAGGCGGTCCGCGGAGGACCTGCCCCACGCGCAGGCGTTCGCCCCGCTGGACGAGGTCCGGCTGGCCGCGCTGCGGCAGGCGTTGCGGACCGGGGACACCGCTGTGCTGCCCGAGGACCTGGCAGCGCAGGTGGAGCAGGTGCGCGCCAGGGGATACGAGGAGGTACGGATCCTCGGTGCGGAGGGCGACGAACTCGACGGCGCGCTGTGGACGCACCCGGACGACGAGCCGCGTCCGGCGCTGGTGATGCCCTCCCCTTGGGTCAATCCGGGATGGACCTCGTACACCGGCATCGCCGCCCGCTTCCAGGAGTGGGGCTACCACGTGCTGGCCTACACCGCGCGCGGCTTCGGTGACTCCGGCGGGCTGGTGGAGGCGGCCGGTGAGAAGGACGTCGTGGACGCGGGCAAGGCGGTGGACCATCTGCTGGCACGCCTGGGCGAGCGGGTGACGAAGGTGGGCTTCCTGGGCGAGTCCTACGGCTCCGGCATCAGCCAGCTGGCCGCCGCCGCCGACCTCCGCGTGGCTGCCGTGGCGGCGCTGAGCACATGGGGCGACATGGGCGCGGCCTTCTACGAGAACGGCACCCGGCACCTGGCCTCCGTCGGTGCGCTGAAGTCCTCCCCGACTCCTGGGCGCCTGGCCCCCGAGACCGAGAAGATGTTCGACGCCTTGCTGGGCGGCGGGGACGTGAGCGACCCGCTCGCCTGGGCCGCCCGACGCTCCCCGGTGAACCACGTCGAAGACCTCAACACCCGTGAGGTCCCCGTCCACTTCGTCCACGCCTGGCACGAGACGATCTTCCCGGTCAACCAGACCCTGGAGATGTTCCGCCGCCTGACCGGCCCCAAGCGCCTGTACCTGGGCATCGGCGACCACACCTCGCCGGAGCTGCTGTGCCTGAGCGGAGTACCGGGTGACCCGATCCTCGGGAGCCTGCGCCGGTGGTTCGACCGTTTCCTGAAGGACGAGGACAACGGCGTCGAGAACGAACCGCCGATCACCAGCGAGGTCATGCACACCCGCGTCCGCCACACCTACTCCGGCTGGGAGGACTTCACCGGCCAGGCCCAGCGGCTGTACCTGGGCGCGCCGGAGACCGGGCGCAGGCGCGGGACCCTGGCCGCCGGCCACCCGTCGGGCTGGAGCCTGTCCCTGCAGCCGGGACCGAGCACGCCGGCGAGGGCAGCGGACGCGGTGATCCTCAGCGGTCTGCTGGAGCGGTTCGTCCTGCCCAAGCGGTACCTCACCCACACCTTCGACCAAGGCGCGGCCCAGCAGTGCGTGGGCATCTGGAGCACCGGCCCGGCGAACCCGGGCGGCATCCGGCTGCGCGGCACGCCCCGGCTGAGCCTGAACCTGGCCTCCTCCACCGGCATGGCCACGGTCGTGGCCTACCTGTTCGCCGTGGACCCGCTCGGCGGCGGATACATCGTCAGCCACGCCCCCTTCACCCGCCACGACGGGCAGGCGGGCACCCCGGTGACCGCCGGGTTCGACCTGCAGACCGCCGACTTCTTCCTGCCCGCGGGGTGGCGCCTCATGCTCGTCGTCGACACCGCCGACCCCTTCTACGACACCGCCAACGAACCCGGCACCACCATCACCCTGACCACCGAAGACGGCCAGGCGAGCTACCTCGATCTGCCCGTCGCCTAAGGCGATGTTCGTCACTGCCGCCCGCCGAACTGCCAGTCGTGGACCTCGATGTCGGCGTACCGTCGCGCGGTCAGGACCGCGCGTGCCGTATCCGGGTCAGGGGCCCGGACCAGTGCCGCCGTACCCAGCCAGGCGGCGCCGTCGTCCGACAGCAGCGGCCCGTACGCGATCAGCTCGTCCCGGTCGGGCGGCACGGCGAGGTCGGCGGCCCGACCCGAACCGAGGCCCAGCACCAGGTACCGGTTGCCACCCGTCCGCCCACCGGGGAAATCCCACATGGTGCGCCCCAGCACGTTGCGCCATCGGCGCAGCAGCACGTCCCGGTACACGCCTGCCTGGTAGTTGGGCTCGTTGAAGGCGAACTCGCGGGCGGTGGAGGCGTCTGGCAGGTCGAGGATGTGGACGCTGCCGGTGGGCGTCTCGCCGTCAGCGGCGAAGGTCGGGCCGCGGGCGATCATCTCCTTCTCGTACCGGTCCATGTAGGACCAGTGCTCTTCCAGCAGCTCGTCGCGCAAGGGCAGGGAGCCGAGCCGGTCCCGGTGGTAGCAGAAGAACTCCATGCGCACAGACTCTCCCCAACGTCCGGCGACATCTCAACCGGCTTTGACGGCCATGACCCCACCTCGCCCGACCGGTCGCCCAGACCGAAGTCCCGCACGGCCTGGGGGCTGCTTCGGCCTGGTTCGTCGCCCCTCAGTCGTCGAGCAGCCGCCATGCGGTGAGGGCGAGGGCGGCCCGCGTCAGTCCGGTGGGTTCGGTGAGTTCGATGCCCAGGGTCTTTGCGATCTGTTCGAGTCGGCGGGCGACGCTGCTGTGGTGCAGGTGGAGAAGGTCGGCGGCCCGGCGCAGGGAGCCGGTGGCGCAGTAGGTGTCCAGAGTCTCCAAATCTTCGGGGTTGCCGGCGATCCGGGCGATGGCGGCGACGTCGGCGTTGTCTCGCACGGAGTCCGGGGACACCTGGGCGAGCAGCGCCAACGCCCCCAAGTCGTCGTGGTGGACGACCGGTTGGCGTGGGGTGGTGAAGCGGAGGGCGGTGCGGGCCTGTTGCCAGGACCGGTCGGGGCCATCGGCGGCGCCTATGCCCGCGCGTACGTCTGCCGGGATCCCTGTGGGGTCGACGGTGGTGGCCAGGATGACGCCCACGTCGGCGAGGGACGCCGCCTTCACGGGGCGGGCGGGGCAGAGCAGGGAGCCGATCCGGTCGAGGGGGAGCCGCGAGCGTACGGCGACGACGTGGAGTGGCAGGTCGGCGGCGAACCCCAGGAGCCGTAACGCCCGTGCTCTGGCCGTTTCGTCGCTGTCGGAGCTGATCGCCAGTTCGACGAGGGCAGGATCGGCCATGGTGGTACGGGCCGGACCGTACCGCTCGACGACCGCCGCGGCGGCGATGGCGAGGCGGTCCAGCAGTACTTCGTCGAGCGGATTCGGCGGGCCGGAGCGTTCCAGCCACACGGTGCCTATCTCCTCCTCATCGAGGGTGATCGGCGCCGTCGTGGACGCGGGTGACGGTGGGGCGGACGCCTGCCTGCCGTCGCGCGCGATCCGGGTCACCTGCCCGGTGCCGTGGAGCCGGATCCCGGCCACGCACTCGGCCAGGCCCGCCGAGGCCCGGGCGAGCGTCGGGAGATCCACCCGTCGGCGCATCAGGGTGTCGTAGAACGCGACGACGCGGATCGCGCCTTCGACGTACGAATCCAGCCCCGACAGCCGTACGGCCAGTGCCTCCATGGTCAGAGGATAGGACCCTCTGGCGGGGCGGAGGAGCGCCGATCGGCGCGCGATCCGGCTGGGAAACCCGACAGTTGGCGGATGATCCGGGGGTGGCGGGCGGTGAGGATGGCCGCCATGGATCCCGAACTCGAAGCATTCACCCACTTGCTCCCCAGCAACGACCTGAGCGACCCGGTCACCGCACGCGAGAACTACAACGAGCTTGCCGCCGCGAGGCCGGCACCGGACACCGCGGGAATGGAGATCGAGGACCGCACGGTGGCCGCCGATCCGGACGTGCGGGTGCGGGTCTACCGCCCGCACCAGGCGCAGGGCGCCGTCGTCTGGCTGCACGGCGGCGGATGGGTCATGGGTGACCTGGACACGGAGCACCTGTGGGCCGTCCCGTTGGCGCACCTCTCGGGTGCTGTCGTGATCACCGTCGACTACCGCCTGTCGCCCGAGCACCGCTTCCCGGCCGCCCTGAACGACGTCTACGCCGTGCTGACCTGGACGCACGAACACGCGGCCGAGCTCGGCATCGACCCGGACCGGATCGCGGTCGGAGGCCACAGCGCCGGCGCGAACCTCGCCGCCGCGGCGACCTTGCGTGCCCGCGACGAACAAGGGCCACCGATCCGCTTCCAAGTACTCAACGAGGCCATCCTCGACGACCGGCAGCAGACGTGGTCGGCGCGGAACTTCACCGACACGCCCTGGAACACACGCGCCGTACGCGCCGCCGCGTTGGGGCACTACCTGGGCTCCCAGCCCGCGACGCCATACGCCGCACCGGCGCGCGCCGACGACCTGTCCGGCCTCCCCCCGGCCTATGTCGCCACCGCGGAATTCGACCCCAACCGCGACGAAGGCATCGACTACGCGCTGCGCCTGCTCCAGGCGGGCGTGTCGGTCGAACTGCACCAGTGGCCCGGCACCTTCCACGGGTCGCTGGCGATCCAGTCCGCCGAGGTCTCGCAGCGCCAACTCACCGAACTCGGCGCCGCCCTGCGCCGTGCCCTGGCCGAGTGAGGCCGTCGAAGCCGACCCGGGCCCTCGAAGTCGGCCCACATACGGATCAACCTGCCGCCGCCGGACGAGTTCTGCCGTGACCGCCCCTCGCACGCCGGTATGTCACAGGAGCCGGGGCTGTCTCGTCCTGTGGTCGAGACGATGTACCGACCAGCGCGGTGGAGGCCGAGATGAAGGTTGTAGTGGTGGGTGCCGGATACGCGGGTACGGTCGCGGCGAACCGCATCGCCAAGAAGGTCAAGGCCGCGGAGATCACGGTGATCAACCCACGCCCCGACTTCGTGGAGCGGGTCCGGCTGCACCAGCAGATCGCGGGCACCGCCGTCGCCGCGACGCCCCTCGCCTCGATGCTGCGGGACGGGATCACGACCCGGGTGGGCATCGTCGACAAGCTCGGTGACGGTGTCGTCTCGCTCGCGGACGGCGAGAGTATCGACTTCGACTATGCCTTCCTCGCTGTGGGCAGCACGGTCCAGCCGCTGCCGGGAACGGTCCCGGTGGGCTCCTGGGAGGGGGCGGAGCGGGCCCGTACGGCGCTCGCCGAACTTCCGGCGGGCGGCACCGTCACGGTGGTCGGGGGCGGTGCGACAGGTGTCGAGACGGCGGCCGAAGTGGCCGAGGCCCGGCCGGACCTGCGCGTGCGGATCGTCGGGTCGCGGATTGCCGGGAACGTCTCCGGTGGGGCGCGCAAGCACGTGCTCGCCGGTCTGGAGCGGCTGAAGGTCGGCATCGTGGAGGACGGCGTCACGGAAGTCGTCCCGGGGGCAGGGGAGTGCGACGTGGTGCGCCTGCGCTCGGGCGCGGAGCTCGACTCCGACCTGACCCTGTGGGCGATCGTGTCGGGCGTCCCCGACCTCGCGGCCCGCAGCGGTCTCGCGGTCGATGCGGAGGGCCGCGCCATCGTGGACGAGTTCCTGCGCAGCGTCACCGACGAACGGATCTTCGTCGTGGGGGACAGCGCCGCAGTGCCCGGAGCTCGCTTCGGCTGCCAGACCGCCGGGCCGCAGGCCGGCCATGCGGCCAACACCCTGGCCCGCCTGGTCGAGGGCCGCGAGCCGGAGCCGTACCCCCTGCGCTACGTGTCACGGGCCGTGAGTCTCGGTCGCAAGGACGGGGTGGTCCAGTTCACCCGGCGGGACGACACCCTCCGGAAGGGGTACATCGCGGGGCGCACCGGGGCCGTGGCCAAGGAGCTGACGTCCTGGGGCGGGAAGTTCGGATCCCGCACCGGCATCAGCGGTTGACGGCATCAGCGCTGACGGCACCGGAAGCGTCGTGGTGTGAAGAGTACGTGCCCATCGGGTGCAGACGGTATCTCCTGCCGGTGGTGGACCGCGGGGTGGAGGCATGCATTCGCCGCGACGGTGCAAGTGTGAGGAATGAGGTGCTTTATCTATCGTGAGCCGCCGGGCTCGCCGGAGCGGGTGGACTGCGGTCAGGCCGACGGCGGCCGGGCGGCGGCGCTGAAGAGTCTGCAGCATCTGGGGGAGCGGGAGTTCTGCTGGGTGCACCTGGACGATCCGGCCCCGGAAGATCTGGAGGAACTGGCGGACCCGCTGGGGTTGCATCCGCTGGCGGTGGAGGACGCGGTCCAGGCGCACCAACGCCCCAAGCGGGAGCGGTACGGGGACGTGCTCGCGGTGGCGCTGAAGACGCTGTGGTACGTCGAGGACGGCTGCGAGGTGGAGACCGGCGAGGTGATGGTCTTCACCGGCCCGCAGTTCGTCCTGACCGTCCGCCACGGCCCGGTCGACCCCACCACCGAGGCCGCCCGGCGGCTCGGAGACGACCCGCAGACGCTGCGGTTCGGGCCGGTCGCCGTGCTGCACGCCGTCCTGGACACGGTGGTCGACTCCTACATCGAGGCCGCTGTCCGAGTCCGGGCCGACCTGACCGCGCTGGAGCGACACGTGTTCTCCCCGGAGCGTGAGGATCTGACCGAGCAGATCTACTCGCTCAAACGCGAGGTCCTGGAGTTCCGGGACGCGGTGCAGCCCCTGGCCCCGGTGGTCCAGGACTTCGCCGGCCCACAGGCGGGATGGCCCGAGGAGATGCTGCCGTACTTCCGCGACGTCGCCGACCACCTGCACCGCACCGACACCGAGGTCCGCTCGCTCGACGAACTGCTCAACTCCGCGCTCGACGCCCACCTCGCCCGGGTCGGTACCTGGCAGAACGACGACATGCGCCGCATCTCCGCCTGGGCCGCCATCCTGGCCACCCCGACCCTCGTCGCCGGGATCTACGGCATGAACTTCGCGCACATGCCGGAACTGAGCTGGGTGTACGGTTACCCGCTCGCCATCGCCGTGATGGTGACCGCCGCCGTCCTCCTGCACCGGACCTTCCGCCGCAACGGCTGGCTGTGAACGGCTCCTGACGCGGCTGGGCTGCGGGGGTGTCAGCCCTGGGCGAGCTGATCGGCCGGGCGACGGGTCCGCGCGAGAGGGCCGGAAGGCCTAGTGCGGGCGCACCAGGGTATTCGAGGGGCGTCGGCGGGGAAGCGGCGCAGCACCTGGGGAGGTCAAGCGCTGCTTCCCTGCCCACAGTGATCTCGGCGCCCGGAGAAGGGCTACGCGAGCCCAGCGCTTTTCGCACCGGGTCCCGGTGCGGTCCATGACTGCGGCGACCGGCAGGGCATCCCGCACGACAACGGGGCCGTGGCGAAGCGGTGAGCGGGGCTTGAGAAACTGGTGGGTATGGATATCGCTCGCAGGAACAACGTCACCGTCACCGGCAACCCGCAGGGGCCGACGGTGGTGCTGGCTCACGGGTTCGGCTGTGACCAGAACATGTGGCGGCTTACGGTTCCTGCCCTGGTCGAGGAGTACCGGGTGGTGCTGTTCGACTACGTGGGTTCGGGCCGCTCGGACCCGTCCGCGTTCACGGAGGACCGTTACGCCTCTCTGGACGGATATGCCCGAGATGTGGTGGAGGTCTGCGAAGCGCTCGACCTGCGCGACGCGGTGTTCGTGGGGCACTCGGTCAGCGCGATGATCGGGGTGCTGGCCGCCGGCATGGCCCCGGAGCGTATCGGGGCGCTGGTGATGGTCGCTCCGTCTCCGCGGTACATCGACGACGGCGGCTACCGCGGCGGGTTCAGCGCCCAGGACATCGACGAACTGCTGGAGGCCCTGGAGTCGAACTACCTCGGCTGGTCGGCGGCGATGGCACCGGTGATCATGGGCAACGCGGAGCAGCCCGAGCTCGGCGAGGAGCTGAAGAACAGTTTCTGCGCCACCGACCCGGACATGGCGCTGATCTTCGCCCGGACCACGTTCCTGTCGGATTCGAGGGACGACCTGAAGGGTGTGAGGGTGCCGACGCTGGTGCTGGAATGCACCCAGGACGTCATCGCCCCCCGGGAGGTCGGCGCCTTCGTCCACCAGGCGATACCCGGCTCGACTCTCGTCACGCTCGACGCGACCGGGCACTGCCCGCACCTGTCCGCGCCCGAAGCCACCAACGAGGCGATCAGGAACTTTCTGGCGGACCTGCGATGATGTGCCGCGCCGGGCAGCAGCCCGACCCGCATGACGCCGACGACGAGAAAACATCGGATGCGGCGTTCGCCGCACTGCTGGAGGACAGCGCCGAGGAACTGTACGAGAGCGCGCCGTGCGGGTACCTGTCCACGCTGATGGACGGCACCATCGCCAAGATCAACACCACCCTGCTGGGCTGGCTCGGTCTGGAGGAGGAAGCGGTGGTGGGCCGCATGCGGTTCACCGACCTGCTGACCGTGGGCGGCAAGCTGTACCACGAGACGCACTTCGCGCCGCTGCTGCGGATGCAGGGCGAGATCAGCGGCATAGCCCTGGAGATCAAACAGGCCGA
Source organism: Streptomyces sp. NPDC039424 (assembly GCF_055639495.1). NCBI lineage: Bacteria > Bacillati > Actinomycetota > Actinomycetes > Kitasatosporales > Streptomycetaceae > Streptomyces > Streptomyces sp. NPDC039424. Next base: position 158,988 of record NZ_JBVKAI010000007.1, read on the forward strand.
CGGCGGTCGGATGCCGGTGCTGGCCTCCTCCCTGGTCAAGTACGGCAGTACCGGCGAGCCGCTGCTGATCCGCACCACTCTCTTCGACGCCCGGGACCGCCGCGCCTACGAGGAGGAACTCCTGCGCGGCCGGAAAGCGGCCGAGGAAGCGCGCAAACAGGCGGAGGCCGACCGCGCGCGACTGCAGGACGCCCTCGCCGTGCTCCAGCAGTCGCTGCTGCCCTCCGCCCTGCCGCCGGTACCCGGAGTGGAGACGGCCGCCCATTACCACACCGCCTCCCCGGACCGACTCGGCGGCGACTTCTACGACGTCTTCCCCGTCGACGGCAAACGCTTCGCCTTCTTTCTCGGCGATGTGTGCGGGAAGGGGCCCCAGGCCGCCGCGGTCACCTCACTCACCCGCTACACCCTGCGCGCCGCAGCCCTGCACGATCCCGACCCCGTCTCCGCTCTGTCCACCCTCAACAAGGTGCTCCACGAGCGCTACGCCGGCAGCGGCGACCCGCGCTACTGCACCACGGTCTTCGGCACACTCGAACCCGACCCCGCGACCGGGCAGGTCGCCGTCCACCTCGCCTCGGGCGGCCACCCGCCGGCCCTGGTGTTGCGCGCGGACGGCACGGCCGACTTCCTGCCCACCCCCGGCGGCCTCCTCGTAGGCATCCTGCCCGCCGCTCGCTTCACCACCGCCACGACCGTCCTCGCCCCCGGCGACACCCTTCTGCTGTACACCGACGGCCTCACGGAAGCCCGTACCGGTGAGGACCGCACCACCCTGTACGGGGACGAGGCCCTGCTCGCCTTCGCCGCCGACCACGCCGGCAAGCCCGCCCACGCCGTCATCCAGGCCCTGACCGGCCTGCTGAACAGCCTCGGCGAGGGCCTCGACGACGACACCGCCCTGCTCGCCCTAGGCGTTCCCGCCCCTGGCCCTCAGACGAAGAACAGACGATGAGCCCGCTGAAGATCACCACCCGAGACGCCGCGACCGGTCCCGTTCTGGGGATCAGCGGAGATCTCGACTACGCCAACGCCACCGAGCTGCGTGAACTGATCACCACGATCAGCCTCCAGCCGGGGCAGCGCCTGATTCTGGACCTGGCCGGTCTTGAGTTCTGCGACTCCAGCGGCATCACCGCCCTGATCGCCGCCCGCAACCACGCCCATGCCGCCGACGCGGACTTCGCGCTCGCCGCCGTCCCCGCCAACACCCTGCGCATCCTGCGCATCGTCGGCCTCGACCAGATCTTCCCCGTCCACCCCGACACCGACACCGCCGTCCGGTCCTGACCCGTGACGACCTCCCCGCGTCAGCGACGGAGGCGATGAGGACGGCGCGCGGTTACGCCTCGGCGGTCGTCGCGTCGCGGACCTTGGCGGTGTCCACGAACTGTTCGAAGCGGACGATCAGCCCGCCACGTACGACGAAGTGATGCGCGACGCGTACGTCGACCGGTTTGCCCGTGGCCCGGTTGACGGCCGTGTAGCGGGCCAGGACGACGACGTTCTCGCCGTCGACGACGTACGTGTCGTCGTGGGCGGCCCAGTTCTCCCACTCCTTGGCGAGCTGCTCCATGACGTGGGAGGTGACGCCGCCGGGCGTGCGGTAGGTGCCGGCGAGGGGGAAGCCGGCCATCTCGGTCCACTCCACGTCGGGGGCGAGAGTGGCGCGCAGGGCTTCCAGGTCCCCGGCGGCGGAGGCCAGGTACTGGCGCCGTACGACGTCGGCGGGGGCGGTGGAAACGGCGAACTCGCTCACATCAGCCCCACTTCATCTCGCCCTTGGCGACCTTGGCGCCGATGTGGGCGGCGATCAGCATGCCGTGGTCGGGGTAGCGGCTGACGAGGGCGTCGGTCAGCGCGGCACCGTCGGCGGCCCTGGCCAGCTCCTCCTCGAACGCCACCAGGTAGTCGCGGGTGGCGGTGATGGCGGAGGCGTCGGCGGCGGTACCGGGCAGACGGTGGCCGGGGACGGCCAGCCGCGGTTCGAGGGCGGCCATCTCGTCGAGCAGCTTGATCCAGGCGACGCGTTGCTCGGGGCTCCGGGTGTCGGCGACCCAGACGTGTTCCTTCTGGAACAGCAGCACCCCGCCGACGATGGCGTGCTGCTCGGGCTGCCACAGGTAGTGACGGTCGGCCAGTTCGGCCGGGCCGCCCTTCAGCTCGAAGCGGTGGCCCTCCAGGGCGAGGTCGCCGGTGAGCGGTTCGAGCTCGACCAGGCGCGTGGGCAGGTTCGGGCCGAGGGCCGCCCAGGCCTTGAGCTTGCCCTCGTAGGAGTGGTGGATGTGCTCGATGACGTGCTCGGTGGCGACGAACCTCGCCTCGGGGAAGGCGTCGGCGAGGACTTCGGCGCCGAAGTAGAAGTCGGGGTCGCCGTGGCTGATGAACACGGTGGTCAGCTGAGTTCGTGGACTGGACGTGGGGACAGGTCAGCGGACCCGGCGGCGAGGTCTGGGCGATCCCCCCAGGACACCGGACCCATGGGGATGCTCCACCGCAAGGACATCTTCGACAAGCACGGCATCCAAGTGCCGAAGACCTGGGACGAGTTCGCGGCCGCCGCACGCAAGCTCCACAAGGCGGACCCGGACGTCTACCTGACCAACCTCGCGGCCAACGAACCCGCCGCCTGGCACGGCCTGCTGTGGCAGGCGGGCGCCAAGCCGTACGCGACCTCGGGCAAGAGCACTCTCTCCATCGGCGTCGACGACGCCGTCTCCAAGAAGCTCGGTGACTACTGGGGCGGCTGGCTGCTGGTCGCCTCGACCAAGAACACCCAGGACCTGTTCACCAGCTTCGGCCTGTGGTTCTCCCGTGCCCCGCGGCTGCTGGGCAACATTCGGGCGACCTTCACCCAGGACGACGGCGTCTTCGCGCACTGGCTGCTCAACACCGCCGTGTACGCCGCCGTCAGCGCGTTCGGCGCCGCACTGCTCGCGGCGGCCGGCGGCTACGGCTTCGCCAAGTTCCGCTTCCGCGGCGACCGGGCCGCCTTCAACCTCGTACTCGGCGCCATCATGGTCCCGGCCACCGCGCTGGCGATCCCCACCTATCTGCTGTTCGCCAAGGCCGGCCTGGTCAACACCCCCTGGGCGATCATCCTGCCGTCCCTCGTCAACCCCTTCGGCCTCTACCTCATGCGCATCTACGCGGCCGACGCCGTCCCGGACAGCCTCCTGGAGGCCGCCCGCATCGACGGGGCCGGGGAGACTGGGCCGCCCAGGCGCAGAACGGCGGGGCCGGCGCCGGCAGCGACATGCTCCCGCTCGTCGTGACCGGCTCCCTGATCTCCATCGTGCCGCTCGTCTTCGCCTTCCTCCTGCTCCAGCGCTACTGGCAGAGCGGTCTGGCGACCGGAAGCGTCAAGCAGTAGCCCGCTCATCCCTCGTTCCTCCGGAGGCTCCTCCATGGCGGATCTGCCCGCCCGCGTCCTGTTCGGCGCCGCGTACTACCACGAGTACACGCCCGCCTACGGCCCCGAACCGCGGCCCGGCGAACGGCTCAAGACCGACCTCGACCTGATGGCCGAGGCGCACTTCACCGTGATCCGGGTGGGCGAATCGGTCTGGTCGACCTGGGAGCCGGCAAACGGCCGCTTCGACCTCGAGTGGCTACAGCCGGTCCTCGACGCCGCCCACGAGCGCGGCATCTCCGTCATCATCGGCACGCCGACGTACGCGGTGCCACCGTGGCTCGCCCGCCAGTACCCGGAGATCACGGGGGAGTACGCCACCGGACGGCGCCTCGGCTGGGGCGCCCGCCAGGAGGTGGACTTCACCCACCCCGCCTTCCGCTTCCACGCCGAACGGATCATCCGCGAGATCGTCGCCCGGTACGCCGGTCACCCGGCGGTCATCGGGTGGCAGGTGGACAACGAACCGGGCCTGCACCTCTTCCACAACCAGGGCGTCTTCCAGCGCTTCGTCGACCATCTCCGCGAGAAGTACGGCGATGTGGAGACCCTCAACCGGGAGTGGGGCCTCGTGTACTGGTCCCACAGGCTGTCCACCTGGGCCGACCTGTGGACCCCGGACGGCAACGCCCAGCCGCAGTACGACGTCGCGTGGCGGGAGTTCCAAACCCGCCAGGTCACCGAGTTCATCGGCTGGCAGGCCGACATCGTCCGTGAGTACACCCGCCCCGAGCAGTTCGTCACCACCTGCATCTCCTACACGCGCCAGGCAGTGGCGGACGACGAGCTGTCCGACCGGCTCGACATCGCCTCCGGCAACCCGTACTACGACATGCAGGACGGTCTCCTGCTCCCCGACCCCACGCCCGACGAGCACGAGCAGATCTGGAAGACCACCGGCGTCTGGTCGATGTACCAGACCGCGGACTGGATGTTCTCCTCCCGGCAGGAGCCGTTCCTGGTCACCGAGACCAACGCGAGCTCCATCGGCTTCGCGTGGGACAACCGCCCCGCCTACGACGGCCAGTGGCGGCAGGCCGCGTGGGCGCACGTGGCCCGCGGCGCGCGGATGATCGAGTACTGGCAGTGGCAGACGCTGCGCTTCGGCGCCGAGACCTACTGGGGCGGTGTCCTGCCGCACAACGGACAGCCCGGCCGCGCCTACACCGAACTCGCCCGCCTGGGCGCCGAGATCGAGACGGCCGGGCCGCTCGTCGCCGGAATCGAGCCGGACGCCGACATCACGATGGTCTACTCGACGCCCAGCAAGTGGCTCATGCAGAAGCACCCACCGCTCGCGACCGCCGACGGCGACCCCGACCCCGCCGCCTACCACCGCATCTTCGACCCCTTCTACCGCGGCGCGTTCGAGGCAGGCCGTCAGGTCCGGATCGTGCACGCCCGGCACCTGCACGACCCGCGCGGCGAGCAGGAGGGCACCGCGCCGGAGGAGGCCGCACGCCGTCACCCCGTGCTGGTCGTACCGGGGCTGTACATCGCCGCCGACGCGACCCTCGACTGGCTCGCCGCCTATGCCGGGGCGGGCGGCCATCTGGTTCTCGGCCCGCGCACCGGATACGCCGACCACGAGGCCCGGGCCCGGCACGAAGCGGCACCCGGACGCCTCACCGAGGCCGCGGGCGTCACGTACGACGAGTTCAGCAACCTCGTGCGCGACGTCCCGGTCCACCCCGTGCCCGGCAGCGCGCTGCGGCTGCCGCAGGAGGCGGTGGCGACCCGCTGGGCCGACGGCCTGACCGTCACCGACGCCGACGTGCTCGCCGCGTACGACCACCCGCACTTCGGCCGCTGGCCCGCCATCACCACCCGCCGCCACGGAGAGGGCCGCGTCACCTACGTCGGCACCGTCCCCGGCCGGGCCCTCGCCCGCGCGCTGGCGACATGGCTTACACCCTCCGCACGCCACGGCTGGCGGGACCTCCCGGAATCGGTCACCGCCACGACCGGTACCTCACCCGACGGGCGCCGTGTCCACATCGTCCACAACTGGAGCTGGGAGCCCGCCCGCGTCCAGGCCCCGGTGGATCTCTCCGACGCCCTGAACGGCACGTCCGTCCCCGCGGGCACGGCGCTGGACCTCGGCGCCTGGGACGTACGCGTACTCGTCTCCTGATCCACCTCTCGCGAGCAACACCACGGTCATCCCCCGAGGAGGGGCAATGCACGGAAGAAGACTCGGGAAGCACTGGGAACCTTCGTCGCGGCATCAGCGATGCTGGCGCTGCCCATGGCCGGCGCGCAGGCCTACAACCCGACGGGCGGGATCCTCTACCAGCTCGGCGATGAACCGTGCCTGAAAGGGCGGGGCAACTGCGCGGTCTACCCCAAGTCGGCGCAGTTGCCGAGCGGACGTCTGGTCGCGTCGTTCGAGAAGGCGACTGTCGTACCGGCGACGGGGAGCGCCGACGGACAGACACTCCCGATCTACAAGAGCGACGACCACGGCAGGCCGTGGCAGCCGCTGTCAGAGGTCAAGGCACCGGCGTACCTCTCCCGCGACCCCAAGTACGCCAAGTACACGAGCAATTGGACCAACCCGTATCTCTACGTGCTTCCGCAGGACGTCGGAAACCTGAGGAAGGGCACGCTGCTCCTCGCGAGCGTCGTGTCGGGCGACGACTACTACTACAAGAAGCACAAGGCAGCCGACCCGAACTGGACGCCCTCCAACGACGGCGACCGCGAGAACCTGGCGATCGCCCTGTACTCCAGCACCGACCAAGGTGCCACCTGGAACGTCGTCAACGTCATCGCGACCGGCGGCTGGTGCGCCACGGGCAGCTGGAACGTCAGCAGGACCACCGACGGCTACTACAAGTTCCAGGCGGCCGAGACCCCGAACGTACACCTGACCGGCGCATCCCGCGGAGCGGCGCTGACCTTGCAGAACGCGGTCACCGACGGCTCGCAGGAGTGGCAGCTCGTCCAGCGGACCCCGGCGTCCGCGGACCTGACGAAGGAGGAGCGGTCCGGGAACCCTGATCGCGGCGAGCCGGGTCGGGGCGCGGGCAACCGTGTCGCTGGACGCCGCGACGTCGGATCCCGCGGGCCGTGGCCTGCACGCGAACACGACCGGCCACGTCTACGTGTTCGCGGCCGACGGGAAGGTCATCGACCTCGGCCCGGTCGCCTTCGACGAGGACCAGCAGGGCAGCGTCACGCTTCCGGCGACGATCACGGGCGGGGAGAAGATCAAGATCGCCGTGGTCTTCGACGACACACCGCTGATCTGGGACGCGGCCACGGTGCGGGCCGCTGCCACCGGACGCTGAGCCGTGGCTCGGGGTGAGCCGGTTCAATAGCTCTCGCTGGAGGGCCGTTTTCAGCTCCTCGCACATGAACCATATGCTCAACCGTGCGGGGGGCGGGGGGCGGGGCCCACCCCACCCCACCGAACCGACCTCTGGAGAACCTCCGTGCCCGTGCCCCTCGGCGAGGACCTGGTGGCGCTGCTGCGCCGCCCCGCCACCTGCTACATCGCCACGACGATGCCCGACGGCTCGCCCCAGCTCACCCAGACATGGGTCGACACCGACGGCGAGCACGTCCTGATCAACAGTGTCGAGTCGCATCAGAAGACCCGAAACATCGCGCGCGACCCGCGGGTGGCCGTCGCGGTCGCCGACCCCTCGGAACCGGCCTCCTACGTCCAGATCCGCGGACGTGTGGTGCGCGTGACCACCGAGGGGGCGGTCGACCACATCGAGGCGCTCGCCCAGAAGTACCTCGGCGGCCCCTACCCGTGGTTCGGCGGCCGGGACCAAGTCCGGGTGATCTATGTGATCCAACCCGAACGGATCAGCAGCCCTCGCGGCTGACGCCACAGCAATGTGCGTTCGACACCACCTTTCAGTTCCCACTAATGCCACCCATCCTCGAAGCCGGGCGGCAGGCCCGTCAGCCGGGGACGGTGACCAGTACCCGCCCCCGCCCGCCCGCGTCGACCCGGTCGTGGGCCTTGGCGATGTCGTCGAGCGGGTAGCGGTCGCCGACGTCGACGCCCAGGGCGCCTGCCGAGGCCGCCGCGGTGAGATCGCGGGCGGCCTGCCGCTTGGCCGCGGCGGGGAAGTCGTCGCTGCCGAGCAGGCGCAGGGTGACGTTGTTGAACAGCAGGGGCCAGAAGGGGAGTTCGGTACGGTCGGCGTGGGTGCCGTAGGCGGCGATGACGGCGTCGAGCGCGGCCACGGCGGTGTCGAGGTCGGCGTTGGCCGACAGCGATACCTCGATGACGCGGTGCACGCTGTCGGGCGCGTACGCACGGATCGCCGCTGCCGGGTCGCCGGAGTCCAGGGCGACGGCGTGGGAGACGACAGCCGGGTCGACACGGTCCAGATCACCGCTGTGGCGGACGGTGCCGAGGACGGTGGCACCGCCCCAGCGGGCGAGCTGCGCGGCCAGGGAGCCGACGCCGCCGAGGACGCCGTGCACGAGCACGAGCCGGCCGTCGACCGGGCCGTCGGCGAACACGGCCCGGTGAGCGGTGACGCCGGGGATGCCCAGGCTCGCGCCCAGTTCTGGGCTCGTCGGGGGAGGAGGGATCCTGTCGGTCGTGTCCTCGCCGAGGACTTCGTGCAGCCAGGCCCGCTCGATGTGGATGCTCGAGCGCCCGTGAGACCGCACCAGGCCGTGACTGATGATTGATCTTGCCGTGGCACGGTTTCCCTGTGGAGAAGGAGGAGCGCTGATGCGGCTCGAGCGTGGAGCGACTGGGTTTTGGGGCCACGGTGACGAACCGGTTCCGGAGACGGACGAGACGCTCTTTCGTAGCGCCTGCTGGGAAGCCGCAAGAGGGATCGGTGGCCGTGTCAGCGAGCCGGCCTACCCCGAGGTGTCCAGCTTCCACTCGGTCACCATCACCGGACGCGCGGAGACGTATGTCGTGCTGTGCCACGCGCACCTGCCGATCATCGCCTTCGCCGGGGCACCTCCCATACCAGGCCGGCCACTGTCGGGCTTCGAGGACCCGCCGCAGTGGGCGGCCGGCCTCGAAGTCGCCGGTTTCCGCTGCCTGCCCGTCGAGCAGCTGAGTACGCCGATGTCCAGGGTGGATGTGACCGGGCTGGCGGAAGCGGAGCTCACTCAGATCCGTGACTGGCGTCCCGCGGTGTTGAGCGACCTGCTGTTCAACTGGTGGGACTGAAGGCCGACGATGCGACGTGCAGCCTCAGTGCCGCTGCGTATCGAAGCGCTGGAGCTCGACTCGCAGGCCGTGCCGGCGAGCCAGGTCCACGGTGCCTTGCACGGCATCCGCGAGCGCGGTCTTCAGCCTGCCCAGCTCGGCGATCCGCTGCTCTTTGTCCGGCGCCGCGTCTACAGCCCGCCAGGCGGCGCGGTACGCGCCCTCCAACGGCTCCATCGTCTCGTGCAGTTCGATGATCGCGTCCAGGCCAAGAGTGATCTGACGGCGGTGAGCGGCCATGTCCAGCTGGGCGGTGACCGAGATCAGGTCTCCGACCAGCTGAATGTGGGCTACTCCGACCTTCATGCTCAGCAGGATTTCAGCCAGAACGGCGTTCCAGTGTTCTTCTCCAGGCGGCACTGTGTCATCCGTTTCCACGAACTTCCAGACCTCCTGGTACGGGCTCTCGTTGTCCTCTGCATCGCCGGGGCGACCGGCGTCGGGCCTGATCCGCACGAAACGGCTCAGGTCCGGGGCGTGCCGTCCCAGCGCCATGTGGTCGGACGAGGGTGTCCGGACAGTTCACCGCGCCCGGTGGCCCACAACAGGGTGGGCCAGGGATCCGTGGATTCAGGGGCGTCGGGGAAGAGCCGGGCGAGCACCCTCGCGCACAGATCGGCGGGCGGGTTCCAGGCGAGCCCGATGCCCTGCGCCAGGTCGTGCGTGTGCACCAGGGTCTCCACGATCCCCATCGCGGCGAAGCCCTCGGGGTCCGAGACGCCGAAGACGTGGTAGGCGCGGGTCTGCGGAGGCGCCGTGCGCACCATGGCGACCAGCAGCGCGCCGCTCGCTTCCAGCACCTGCAACAGGCCGCCAGGCCCCGCCTCACGGTCCGCGTGAATGGCGTTCGCCGGTCCGCCAGGCCGTCGGCTCTCCCACACGAAAGGCACCTCGCCCTCCAAGGGCGGTGTTCTGGGGCCCAGTTGCGCGGCATAGGCGAAGAGGTCGTCGCTGAGGTGCTCGACGGTCTCCCAGCAGTCCCACTCCAGCGAACCCGCCTTACCGTCCCACGCGGCCGGGGGCGCCTCGCGAAGGACGCTCACAGCGAGCCGCACGGCAAGGTCGAGGTCGTCCGCAGTGACGGAGGACGGGGAGAAGCCGGTCTTGGCTGATCGGGACATGGCAGGACCGTACCGCGACCGGAAAGAGCCGCGCCCCTCCTTACGAGTTACCGGCTGCGCGAAACCTTCATGTGATCATTCGCTTCCATGTGATTATTCGTCAGACAGCTCCTGGATCATGTCCCACGGAACTTGTTTGTCCACCCCTCAGGGGGCGGCGAGAATGCCGCCCAGGTGCGAGAGACGGAGGACGGGATGAAGCGGCTGCGGCGGGACAGGGCGGAGAAGACAGGCCCCTTGCGGCTCGACGGCGTGTCCAAGACGCCTGGTCCGACCCCGGTCCCACACAGGCCCGCACCCAAGTTGGTGACGGCTGGAGGCCCGGTACTGCAGCAGGTGTCCGGCACCGGCGCCCGCGTGGTGGAACTGACCACCGGAACGGAACCGGTGATCATCAGCATCACGCACCACGGGCCGGGCCACTTCGTCGTCGACACCCTCGACGGCACGATGCGTTCGGCCGGTCAGCCCGTCTGCACAACGGGCCCTTTTGCCTGCCGGGCCTTGGTCAACGCCGATGACCGTCCGGTCCGTGCCCTGCGCGTTCAGGCGGACGCGCCGTGGACGGTCGAGGTCACCGGCCTCGCGGATGCCGTCGTCCTCGACGGTCACGCCGAGCGCGCCGCTTCGGACGTACTCCGCTACACCGGCGGGCCGGCCGTCGCCGGTCTGCGCTACGACGGGGACCAGAGCGCTCCTGACGGCGGCTACTTCCTCGCAGACTCCTTCGCACCCGACGGTTCGGGCTTCCTCGACGAGCTGGCCAACCATGTGGGCCCATGGCACGGCGAAGTCCCGCTGTCAGGACCATGTCTGCTGTACGCACGGGCCGATGGACCGTGGAGCATCACGGTCCGCCCACTCCGAGGCTAGGGTCTGCTGCGAAAGTGGATCTCGGGGCCATGGATGATCACGCTCCGTGGGGCGTGGCGCTTCTCCGTCCCGGTGTCTGCGGACCGAGTCCGCGACTGTGCCGGTCGCAGTCCGCAACGAGTGGCTGCGACCAGCACTTTCCCATCGGTCCCTAAGGGCGGAAGTGCGTGCGGGCCTGCTCGATCCACCCCGACACGGCCTTGGCACCGCACTCGTCGGCGACCGACTCGGCCTCGTCGAGGTGGTGGAGCGCTGCCGATCGGTCGCCGGTCTCGGCCGAGAGATAGGCGAGCGCCACCAGGCCTGCCGCTTCCCCGGGTCTGAAGCCGATCTCCCGACGCAGCGACACCGATTCGGTCAACCGCTCGCGGGCCTGATCGAACCGGCCCGCGTCCCTGTCGGCGAAGCCCAGATGGCGTGTCGCGTAGGACATCGTCATCCGGTCGTCGACGGACTTCGCCAGCGCGTACGACCGCTCGAAGTACGGCCTGCCGGTGGCGCCGTCGCCCTTCACCACCTGATGCCAGCAGCCGACCCAGAACAACGCGTCCGCCTCGCCCGACGCGTCCCCCAGACGTCGGTACAACTCGGCCGCGCGCTCGAACAGCACCAGTTCCTGGCCGTTCTCCTCGCGGTCGTTCAGGAAGCGGACGTGCAGTACCTTGCCCCGCGCCATGGCAAGCGGCGCCTCGATCGCGTCCAGCATGTCATCGGACCGGTCCAGCGCGGAGGTGTCCCCGCCGAACATCGCCGCTTCGAACAGCTCTTCCGCGTGACCGATCCAGTCCTGCTCTCGCATGCCCCGACCCCTCCCCGTTGGACGATTCGCAGTGCTGAGGTTATCTCCGTACTCCCGGCGGAACTCGGGGATTTCCGGGAGCGGGAGCCGTGGCTGCGCGCTCAGCCGACGGGAGCGCCGAACCACCTGGGCAGCTGACCGAGCAGACCCTGCTGGTCTTCACCGGCCCACGCCACGTGGCCGTCCGGCCACAGCAGCACCGCGGGCACGTCCAGTTCGTCGCTGACGTCGACGACATGGTCGACCCGGTCCGCCCACTCCGTCACCGAGAGCCGGCCGGTCTGGTCGAGCAGCAGGCCGCGGCCGCCGTGCATCAGCTCGTAGAGGCGCCCCCGCGCGTGCAGGCCGCGCCCGCGGGTCTCCGCGGTCGGCTCGGTCAACCTCTCCAGCACCACCACGTGCACGCCGTGCAGCCGCAATTCGCCGGCCGGCATCAAGCCCGCCCTCCTTCCGCTGTGCGCGTGACTCATCTATTCTAGGTAGACCTACCTACCTAATTTGGATTGCGATGAGCGAGGCTGACGTGAGTACGACGGAGAGCGGAAGGCGTCGTCCGGCCCGGGAGCGGCTGCTCGCGGCGGCGGCCCGCCGCTTCTACGCCGACGGGGTGGCGGCGACCGGCATCGACACGATCACCGCCGAGGCCGGGGTGGCGAAAATGAGCCTCTACAACAACTTCTCCTCCAAGGCCGACCTGGTCCGGGCCTACCTGGACGCCCGGCACGAGGAGTGGCTGGGCCTGTACCGGGCGCGGCTGGAGCGGGCCCGGGGCCCACGCGACGGCGTCCTCGCCGTCTTCGACGCCTACGCCGACCACGCGGCGTTCGCCTACGAGCACGGCTTCCGCGGCTGCGGCCTGCTCAACGCCGCCGCCGAGCTCCCGGCCGGAGACGACGGCCGGGCCGTGGTACGCGCCCACAAGGAGGAAGTCGAGCGCTTGATCGCCGGCCACCTGGAACAACTGCTGCCCGAGCGCCCCGACGAGGCACACGCGATCGCCGAGCACCTCGCCTTCCTCCTGGAGGGCGCGATGGCCCGCGCCGGCCTGGAGGGTGACGGCGACCGCATCCAGCACGCCCGCGCCATGGCGGCGGCCCTGCTGGACAGGCTGTGAAGCGGCCCACCGGACGCGGCCGGTCCGCGGAGGCAGGGGCGCTGTGCGTGCTGGCGGCCTCCGTTCTGTGGGGTACGACGGGTACGGCCGCCACGTTCGCCCCGGCCGTGGGACCGCTCGCCATCGGCGCCGTCGCCATGGGCCTGGGCGGACTTCTCCAAGCCCTCACCGCCGCGCCGCAGATCGCCCGCCACGCACCCCGCCTGCGCGACCAGCGCGGCACGGTACTCCTGGGCGCCGTCGCGGTGGCGGTCTATCCCCTGGCGTTCTACAGCTCCATGCACCTGGCCGGAGTCGCCGTGGGCACCGTGGTGTCGATCGGTACCGCCCCGCTGGCATCGGCCCTGATCGAACGCGTCATGGACCGCCGCCGGCTCACGCGCCGCTGGACGCTGGCAGCCGCCCTCGGTCTGCTCGGCACCGTCCTGCTGTGCGTCGCCGAAGCCGCCCACGCCGACGAGGGCGCGGCACAGGCGTCCGTGGCCGCCACGCTGCTCGGCGTGAGTCTCGGTCTCGTCGCCGCCGCGACCTACGCCCTCTACTCCTGGGCCGCGCACCGGCTCATCACCCGCCGGATTCCCTCCCGCGCGGCGATGGGCGCCGTCTTCGGGCTCGGCGGACTGCTCCTCCTCCCCGTCCTGCTGGCCACCGGCACCCCACTCATCAGCTCCTGGTCCAACGCCGCCGTCGGCACCTACATGGCGCTGATCCCCATGTTCGCCGGCTACGTCCTGTTCGGCTGGGGACTCGCACGCGTGCCCGCCAGCACCGCCACCACACTGTCTTTGCTCGAACCGGCCGTCGCGGCCGTACTCGCCGTCCTGGTCGTCGGCGAACGCCTCCCCGCGGCCGGGTGGACCGGCATCGCACTCGTCATCGCATGCCTCGCCGTCCTCACCACCCCAGCACCCGCTGCCCACCGCCAACAGCGGCCTCGGGGCACGGTCGCGGGAGACGGTGCCGACGATGCGCTGCGAGACGACCGGGTGCGTCCCGGGGCCACCTAGGAATGTCCGGCGGATCATCGCGTCATAAGCTCCAGGGCATGCACAGCACCCTGGTGGAGCACGCCCGGTGTCTCTACGGAGACGAGTACCGGCCCACGCCGGAGTGCGGCCTCGACCACCGGGAGCACTACTTCGTCGAGGAGCTGACCTTCGCCGACGCGGATTCGATCCTCGCCATGCTGCATGAGCTCTGCCCGCACGTGGTCGACGGCCGTCTGCCGGTCTGGGTCCGCAACCTGGCCTATCGGCTGGTGCTCTTGCAGCGGCCGGACGAGCCGGCGCTGCTGCGGGAAGCCGCCCAGAACCTGTGGCTGCACGGCCCGGACTGGGACCACATCGCGGCGGACCTGACGAGACAGGCGGACGCTCTGGAAGCGGGCTGATCACGGCTCGAGCCAGAGCCGGATCGAGGCCACGACGACGATGGGCCGGATCCGCACCGGCGGGTCGGCGAGAAGCCACCGCCGCAGCGGCCGTACGCCCAGTGCGGGGAAAGTCATGGAGCAGGTCGGAGACAAGCCCGCTGGCGTCGGCTGCTGCGGCGGTGGCCCGCATCTGTGTCGACCATGGCCGCGGCCGGTCCATCAGCGGCGTCGGTCGACGCGAGACGCCGCTTCCGGTGACCGGGCCGGGAGGGTCAGACCGTGCCGCGCCAGGCGCCGGTCTCCACGCCGCCGCGCTGTTCGATGAACCCCTTGAACCGCTTGAGATCGCCGGTGACCTGCCGCTTGACGAAGCCGAGCTTGTCACCCACCGTCTCGGTCACGCCCTCGGGGACGACATCCATCTGCAGCATGACCTTGGTGCGGTCATCGCCCAGACGGTGGAAGGTGACGACTCCGGCCTGCTTGGCCTCGCCGCTCACGGTGGTCCAGGCGACACGTTCGTCGGGGATCTGCTCGGTGATCTCGGCGTCGAACTCCCGCTGTACCCCGTCGACCTTGGTGACCCAGTGGGTCAGGGAGTCGCTGCGCTGCTCGATGCGCTCCACACCACTCATGAACTCCGGGAAGGTCTCGAACTGGGTCCACTGGTTGTAGGCGGTGCGGACGGGGACGTTGACCTCGATGGATTCTTCGACCGAAGACATACTTGAGTTCCTCCTTCAGATGTCGTGCGTCCATCGGGTTGCCTGACTGCGCGCCCGGTATGCCTGCCGATCACGTCGCCCTTCCTGGAGGCGCCCGTCAGACAGACCGCAACTCGAACCAGTCGAAGGCCGCGTCGCCCCGCGTGGTGTACATGCCGAAGACACGGCCGGTGAAGCCGCCGGCGACCTCGGTGGTGAGGTAGCGGCCGTCGAGTTCGGCGAGGATCTCGAAGTCGCCGCTGTCCGTCTCGTAGCCCAGGCGGAGGGTGTCGGGACCGCCGACTCGGAGGCCGGGTGGGGGAGTGGTGTCCGAGCCCGTGCCGCGGGTGGTGACCGTGGGCGGCAGGATGTCGGAGGTCGTGACGTCGATCCGGAGCTTCAAAGGACCGGAGGGTACGGCCCGTTCGGCGACGGCGTGGCGCAGCGGGCCGATCCTGGCGACAGCGCGGACTGTGCCGTCACCCACCTCCACCTCGTAGTGGTGTGCCTCGTCCAGCCGCACCGCGAGTCCGCCCCGGCCGCCTTCGGCGACGTCGATCAGCGTGCGCGCGGTGCAGTCGGGGTCGCGCTGTCGTCGTCCGACGAAGAGTGCGCCGGGCTTGTCGAGGCTGTCCGCGCGGGCGTGCAGCACCAGGTGGCCCGGTCGCTCGTCGAGGCGGACGGCCTCCGGGTCGTGCCGTCGGAGGGACACCCAGCACGGGGCGAGCGTGGCGGAGTCGAAGTCGTCACGGTCCGGCTCCCGCGGCCAGGGACACGGCGGCAGCGCGGGGGCCTGCGCACGCAGCTCCAGTGGGCCGGGCAGCGGCCACTCGTCCTCCCACCGCACAGGAACCAGGAACGTCTCCCGCCCCATGCCGTGGTACATCGGGGTGTCGCCGCGGGGCCTGGTGCCCAGCAGCACCATCCACCACGTTCCGTCGTGAGCCTGCACCAGATCGCCGTGGCCGGTGTTCTGCACCGGGTGGTTGGTACTGCGGTGGGACAACACGGGATTGGCCGGGTACGGTTCGAACGGTCCCGGCAGGGTGCGGGCCCGGGCCAGCGACAGCGCGTGGCCGCGTTCCGTGCCGCCCTCCGACAGCAGCAGGTACCACCAGTCGCCGACCCGGTACAAGTGCGGGCCCTCGGGGTACTGCAGTCCGCTGCCCGACCACATCGACACCGGCTCGCCCAGCAGTTCGCCGGACTTCGGGTCGATACGGACCCCGCGGATCCCGCCCGACGAGAACACGCACCAGCAGGTCCCGTCCTCTTCCCAGGCCAGGTCGGGGTCGATGCCCGGTACGCCGATGAGCACCGGGTCCGACCAGGGGCCCGCGGGGTCCTCGGCGGTCACCAGGACGTTGCCCGCTCCGGCGACCACGGTTGTGATCAGCCAGAACCTGCCGTCGTGGTACCGCAGGGTGGGCGCGTACACCCCGGTGGAGGAGGGGGCCGTGTCGGGCAGTTCCAGCTGGGAGGGCCGATCCAGGGCGTGCCCGATCAGCCGCCAGTGCACCAGGTCGCGGCTGTGCCAGATCGGCACGCCCGGTACGTACTCGAAGCTGGACGTCGCCACGTAGTGGTCGTCGCCGGCCCGGCAGATGCTCGGGTCCGGGCTGAAGCCGGGGATCACGGGATTGTCGAAGAACGCCATGTCCGTCCTGAGATGTGTGGTCGGGGCGAGTGGCGGCGACCGGGCGGGGCGGTGCGGAGGCCGATCACTCCGCCGGGTCTGTTGAAGCGCTTCGAAAGTCGCATGCGTACGCATGGCATGTCAACTGTCTCTGAAGTAGCCGTATATGACTGCGAATGTCGAAGCGCTTCGACAGGACGAGGTGCCCCTCCGTCGCCGACCCGGTGTCAGCGGCCCGGGATACCCTTCCGGCGTTGACGTCCCGCGCAAGCCGGGTCGCTGGTGGGGGAGGAGTGGGGCCGTGAGCTTCCATATGCATCTGCGCGCCGTCCAGAACTCCGAGGTCCGGCTCGATCACGCCTGGCTTCAGGAGTTCATGGGGGCTGCCTGGGACTGGGACGTCCGTCAAGCGGAGTATGACGCGGGGATCGCGGAGTTCATCGAGAAGGACTTCAGTTCGGTGCACGAGCTCTACGAGGCGGGCAGCGGTCTGTCGGAGGGGCGGGATGGAACATGGGAACTGCCCATCTTCGGCGGTGACATCGTCCACCACCCTGACGACGAGCAACCGCCCTTCGTCCACCTGACCCCGGACGCGGTGCGGCGAACGTCGGCCTTTCTGGCGGACGTCTCGTTCGACGTTCTCTGGGAGGCCGTGGGCCCCAAGCTGCACGCAACGTTCGGTCCTGGCTGGGCTGAAGCGGACGTCAGGGACATCTATGTCCAGCACCATGCCGACCTCCGTGCCTTCTACCAGCGCGCCGCCGTGGCCGGGACGGCAGTGGTCAAAGCGTTCTGGTACTAAGGTCGTTCGCCTGTCACCAGATGTGTCCGCTCCCGTACAGTCCGTGGTGCAAGCGCTCCGTCACGAGCCCAGCGGTTGACCAGGAGAAGAAACATGGACACCGAAGCAAGTCCCGGCCCCCTTCCGTCCGTTCCCGGAACGGGGCGACCGGTCCCCGAAGCCGAGCCCGGACTCGTGGAGCGGTGGCGTTCGGGGGGAGGCGAACTGGTCGAGCTGCTGTCCCAGGTGCGCGAGCGGTTCGGAGGCGTCGCCGCGTTCCGCCTCGGGCCGGCTCGCACCGTTCTCGTCACCGACCCGCAGGCGGTCCAGCACGTACTCGCCCAGCACCCGGAGCGGTACGTCAAGCGCTCCCACCGCGCCCGTGTGCTGATCGGCGACGGGGTCCTCTCCGCCACCGGTACGGCGTGGAAGCGGCAACGCCGCCTGTTGCAGTCCCAGTTCACCGGCACGGGGATGCGACGCTACGAACAGCGGATCACCGAGGCCGCCCGGACCACCGCCCGGCGCTGGGACGGGTACGCCCGTACCGGGCAGACCCTCGACGTCGGGCGGGAGATGCGCCGCTTCGCCCTGGACGCCATCTGGCGCTCACTGACCGGGCACCACCTCGACGACGCGACCGAGCATGAACTGGCCGCCGTGGCGGCCGTGGCGACCGCCCTCCCGACTCTGCCCGCCGATGTCACCGACGCGCAGGACGCGGTCGCCGCCGATCTCGCCCGGATCGACGCGGTCGCCCGGCACGCCATAGAGGCCGCCCGCAGCGGAGCGGCAGGACCCGACGGCCCCGGGCTGCTGCACGTCCTGATCGACGCCGCCACCGAGCGTCCCGAGTACACCGACCGGCTGATCCGCGACGAGCTGGTCACGCTGCTCGTGGCCGGCCACGAGACCACCGCTACCACCCTGACCTGGCTCTACCTCCTCCTCGACCGGTATCCCGCCGTCCGCGAACAAGCCCTCGCCGCCGGCGGCGAAGGCTCACCACAGCGCCGCCAGGCCGTCCAGGCCCTGGTCCACGAGACGCTCCGGCTCTACCCGCCCGCCTGGATCCTGCCCCGCCACGCCACCGAGGACGGCACCCTCAACGGCTACACCGTCACGGCGGGCACCGACCTCCTGCTCTGCCCGTACCTCACGCACCGCGATCCCGAACTCTGGCGGGACCCGGAGCACTTCGCCCCCCGGCGCTTCCTCACCCCCGACGGCCGACCCACCCACCCGGGCGCCTACTTCCCCTTCGGTATCGGTCCCCGCGCCTGCCTCGGTCTGCAATTCGCGCTCCGCGAATCGACCGTCCTGCTCGAACACCTGCTCCCGGTCCACGCCGTGGCCTTCGACTCCACCCCCACGAAGGCGGCGTACGGCATCACCGTTCGCCCCGACGGCCCCACCCCGGCGACCTTGGCACCGATCGACGTCAGAGCCGGACAGAACTGAGCGAGACACTGTCGAGCGGGGCACCGCGATAGGTGAGTGGCACCAGGTAGGCGGCCGGGTGAGTGCCGGAGGAGTCGGTGGCCACCATGAACTCACCCCCAACAGGCATGGGGAAGAGGGCCGTTGGGAGGTGCTGCGGCGAGAGACTCGACTCCTTGAGATGTTCTCGACACTGAGCCGGATCCTCGTGGTGTGCGTCGGCCGTCGGCGAGGGTGTGCATCCGTGCCCGGTACCGGTTACCCGGTCTCCGGTCATTCGTGCGGGACCACCATGGTGCAGCACGGCTCAGGGACTCGTACATGTGTTTGGTGGTAGGCGGTAGGGGCTACTCGCACCTGGAAGCCTGCGTCGCAGCGAGGGACAGTGCCGACGGGACCGTACGGACACGGATGACAAGGGGTTGGTCGTGATGACCGTGGCGACACAGCAGGGCGGCGGGGGCGGTTCCAGTGGCCTCTACGACGTTCTGGAACTCATTCTCGACCGCGGGCTGGTGATCGACGCGTTCGTGCGGGTCTCCCTTGTCGGTATCGAGATACTCAAGATCGACATACGGATCGTGGTCGCCAGCGTCGACACCTACCTGCGCTTCGCCGAGGCCTGCAACCGCCTCGACCTGGAAGCGGGGCCGCGCAAGCCGGCCGGGCTCACGGAGCTCACGGGTCAGCTCACGGAGTCGGGCGCCCGCGGCAAGACCAAGGGGGCCCTGTCCGGCGCCGCGGAGACGATCTCCGACGCCTTCCAGCAGGCCCGTGACGAAGGTCGGCAGCGTCAGGGCGAGCGGTCCGCGCGCAGGAGTGGGGAATGAGGGATGAGTGCCTACGTGTACGGCATCACCCGTGCCTCGCACTCCCCGCTCGGCAAGGACACGGACGGCATCGGAGATCCCCCGCGGCCGAGACCGAAGGCGGCACCGCGGAAGCATTCGGAGCCGCCGGCACCCCGTCCCGCTAGCCACGTAAAGTGGCGATAGGTGCCAAAAGACTGAATTGTCATGAATCCCGGTATGGGGTGCGCATGCCTGGGATACCCGGGTGCGGTGGCACCGACACTGAGACGGCAGCACGGACGGCATGGCCGGCACACCGCGGCCGACCAGCAGGTCGAGACCGGGTGGAATCCGGGTGCCGGGCCGGATGAGCAGGTGGAGCAGCGGGCGCCGGACCGGCCGACGGACCTGCCGAAGCGCTCCTGGGGAGCGGTGTTGACGGGCACCCTCGGAGAGTTCAAGAAGGACGAGCTGACCGACCGGGCCGCGGCGCTGACCTACTACGGGATCCTGGCGCTGTTCCCGGCGCTTCTGGCGCTCGTCTCGCTGCTCGGGATCGTCGGTCAGTCGGCGACGCAACAGGTGCTGGACAACATCCAGAAGCTCGCTCCCGGCGCGGCCAGGGACATCCTGCGCGACGCGGTGCGGCAGATGCAGGGCAACGGCGGCCTCGGCTCGATCATGGCGATCGTCGGTCTGGCGCTCGCGGTGTGGTCGGCGTCCGGCTATGTCGCCGCGTTCATCCGGAGCGCGAACGCGGTCTACGACATTCCGGAGGGCCGTCCGGTGTGGAAGGTGATGCCGGTCCGGCTCGGTGTGACGGTGCTGCTGATGGTCATCGCCGTGATCAGTGCGTTGATCGTCGTCTTCACCGGCCGCCTGGCCCGACAGGTCGGCGCCGCGCTGGGCATCGGGGACACGTTCTTGACGGTGTGGTCGATCGCCAAGTGGCCGGTGCTGGTGCTCCTGGTCACGGTCATGATCGCGATCCTGTACTGGGCGGCACCGAACGCGAAGGTCCGCGGCTTCCGCTGGATCACACCGGGCAGCTTCCTCGCGCTGCTGATCTGGATGATCGCCTCCGCCGGGTTCGCGTTGTACGTGGCCAACTTCGCCTCGTACAACAAGACCTACGGCGCACTGGCCGGCGTGATCATTTTCCTGGTGTGGCTGTGGATCACGAATCTGGCGATCCTGCTGGGCCTGGAGTTCGACGCGGAGCTCGCCCGTCAGCGCGCTGTCGCGGGCGGTCACCCGGCAGAGGAGGAGCCGTATGTGCAGCCGCGCGACACCCGGAAGTGGGACGAGGAGGACCGCCGCCGCTTGGAATCCTGAGTGAGTCCTACCCCTGTTCGGAGTCGAGGACTTCGTCCCACACGTTGCCGCCGGCGGCCCAGGTCCACAGCCATCTTCGTAGGGAGGTGGTCGCATGGCACAGACCGTCGTGCGGGCCTTCGCCGAAGGTGTAGCCGTCGGCGTCGTGGAGCAGCACGGGGTTGTCGACCGCGATCAACGACACATGCCACTCCATCGTGCAGCCGCCGGAGGTGAGGAAGAGCCATGAGGGCGGCATGCCCTCCGCCCGGTTGCGTTCGTGGACGGTGACCGCGCACGGCCAGTCGTACACGTGCCGCGGAGCCCGGTTGCCGTCGGTCAGGGCGGCCAGTCCGGCGTCGGGGCCGAATCCTCCGTCGGCGACTTCGGTGTACACACGCCGGAGCAGTTCGGGGAGGCGGCGTCCGATCCTGCGCTCTGCCTCCTCGACCTCGGCCAGGGGGACCGGAGGGAACAGCGGGCCGCGCGGAGCGTCGGCGTAGTAGGCGGTAACCTCCTCGGCCCCGGCCTTGAGCTGGACTGTTCCGTCGCTGCCGTACGAGACGATGTCGTCCCGGTCCTGCTCCAACCGTGCACCGCTGTAGTGCTCGGCGATCCACGCGACAGGGACGTCCGCCCTGTCGAACCGCAGGCCCGGATCCCATGCCCGAGCCTGCAGCGCTGCGATCAACGCGTCGTCGTCCACGTCTTCGGCACCCGGCTCGAAGCGGAGCTCTTGGTGGAGTGGCGCAGGTGTGCCGGGCGGAGGGGAGGTCATGCGCCGGGAGCATACTGCTGGGCTCCGGCAGGCCGGATCTGGGGTTCGGCACCGCGTTCCCGCGGCGAACGGTGCCGTCAGTAGACGTCGCGGACGTAGCGTTTGTCCGTGGCCAGGCGCCTGACGTAGGCGGTGGCTTCGTCGTGGCTCATGCCGCCGTGGGTGGTGGCGATGTCCTTGAGTGCCTGGTCGACGTCCTTGGCCATACGTGCCGCGTCGCCGCAGACGTAGAAGTGGGCGCCGTCCTGGAGCCACTGCCACAGGCGCGGACCGTGTTCGCGCATCCGGTCCTGGACGTAGACCTTGTTGCGCTGGTCGCGGGAGAAGGCGAGGTCGAGGCGGTCGAGGTGGCCGGACGCCTGGTACGCCTCCAGGTCCTGGCGGTAGTAGAAGTCGGTGGCCTGACGCTGTTCGCCGAAGAAGAGCCAGTTGCGGCCGGTGTGGCCGCGGGCCTGGCGGTCTTCGAGGAAACCGACGAAGGGGGCCACGCCGGTTCCGGGGCCCACCATGATCATGGGGGTGGCGGGGTCGGCAGGTGGGCGGAAGTGCGGTGAGCGCTGGACGAAGACCTGGACCGGGCCGTCGTCCGCGCAGTCGGCGAGGTAGGCCGAGCACACGCCCTTGCGGTCCCGGCCGAGGTGGTTGGTGTAGCGGACCACGGAGACGGTGAGGCGGACCTCGCTGGGGTGGGCGAGCGGGCTGGAGGAGATGGAGTACAGGCGCGGCTGGAGACGCTTGAGGACGCCGGTCCACTCCGCCGCCGAAGCGCGCACCGGGAACGCGCCTACGACGTCGGCGGCCTGGCGGCCCCAGCTCCACTGCGCGAGCGCGTCCTTGTTGTCGGGCCGCAGGAGCCGCTTCAGATCGTGGCTGCCGGTGCGGTCCGCTGTGAACTTGAGCAGGTCGGTGGTGATGCGGGCGATGTCCAGGCGGGTGCGCAGTGCTTCTTCGAGGGGGATGGGTGGGCCGTCGCCGAGGTCGACGGGCTCGTCCGGGTCGAGTCCGGTGAGGGCGAGCCATTCGGTGACGAGACCGGCGCCGTTGGTCGGCCATACGCCGAGGGCGTCCCCGGCTTCGTAGGAGAGTTCGCCGTCGCGGGTGTCGAAGGCGAACTGCCGGACCTCCTTGCCGGAGCCGGGCAGGCTCAGCAGCCTGTTGCCGATGAGCAGGGTGGCGAATGGTGATGCCTTGGTGTAGCCGGCCGGTGCGGGAGCCGTCGCGGGCGAGGCGACGGCCGCTGGGGCCGTGACGCTTGTGGTGACGGCGGACGCGGTGGGTGTGGGAACGGCTGTCCCGGCTGCGTCCGCGGCCACGGAGTGCCCGTCGTCGGCCGTGGCCAGGGCGGTGACGACCTGGTCGAGCCACCGCTCGGCGGTCTCCTCGGAGCCGGGCTCGCAATCGGTGCGGGGGAGGACCCGGGTGGCTCCGAGTGTGTGGAACCGTTCGTCGAGCCGGCGGCCGTGTCCGCAGAAGTCGTCGTAACTGGAGTCGCCGAAGGCGAGGACCGCGTACCGGATCCCCTCCAGCCGTCCGGTGTACCGGGCGGACAGCTCCTGCCAGAACTCGGCGCCGTTGTCCGGGGCGTCGCCGTCGCCGAAAGTACTGGTGATCAGGAGTACGTCGGTGTCCGCACTGAGATCCGCGGGGGACACCTCCCGCATGGGCAGCAGCTCGGCGGTATGGCCCGATGCCGTGAGGCGGGCCGCGGCGGTGGCGGCGAACTCCTCGGCGTTGCCGGTCTGCGAGGCCCACAGAATGACCAGGCGGCGGGCCGGTACGGGCGTCTCGGCCGCCGGAGCGCCGGTCTGTCCGGGACCAGGGGCGGGCCCATCGGCGCGGGAGTACATGCCGGCGAGGACACCGTCGACCCACAGGGCGTGGCCCGGGTCGAAGGGGGCGCTCGGCGGCAGGACGGGAACGCGTCCGTCGGGCGGGGTGAGGGCGAGCCCGGAGAGGAAGCCGGAGAGGTACTGGCGCTCTGGTTCGGCCAGCGGTGCCGGGGTGAGGTCGGTGATGCCGAACAGCGTGGCGAGCGCGTGGACGGGGGAGTCCGCGGGGGCCGCTGCCGCGGTGGCCGGGACCGGCGCCGGGGCCTCGGGCGCTTCTTCGTGTGCGGTGGCGGCCGGGGCCGACTCGGGCTGGAGGTGGGGGCGTGCTGCCGGGACGGGGGCGGACGTCCTGGCGAGAGCGACGGCGCAGACCTTGAACTCGGGTTGGAAGGAGACCGGGTCGATGGCGTCGTTGGTGACGGCGTTGATGCTGAGGTATTCGCCGAAGAGGTCGTTCCAGTGGAAGGGCGCGAAGCAGGTGCCGGGCCGGACCCGGTCGGTGACCACGGCGGGCAGTACGGCGCGCCCACGGCGGGAGGCGATCTCCAGGTGGTCACCCTCGGTGATCCCGAGCGCGGCGGCGTCCTCGGGGTGGACCTCCACGAACGGGCCGGGGTTGAGTCTGGTGAGCTTGGCGACCTTGCCGGTCTTGGTCATCGTGTGCCACTGGTGCTGGAGGCGGCCGGTGTTGAGGACGAACGGGTAGTCGTCGTCGGGGAACTCGGCTGGCGGCAGGTGCGGGCGGGCGAAGAACCGGGCGCGTCCGCTCGCGGTGGGGAAGGCCAGGCGGGGGCGGGCGCCGTCCGCACGTTCCAGCAGGGTCTGGCTGACACCGTCGTTGAGGTAGCGGATCGGGTTGCGGTCCGGGCCGTCGGCGGCCGGTGCCGGCCACTGGACCGGTGTGGCGCGCAGCCGCTCATAGGTCACGCCGCGCAGATCCCAGCCGGTCGTGGGGTTCCACGCCTGCTTGAGCTCCTCGAACACCTCCTCGGAAGAGGTGTAGGTGAACGCTTCGCCGAAGCCCATCTCGCAGGCCACCCGGGCGATCAGCCGCCAGTCGGGCATGGCCTGTCCGGGCGGGTCGACGACGCCCTGGACGAGGGTGAGGTTGCGCTCGGAGTTGATCATGATGCCGTCGGACTCCGCCCACAGCGTCGCGGGCAGGACGACGTCGGCGTAGGCGTTGGTCTCGGTCTCGGCGAAGACGTCCTGCGTGATGACGAGTTCGGCGGCTTCGAGACCGGCGATGACGGTCTTGCGGTTGGCGACCGAGGCGACCGGGTTGGTGCAGATGATCCAGCACGCCTTGATGTCGCCGGCGGCCATCTGCTCGAACATCTCGACCGTGCCGCGCCCGGCCTCGGTCCGCAGGGAGCCTTCGGGGATGTCCCACAGCCGCTCGACGAAGGCGCGTTCGGTGTCGACGAGTACGGAGCGCTGTCCGGGCAGGCCGGGCCCCATGTAGCCCATCTCGCGCCCGCCCATGGCGTTGGGCTGGCCGGTCAGCGAGAAGGGACCGGATCCCGGGCGGCAGATGGCGCCGGTGGCGAGGTGCAGGTTGACCAGGGCGTTGGTGTTCCAGGTGCCGTGGGTGGACTGGTTCAGTCCCATCGTCCAGCAGCTCATCCACTCGCCGGCCTCGCCGATCCACTGTGCGGCCTGCCGGATGTCGCTCTCGGCGAGGCCGGTGATCTCCGCGACGCGCTCGGGCGGGTAGTCCGCGAGGAAGGCGGGCATTTCCTCCCAGCCCTCGGTGAACTCGGCGATGAACTCCTCGTCGGTGTGCCCGCCCGCGACCAGCAGGTGCAGCAGGCCGTTGAGCAGGGCGAGGTCGGTGCCGGGCTTGATCTGCAGGAAGAGGTCGGCCTTGTCGGCGGTGGCGTTGCGGCGCGGGTCGACGACGATCAGCTTGGCCCCGGACGACTTGACCCGGTCCATCATGCGCAGGAAGAGGATCGGGTGGCAGTCGGCCATGTTGGCGCCGATGACGAAGAACGCGTCCGCGTGGTCGAAGTCCTGGTAGGAGCCGGGCGGCCCGTCCGCCCCCAGCGACAGCTTGTAACCGGAGCCCGCCGACGCCATGCACAGCCGGGAGTTCGACTCGATCTGTTTGGTGCGTACGAAGCCCTTGGCCAGCTTGTTCGCCAGGTACTGCGCCTCCAGCGACATCTGCCCGGACACATAGAAGGACAGCGCGTCGGGCCCGTGCTCGTCCAGGATCGCCCGCAGCCGGCCGGCGACCGCAGTGATCGCCTCGTCCACATCGGTCTCGGCCGGCTGGGCGCCGCGCTCGGCACGCACCAGCGCCTTCGCCACACGCCCCGGGGCGGCCATCATGTCCGCGCTCGTCGCCCCCTTGGTGCACAGGCGGCCGAAGTTGGTGGGATGGGCCTTGTCACCCGAAGCCTTCGCCGCACGGCGCCGGCCGTCGGCGGGGTCCCGCGCGATGTCGAGCACGATCCCGCAGCCGACCCCGCAGTACGAGCAGACCGTGCGGACACTGCCGTCCTTCGAGCCAGCCACCGAACCTCCACCTCGCGGTGCGCGTACCTTCCCGAGCCCGGGGCGCGCCGCCCGATGGCTGACCACCCCGTGATCGTCACCGTAGGAAGATCGAATTTCCGGCCCGTCACACACCTGGCGCGTCCGGGGTTACGCCTCACGCACACGACGCGACGCCGGTGTGTGAGCGAGTGCGGGTCGGCGATGACCGTGAGGCGGGCTCGTCGCTGTGCGTCAGGCCGGGTAGGCGTGAGTCTGCGTGGCCTTGAGCGTCGCCCAGACCGGTGCACCGGGGTGGAGGCCGAGTTCGGCGGCGGCGACGGTGGTGAGGTCGGCGGCGAGGGGGAGCTCGCCGGTGAGGTCGGCGCGGATCTGGTCGCCGTGGGCCTCCAGGCCCGCGACCTCGCAGTGCCAGAGGTTGCGGGCGCTGGCGCCGGTGGGACGGTCGCGGTGGAGGGTGACGGCGCTCGGGGGGAAGGTGACGAAGACCGGCCCGGTGAGGTCCTCGGTGGTGGTGATCGCGGGCCCGGTGTCGAGTCGTACGGTGTGGCCTTCCGCGTGGCCCTTGTAGAGGTTCAGGCCGACGAGGTGGGCGATGTAGTCCGTGCGCGGGTGGCGTGCGATGTCGCCGGGTGTGCCTTCCTGCACCACGTGGCCGTCCTCTATGACGACCAGGCGGTCGGCCAGGACCATGGCGTCGAGCGGGTCGTGGGTGACGAGGACCGCCACCGCCTCGAAGGCGGCGAGATGGCGGCGGAGCTGGGCGCGGACGTCGATGCGGGTACGAGCGTCGAGCGCGGCCAGGGGCTCGTCGAGGAGCAGCAGCCGGGGATGGGTGGCCAGGGCGCGGGCGAGGGCGACCCGCTGGGCCTGACCGCCGGAGAGGCGGCGCGGCTTGGCGCCGATGTGCTCGGCGAGCCCCATCCGCTCCAGCCATTCGGCGGCCTGCGCACGCGCCTCCGCCTTGGTGGCGCCGTGGCAGCGAGGACCGAAGGCCACGTTGTCCAGGGCCGTCAGGTGGGGGAAGAGCAGGTAGTCCTGGAAGACGACGCCGACCGGGCGCGACTCGGGCGACGTGCGCTCCAGCGAGGCACCGTCGAGCCGCAGGTACCCGTCCGTGAGGGGGAGGAGACCGGCCAGCGCACGCAGGGCCGTCGTCTTGCCGGCGCCGTTGGGACCGAGCAGGGCGACCACGTCACCGGGAGCGGCCTTCAGCGTGACGTCGAGGCGGAAGCGGTCCCGGTCGACCACGAGACGGGCGTCCAGCCCTTCACCGGCGGTACGCGGTGCGGCGTCGGCGGTGTTGCGTGCGGTCTTCTCGGTGTCGGTCATGAGGCGGTCATCCAGCGGTCACGCAGCCCCGCGAGGACGGCGATCGACACGGTCAGCAGCACCAGACTGAGGGCGACAGCGGCCTCCGGATCGTTCTGCAGGGCGAGGTAGACGGCCAGCGGCATGGTCTGGGTGCGGCCGGGGAAGTTGCCGGCGAAGGTGATCGTCGCCCCGAACTCGCCGAGCGCCCGCGCCCAGGCCAGTACGGCGCCCGCCGCGACGCCCGGCGCGATGAGCGGCAGGGTGACCCGGCGGAAGGCGGTGAAGCGGGAGGCGCCCAGCGTCGTGGCTGCCTCCTCGTAGCGCGGGTCGGCGGCCCGCAGGGTGCCCTCCACGCTGATGACGAGGAAGGGCATCGCCACGAACGCCTCGGCCACCACCACCCCGGCCGTCGTGAACGGCAGCGTCACCCCGAAGGAGGCGTCCAGCCAGCGCCCCACGACCCCGTTGCGACCGAGTGCCATCAGCAGGGCCACACCGCCCACCACCGGGGGCAGTACGAGCGGCAGGGTCACCAGCGCCCGTAGGAGGCCGCGCCCGGGAAACTCGACGCGGGCGAGCAGCCAGGCCAGCGGCACGCCCAGGACCAGGCTCACTGCGGTGGCCGCCGTGGCGCAGACCAGGGACAGCTGGAGCGCCTGCCACACTTCCGTGCTGGTCAGCAGGCCCGGCAGGCTGCGCCAGGGAGTGCGGACGAGCAGCGCGATCAGCGGGAGCACCAAGAACGCCAGACCCAGCAGAGCGGGCACGAGCAGGGGGAGCGGCACGCCCCGGGAGTGCGCCGGGGCGCGGCGGCGCCGCGGGCCGCCCGTGAGGGTGTCGGCCGCGGCACCGGACTTGTCCGCTTCGGTCACGGCTTGAGGAACCCGGCCCCGGTCAGGACCTTCTGGCCCTCGGCGGACCGCACCAGCGCCATGAACGCCTTGGCCGCATCGGCGTTGGGGGCGTTCTTCAGCAGGGCGATCGGGTAGTCGTTGATGGCGTCGGCGGACTCGGGGAACTCCACACCTTCCACCTTGTCACCCGCCGCCTTCACGTCGGTCTTGTAGACGACGGCGGCGTCCGCCTCCTTCAGCACCACCTTGTTCAGCGCCGCCTTGACGTCCTCCTCGTAGGAGACCGGGGTGAGCTTCAGCTTGCTCGTGTCCAGGGCCTTCTGGGCGGCGGCGCCGCACGGCACCGTCTTGTCGCACAGGACGACCTTGAGACCCGACTTGGTGAGGTCCTTCAGGGAGGAGACCTTGTCGGGGTTGCCCGGCAGGGTGGCGATCTCCAGCTGGTTGCGGACGAAGGTGACCGGCTCGCTGGCGTTGTCCTTCTTGTCCGTCACGATCGCCATGGTCTTCGGACTGGCCGAGGCGAAGACGTCGGCCGGGGCGCCGCCGGTGATGCTCGTGGCGAGGGCGTCGCTGCCGGCGAAGTTGAAGGTGACCTTCGTGTCCGGGTGCGCCTTCTCGAACTCCTTGCCCAGGGTCGTGAAGCTCTCCTTGAGGGAGGCGGCCGCGAAGACGGTCACCGTGCCGGACAGGTTCGGTGTCGAGGACGTCGACGCGGAGGCGCCGGAGCCGGACGACGAGGAGTCGTCGGAGTCGGAGGAGGAGCACGCGCTCAGGGCCAGCAGTGCGGCGGCGCCGACGGCGGCCACCCGCAGGGTCCGGCGGGTCCGGCGCGCGGAACGGGTCATCAAGGATCTACTCCTTCTCACGAAACTCTGCTCAGGGTCTCTCGACGACCACGTCGGCCGATTTGATCACTGCGACCACCGGAACCCCGGGCTCCGGCTTCGGTTCCCCGGCAGCAGGTGTTCTCCCGCTCCGTACGGTTCCGGTAAGTGCGCATGCGCCGATGATATGCCGCAGATGCGAGGCCAAAGATCCCAATCTCATTGCAGGAGTCGGTCCAGAGGTCCCTCGGACTGGCATATGCGTTTGCGAGGGCGGCTCAACGGATGGGCCCGCTCAGCGATGTGGCCGGGTGGCGGGCGGAGGTGCGACAACTCCCGGGTTGAGACGGGCGAAGCCTTCCTGGCGCTGGTACGGGAAGTACGGGTAGGGCGCCGTCCTGCTGCTCGCCGCATCGAGTTTCGCCATCTGGCCGGGTGTGAGCGTCCAGCCGACGGAGCCGAGGTTCTGGCGAAGCTGCTCCTCGTTGCGGGCGCCGATGATGACGGAGGAGACGGTCGGTCGCTGCAGCAGCCAGTTGATGGCGATTTGCGGGATGGTCTTGCCGGTCTCCCGTGCGACCTCGTCGAGGGCGTCCACCACGCTGTAGAGGTGTTCGTCCTCGACCGGCGGTCCGAAGTCCGCGGTGTGATGCAGTCGGCTGTTGGCCGGTAGCGGCCGGCCGCGGCGGACTTTGCCGGTGAGTCGTCCCCAGCCGAGGGGGCTCCAGACCAGGGCTCCCAGGCCCTGGTCGAGCCCGAGGGGCATCAGCTCCCATTCGTAGTCGCGGCCGACGAGGGAGTAGTAGACCTGATGTGCGACATAGCGCGGGTGGCCGTACTTCTCCGCGATCGCGAGGGACTTCATCGCCTGCCATCCGGAGAAGTTGGAGACTCCGAGGTAGCGGACCTTTCCCGCTCGTACGAGATCATCGAGTGCGGACAGGACTTCCTCGATCGGCGTGCCGGCGTCGAAGGCGTGCAGCTGGAACAGGTCGATGTAGTCGGTGCCGAGCCGGCGCAGGGCGTCCTCGCATGCGGTGATCAGGCGCGAACGCGAGGAGCCGGCGTCTCCTGGGCCGTCGCCCATCGGCAGGCTGGTCTTGGTGGACACGATCACCTGGTCCCTGCGGCCCTTGATCGCTTCGCCCAGCACCTCTTCGGAGGCGCCGCCGGAGTAGACGTCGGCGGTGTCGAACAGCGTGATCCCCGCGTCGAGGCAGATGTCCACGAGTCGGCGTGCCTCTCGCGCGTCGGTGTTGCCCCAGGCGCCGAACAGCGGTCCTCGGCCGCCGAAGGTGCCGGCGCCGAAGCTCAGTGCGGGGACCTTGAGGCCGGATGCGCCCAGCCGCCTGTATTCCATGGCTGTTCCTCTCTCGATACCTGGAGCTGGCTAATGGTTCTGTAGTTCCGTTAGCGTGTCCTCAACGTAGCAGGCGAAGCCAATTAACGAAACTGGAGTCCCGTTATGGGAATTGAGGGAGCCGATCCGGGAACCGTCCGTCCCGGAGGGCGCACGGCGCGAGTGCGGGCAGCGGTGCTGCGGGCGGCCGGGGATGCCTTGGCGGAGCATGGCTTCGCCCACCTGGACCTCGCCGACGTCGCGCGCCGTGCCGAGGTGGGCAAGACCACCGTCTACCGCCGCTGGGGAACGGTGACCAGCCTGGTGGCGGACCTGCTGCTGGACATGGCCGAGCAGTCACTGCCCCGGACCGAGACCGGCTCGCTGCTCGGCGATCTCAAGGCCAACGCCCGGCTCGTGCAGCGCACCTTGGCCGACCCGCGGCAGGGAGCGCTGTTCAAAGCGGTGATCGCGGCCGCCACCGGCGAGGCGAAGGCAGCCGAGGCCCTGCACCGCTTCTACGACATCCGTGTCAACGAGTGGGCACCCTGCGTCCAGCAGGCCATCGACCGGGGCGAGGTGCCCGAGGGTACCGATGCCCACGAAGTGATCCGCGCCGTGTCCGCCCCCCTCTATTACCGCCTGCTGACCAGCGGCGACCGCCTCGACGAAGCCGCCGCGGACCGCGCCGCCGAAGCCGCCGCGGCTGCGGCGCGCGCGGGTGTGTACCTGCGGGGCGAAGGCGGTCCCGGGTGACCGGCGTCCCGCCGGTTCAGGGCCTCGGGCCGCTGTCCGTGCCGTAGAAGTGGCCCTGCTCGCACAGGGCGTCGATCTCGGCGTTGTCCTCCTCGCTCAGCTGCTCATCCAGCGCGACGCTGATGACGCGTCGGGCGCGGGCCAATCGCCGAGCGACCTTCCAGTCGATGACGAATGTGCCGATGGTGCACTCGTCGGCCGTTCCGGATGCCTGGCGGGAGCCGAGCCGGTCGAGGGAGACGACGAACTCGTTCAGGTCCTGGAGGATTTCGACGACCTCGTTGAGGGGGATGCGGATCTCTCGGGAGGACATGTCCATTGGCCGATTCAACTCCATGGCCGCTGCTCCAGGGCCTCGGCGGTGGGGAAGGTCATGGCTCCCCGGTTGCGCTCGGCGTCGCTGCGCAGAGGGTTCATGCCGGGCGGCCTAGCAATCGGAATGCCCTATCCAGTTTTGGTGCTACCGTGGTCCGCGGGGTGAATCGGAAAGGTCTATCCGGATCGTTGAAGCGGATAGCTCTATCCACCTTGAGCGTGAGCGCATGGGACAAGCAAGGCGGCTGCCCTCACATCGCCCGACACTCCGTCTCTCTCAACGAGGTTCTACGAAAGGATCGCTGTGACCAGCATCGCCATCGTCGGAGCCGGCCCCCAGCTGGGCCTCGCCATCGCCCGCACCTTCGGCTCCCACGGCCTCGACGTCGCCCTGATCTCCCGTCACCGCACCAAGCTCGAAGAGCTCGTCGGCAGGCTCACCGCCGAGGGCATCACCGCCGCCGCGTTCCCCGCGGACGTGCTCGACCGCGACGCGCTCACCCAGGCGCTCAAGGACGCCGCCGCGCGGTTCGGTGGCATCGACGTCCTGGAGTACTCCCCTGTGGGGACGTTCGGCGGCACCGTTCTGACCGCTCCGGTGGAGACCGAACCGTCTCATGTGGAGCACGAGATGAACTTCCAGCTCTACGGGGCCATGACCGCCACGAAGGCGGTACTGCCCGCCATGCGCGAGGCCGGGGCGGGCACCCTGCTCTACACCACCGGCGCCGGCTCGATCGACCCCGTCCCGGTGGTCGCCAATGTCAACGCCGCCGCGGCGGCACTGCGCAACTGGGCGATCAACCTGCACAAGGAGCTGGCCGACACCGGCATCCAGGCCGCCCATGTCGGCATCGACGTGTCGATCGGCACCGCCGTCATCCCCGGCGCGCCGGTGGCCCAGCCCGAGCAGATCTCCCCCGTCTACTGGGAGCTGCACACCACCCACCGCGACGAGGCCGAGCGCGTCTTCCGCCTCTGACACCGCACGGGCTGTCCTGGCTGCGCGTGCGGCCGAAGCCACCGCCGGGCCCGTCAGTCGCCGATCAGCAGGCCCGGGGTGCAGTGGCCACGGACCAGGAGGTGGCTGGTAGTGGCCGAGGACTGGTCATCGTGGATGAGCAGGATGGTGAACCCGGCGGCGTGGAGCACCTGCGCCGCTGCTGCCAGCACGGCCTGGTGCACGCGCGTGCCGAAACGGCGGACAAGGTCGTCGGTGTCGTGGTGGCGGACGCGTACCAGGCTGGTGGTGCTTTCGAAGAACACGAAGAAGACCGCCAGTTGTGGTTCACCGGTACCGTCCAGCGGCACCACCTCCAGGCCCGGAGTGTCGTCGCCGTGAGTGATCTGAAGTCCCGCCCCGGTCAGCACGTGCCAGACCTGGTCGGCCAGCACCTCCGAAGGGGCGGGCGCGGCCTGCGGGCCCTTCGGAGTCGGCCGGGGCGGTGTGCTGTCAGGGGGTGGAGGGTTCATCGGCTGATGGGCGGCCGGCCGAGGGGGAAGCCGCCGGGGCGGGTTTGGTGCGCAGGGTGACCTGTTCGAGTCCCAGGAGGATGAGGAAGGCCAGGGTGACGATGCCGCCGGCGGTGAGCATCACCTCGTCCAGGGCGTGGACGAAGCCGTTCAGGAAGGGCCGGGCCAGGACCGGGTCCAGGTGGGCGAGGAACGCGGTGTCATTGAGGTCGGGATGCCGCACCTGGGCCAGATCGTGCGGGTGCTGGGCGGCTGCGTGCTGGAAGGCCGGTGAGGTGCCGGCGGCCTGGTAGCGGTCGGCGATGGCGGGGCCGGCCTGCGCGAACAGCAGGGCCAGCAGCAGGGCGGCTCCGGCGGTGCCGCCCAGACCGCGGAACAGTGACAGGCTGGAGGTACCCGCGCCCATGTCGGTCGGCGGCAGCGAGTTGGTCAGCGCGGTCATCAGCGCGTTGCCGGCCAGGCCGGCGCCCGCGCCGAAGGCGAACATGTAGCCGCTGGTGACCCACAGGGAGGTGCCGACCGAGACCGAGGCCATGGCGAACAGCCCGCCCGCCAGCAGCGCCGTACCCGCGATCGCCAGGATCTTGTACTTGCCGGTGCGGGCGGTGAACCGTCCGGCACTGAAGGCCGCGACGGTCTGTCCCAGGGCGATGGGCAGGATGAGCAGTCCGGCCTTGGCGGGGGAGGCGCCCTTGACCAGCTGCAGGTACAGCGGCAGCACGCCCAGGCCGCCGAACTGGGCCAGGCCCAGGACGAAAGTGCAGATGATCGAGATGGTGTAGTTGTTGGTGCGGAACAGCCGCAGCGGGAGCAGGGCGTCGGCGCCCTTGCGGGCCTGAACGGCCAACAGCCCGGCCAGCCCGAGGGCGGCGACGGCGTAGCAGCCGACCGCGCGGCCGGAAGCCCAGCCCCAGGCTTCGCCCTGTTCGGCGATCAGCAGCAGCGGGGTCAGGCCGAGCGCCAGCAGGGCCGCGCCCCACCAGTCGATGTGGCGGTCCCGGCGGGTGGTGGTGAGGTGCAGAACCCGCTGCAGCACCATCAGGGCGACCAGGCCGACCGGCACGTTGATCCAGAAGATCCACCGCCAGCCGGTGATGCCCAGGATCGTGGTCTGTCCGGCCAGCAGGCCGCCCAGCACCGGGCCCAGCACACTGCCCAGCGTCATCGCGCTCATGGTGTGGCCCTGGTAGCGGCCGCGTTCACGGGGCGAGACCAGGTCGCCGATCACGGCCACGACCAGCGCCATCATGCCGCCGCCGCCCAGGCCCTGCAGCGCTCGGAAGGCGGCCAGCATGGGCATGGAGGTGGCCAGCCCGCACAATGCCGAGCCCAGGGTGAAGATCCCGACCGCGGTCAGCAGCAGCCGTTTGCGGCCGAACAGGTCCGACAGCTTGCCGTACACCGGCGTGCTGATCGTCGAGGTGATCAGGTAGGCGGTGGTCGCCCACGCCAGGGACGACAGGCCATGCAGGTCGTCGCCGATGGTGCGGATCGCGGTGGTCACGATCAGCTGGTCGAGCGAGGCCAGGAAGATCACCAGCAGCAGCCCGGGCAGGACCGTGGTGATCCCCGAGCGTAAGGCCCCGCCCGTCGAGGGGTCGGGTTCAGCGGTTGCGGTCAAGGGTCGTCTCCTACGTCTGGTTCGCCGCGTGGATGTCTGCCGCGCGAAGCCGCCCCGCCTCCCGGACGGTCCGGGGGCTCAGTTGGGGTTGGGGCTCTGGCCGGCCGAGGCCTTCCGGGCCGAGTGCCGGTCGGCATGCCGAGCCGAGCGCGACGAACCCCAGATTATCGAAGTAACTACGAAAAACAAGTCACTAGTGATTCGGGGTTGCTTCGATATCTGGATTACAGTGGCGGGCATGACACCCGGAGGACTGCGGGAACGCAAGAAGGCCCAGACACGCAAGCGGCTGGCCGAGACGGCCTTCGCGATGTTCCGCGAGCGCGGCTTCGACACGGTGACCGTGGCCGAGATCGCCGACGCGTGCGACATCGCGGTCAGCACGCTGTTCGCCTACTTCCCCAGCAAGGAATCGCTGGTCTTCGACCAGGAAGCCGCGCACGAACAGCAGCTCGCCTCAGCCGTGCGCGACCGTCCGGCAGGAACGACGATCCTGGACGCGCTGGAGGCCTATCTCGCCGCGCCCAAGCCACGCCACCCCGGCGACCCCTCCCGTGAGGACTTCCTGGACCTGGTCCACGCCACCCCCGCGCTGCGCGACCACTTCACGCGCATGCAACGCAACTGGGAATCCACCCTCGCGCACGCCATCGCCGAGGAAGCCGGGCTCCCCGACGACGACCTCCAGGCTCGCGCGCTGGCCCGCTTCGCCATGGACGTCGGCGCCCTCGCCGAGGAGAGCCCCGACCCCGCACACACGCTGCGCATCCTGTTCGCCCGACTGCGCAACGGCTGGGCCGACTTCGACCACACCCCCGACCGCCCGTCCTGACACCGGCAGCCGATGACCCGGGCTCCCGTCGGGGTGTGGGCGAGACCCGTCCGTGCTCTGGGCTCGCCGGGTGATCACCGGTCCGACGGGGGGTACAGCCAGTGCCGTAGTAGGTGGCTCAGCCGGGGCATCACCAGGTACGTCAGCGTCGGCAGCAGCACCAGTGGGAACACAGCGGCCCTGAGCGGCAGGGGCCAGGCGCCCGTGCGGGGCGTCACCAGCCACTGGATCAGCAGCGTGAACGGATAGGCGCCGAGGAACGTGGTGAGCACCATCTTCCAGCGGGGCGGGGCCTGCACGGTGGTGCCGGGCAGGCTGAACCAGGTTTCCATCCCGGACGTCGACTGCCGCTCGCTGCTGATCTCGGTGGCGATGTCCTTGATCCGCGCGTGCCATGCCGCCCGCTCCTCCGACTCCAGCCACGCGGCGAGCCGGTGCGGATCGGACCAGCGCAGCACCGCGTGAAAGCGGTTCCCCTCCTCGGGGCGCAGCCACGAGACGCCCTCGTTGCCCGGGAACACTCTGGCGCAGCGGGTGATCCCGTGCGTCCAGTCCTCGAACTCCTGCTCCCGGCCGGGGCGCACCTCCCAGGTGAGGACCGTGGTGACCGGCTCGCCCCGCCGTACTTCGGTGGTGCTCATGTTCACCAGGTGTCCCACGTATGGCAGGGGTCATGCCTCGTACGGCTTGATCGTGTGCTCGATGACGGGCTCCGGCAGGACGCAGGTCGTGTCATCGTCCCTCGGTCAGCCGCTCAATGGCCTTCAGGGCTTGGCCCGCTCCGTCCTCGGAGGCCATGTGGTGCGCGGCGGTCGCGGCGGCTCGTGCGTACGTCTGGTGCCTCGTGACCTGGTCGAGGGCGTCGGCGAGTCGTTCAGCGGTGAGGGTGCGGAAGGGGACGGGGGCGGTGGCGGCGCCGATCGAGGCGAGCCGCGTTGCCCAGAACGGTTGGTCCGCGGTCACCGGCACGGTCACCGCGGGCACTCCGGCGCGCAGCGCTGCCGCCGAGGTGCCCGCACCGGCGTGGTGGACCACAGCGGCCAACCGCGGGAACAGCAGGGCGTGCGGTACGTCACCGATGGTGAGGACATCGTCTTCCTCGGCCGCGAGCCCGGCACTGCCCGCTTGGAGGATGCCACGCAGCACGGCACGCCGCAGGGCTCGTACGGCGATCTCGCTCAGCCGCTCCCCGTCTCCGGCCGCCATGCTGCCGAAGCCGATGAAGACGGGGCGGGGTCCGGCGGAGAGGAAGTCCTCCACATCCGTGGGCAGGCGTTGCCCGATGCTCAGGTGGGGCCACCAGGTTCCCGCGATCCGCAGGCCGGAGCGCCAGTCGGAGGGGCGTGACAGCAGTGCCGTACTGAAGCCGTGCAGCACGGGCCAGTCGGCCCGTTCCTGCCGTCGGCGCACCGCGGACGCGGAGAGCAGGGGCAGCTCGAGGCGGTGGCGCAAGTCAGCGACCGCCTGTGCGTAGACACGGTCGGCCATGCGGAGGGCGAAGCGTCCGGCCGCGCGGTTGCCCGGGCGGCCCAGCGAACGGGAGCCCGTGATCACGGGCGGGAAGTCACCGGTCGGTGCGGTGGGCTGGAGGTACACACCGAGACTCGCTGTGCCCGTGGCCTCGGCGAGATGCCAGCCGAGCGGGGCCGTGGTGGCCGACAGCAGGAGCAGATCCGTGCCTTCGGCCACCGCGTCGGCGAACCCCTGGCCCAGTTCGGTGATGAACGCGGCGGCGGCGCGCATCAGCTCACGTCTGCCATTGACACCCCCGTGGGCTCGCGTGTCGGCCGGGAGGCGGCGGAATTCCAGCCCCGCGTCGCGTACGAGGGGCGCGAAGGTGTCCGTGGTGGCCAGGGCGACGTCGTACCCGGCGTGGCGCAGTTCGGCACCCAGGCCGGTGTAGGGCGCGACGTCACCGCGTGATCCGGCCGTGGCGATCAGGATTCTCATCGGTCTTCCTCAGGTTGGGCAGGGGAGCCGGGGTCAGCGCGGCGGGAGGCGTTGGCGTGGACCGCCTTGCACAGATAGGCGGCGAGGCCCGGCCGTTGCCGCGACGGCGGTACGACGAGAGCGAACGCGCGCGGGTCGGCGACGAAGTCGTCCGCGATACGCCGGTGCATCGCGGGCGGGCAGGGCGTGAACCAGCGGGTGAGGTGACGGCGGTGTTCCTCGGCGAGGTCCATGGCCCGTTCCCCGTCGCCGGGCTCCCCCTCGTCGAAGGCGGCGAGCAGCTCAGCGCGCCAGGCGTCGGCCTCGCCCATGAGCCGCCGCCAGTCATCCTTGGTGTGGGTGGACGCTCGTGCCATCGCTTGCCGATGTGCGTCCGAGTGCCCCCATCTCAGCTGAGCCTCGGTGGCGTAGCTGAGGTCGAAGGTGACCTCACCGAAGACGTCGAAGCGTTCCTCGGGTGTCAGTGACACCCCGGTCTGCTGGACCTCGATGGCACGTTCCGCCACCTCGGCCAGCCGCTGGAGTCTGGCGATCTCCTCGCTCAACTGCCGCTGCCGCCCTCGTAGATGCTCCAGGACGTTCGCCTGCGGGTCCTTGAGGATGGTGGCGATCTCGTCGAGGGGGAAGCCCAGTTCGCGGTAGAAGAGGATCTGCTGCAGGCGGGCCAGGTCGGCGTCGCCGTAGAACCGGTAGCCGGCGTGGCTGCGCTCGCTGGGTGAGAGGAGTCCCGCCTTGTCGTAGTGGTGCAGCGTACGCACGGTCACCCCGGCGAACGCCGACACCTGCCCCACCGAGTAGCCCATGCACTGCCCTTTCGTCCGGCCCCAGCCTCAACCCTGACGTAAGGGGAGGGGCAACTGGCCACCGCGGTAGGCCCTGCCGTCCTCTTTCCTTCCGCTGGGTCCGGGGCGTCGCGCGTCATCCACTGCCGTCCGGCTCAGAGCAGGGCCGTCAGGCGCTGAACGCTGCGGCTGCCCTCACGACGTACACCCACGGGGATCAGGGCGGCGCGGGTCGGCAGGCGCACGCCCCCGGTGAACGCCACCCGAGTGCCCGCGCCTTCGGGCACCGCCGCCACGCCGAGCAGCAGGAACCGGCTCTGCAGCCAGCACCAGCCGGGCCGCTGCACCCCGCGCAGTCGGGCCCGCATCCCGTACCTGCTGCGCGCCAGTGCTTCCACGTGATCGCCCTGCCGGCGGACGACGTGCAGCCGCTCCATGTCCGGCACGACCTGCCCGAAGGTGCCCTCCAGGTCGCCCAACAGGGCCCAGACCCGTTCGAAGGGGGCGTCGATGTGCGCCTCGGTCACGTGGGCGCCGCGGATGCCGGCGGCCAGGGCGCGCAGGCGGCGTACGGCGTCGAGGTCGGTGATGGGCCAGGGCTCGTTCATGACGTCCACGCCTTCCGGAAGGTGTCGCGGGCCCGGTGCAGCCGCGACTTGACGGTGCCCGTGCGGACTCCGAGCAGAGCGGCGGCGGCCCGCTCGTCCAGGCCCTCCACGTCACGCAGCATCAGCACCGCGCGGTGCTCGGGGGAGAGCCGGTCCAGTACGTCCCTGATGTCGGCCGAGAGTTGGGGGTCGCCGCGAGCGGGAAGCGCGCTGAGATCGGCCGGTACGGTACGGGCGGCGCGGTGCGCGGTGCGGATCGCCTCCCGCACGGCGATGGCACGGACCCAGCCGTGCAGGGCGGCCGGGTCCTTGAGGGTGCGCAGCGACTTGAAGACCGCCACCAGGGTCTCCTGCGCCGCGTCCGCGCCCAGGTCCAGGGCGATGGGCGCGCAGACACGGCCCACGTACGGGGCGAGGAGATCCAGGAGTTCGGCCATGGCGAGGGTGTCGCCACGCTGGGCGGCTCGCACGAGCCGGACTGTTCGGTCATCGGGCACGGGCCGCATCCTTCCAGCGCGCCACGCGCAGGGCGGCGACGGTCAGGACGGCGCACAGGGGGGTGTAGAGCGTGAGGTTGAGCCAGTAGAAGGCGGTGCCGGTCTGCTTGGCGAACAGCCAGTAGATCCCCGCCAGGGTGCGCAGCGAGAGTCCCATGGTCACGGCCAGGGTGCCGACGCGGAGCAGCGGGTGGCGGGGGCGGCGGGAGTGGGCGAGGACGAAGGCGGCGGCGGTGAGGAGCAGGGCGACGAGAGGAAGCAGGACCGGCGGTGTGAACGACACGTCCGCACCGAGAACCGCTTGGGACAGGCTCCCGTCGTCGGCCGCGGGCCAGGTGGCTCCCGTCGTCCAGTACAGGTGGAGCACGGCGTCCACGGTGAGCACCGAGGCGACGAGCGCGGCGGCGCGAGTGGGGGCGGGGATGTCAGGGCGGGTCCGCATGGGTCCTCCTACGGCAGCGACAGAACTCCGTCGCCAGGTGGAGGAGCGGCCCGCGCGAAACGTTCCCTCTCGGGTACGGGAATTTTCGACAGCCGGGGCCCATCGGGCCCCGGCTGTCGAGCGGGCTTTATGACACGAGTTCGGCGAGCAGCCCACGCACGCGCTGTTCGATCTCGTCCCGGATCGGGCGGACGGCGTCGACACCCTGGCCCGCGGGGTCGTCGAGCTGCCAGTCGAGGTACTGCTTGCCGGGGAAGACAGGGCAGGTGTCCCCGCAGCCCATGGTGATGACCACGTCGGATGCCTGGACCGCCTCGGTGGTGAGGATCTTCGGGATTTCGGCGGAGATGTCGATGCCGGTCTCCTTCATGGCCTCCACGACGGCCGGGTTCACGGTTTCGGCGGGAGCCGATCCGGCCGAGCGCACCTCGACCCGGTCACCGGCGAGGTGGGTGAGGAAGGCGGCGGCCATCTGGGAACGTCCGGCGTTGTGGACGCAGACGAACAGTACGGAGGGGCGCGGGGCGGCAGTGCTCATGGCGGGTGTCCTTGCGGAGGGGAGGGGCGGTCAGGAGGAGGCGGGTTCGGGTCGGCCGTGCGGGACGAGGACGTCCGCTGCCCGAGCGGGAGGTCCGTACACCACCGCCACGACACCCAGCCCGAGCGCGGTACCGAGCAGCTGGGCCGCGATGAAAGGGGCGACCGAGGCGGGGGCGATACCGGCGAAGGTGTCGGTGAAGGCGCGGCCGACGGTCACCGCGGGATTCGCGAAGGAGGTGGAGGAGGTGAACCAGTAGGCGGCCCCGATGTAGGCGGCCACGGCAGCCGGGGCCAGGGCGGCTCGGCCGACGCGCTCCAGGCCGAAGACGAGCAGGACCAGTCCTGCCGTGGCGACCACCTCACCCAGCCACAGGTGTCCTGCCGACCGGTCATGCGTCGAGAACTCCACGAGCGGCCTGGCGAACATGGCGCCGGCCAGGACCGCGCCGCCGATCGCCCCGGCCACCTGTGCGGCCACGTACGCGGCGACCTCCCGCAGGGGCGGGCCGGTGCGGTCGCGGCGGCCGGTGAACCAGGCGGCGAGGGTGACGGCGGGGTTGAAGTGCGCGCCCGAGACCGGCCCGAGCAGCGTGATCAGCACGGCCAGGCCGAAGACGGTGGCGAGGGAGTTGGCGAGCAGTTGCACGCCGACGTCGTGCGACAGTTCTGCGGCCTGGATGCCCGATCCGACGACGACCGCCACCAGGAGACCCGTCCCCGCGGCTTCGGCGGCGACGCGGCGGCCGAGCGGCGCGCTCACGCGGTGGCCCCGGCGGTCCGCGGCGTGGACAGGAACGCGGCGAGCTGGTCCAGTACGCCGGGCAGCACCCAGTAGTACACCCACGTTCCGCGGCGCTCGCAGTCGATGAGACCGGCCTGCCGCAGCAGCTTGAGGTGGTGGGAGATGGTCGGCTGGGACAGCTCGAAGGCCGGGGTCAGCTCGCAGACGCAGACCTCGCCGCCCTCCCCACGCGAGGTGATCATGGACAGCAGCCGCAGCCGCACCGGGTCGCCCAGCGCCTTGAAGACCTTCGCCAATTCCCCCGCGCGGTCCGCGTCCAGGGGTGCGGCAGCCAGGCCCTGGCAGCAGGCGGCGTCCTGGCCGATCACCTCAAGCTCTTGTTTCGACATGCCTCTATGTTGACGTTTTTCGATTCAAGGCGCAAGGTTGCATCAACGAACATCAATACAGGCCGTTCCCGGGGTACCGCGATGCCCCGTCACCGAGGAGTGAGTCATGAGCGAACAGTCCACCGACCTGCGCGAAACCGTCCGCCGGCGGTACGCCGCGGCGGCCGTGCAGGTCACCGAGGGCGGCACCGGCTGTTGCGGGCCGCAGCCGGTCGAGGTCGACGAGAACTTCGGCTCCACGCTCTACGCCGCCGACGAACGCGACGCCCTGCCCGCCGAGGCCGTGGCCGCCTCCCTCGGCTGCGGCAACCCCACCGCCGTCGCCGAACTGCGCGCAGGCGAGCGCGTCCTCGACCTCGGCTCCGGCGGCGGCATCGACGTCCTGCTCTCCGCCCGCCGCGTCGGCCCCACCGGCAAGGCGTACGGCCTGGACATGACCGACGAGATGCTCGCCCTCGCCCTGGCCAACGCCGAGAAGGCGGGTGCGACGAACGTGGAGTTCCTCAAGGGCACCATCGAGGCGATCCCGCTGCCCGCGCACACGATCGACGTGGTGATCTCCAACTGCGTGATCAACCTGTCCACCGACAAGGCGGCCGTGTTCGCCGAGACCTTCCGTGTGCTGAAACCCGGAGGCCGGATCGGCATCTCCGACGTCGTCGCCGACGACACCCTCACCCCGGACCAGCGGGCCGAGCGCGGTGACTACGTCGGCTGCATCGCGGGCGCGCTCACCTTCGCCGAGTACGGCGCGGGCCTGGAGGCCGCCGGGTTCACCGGCGTCGAGATCACCCCGACCCACTCGGTCGCCGACGGTATGCACTCCGCGATCGTCCGCGCCGTCAAGCCGGTGGCCGACGCTTCCTCGAAGGCGGTGGACTCGGCGGATGCGTGCTGCGGGGTCGACGCCTGCTGCACTCCGTCCGAGAGCTCCGTCGATCCAGCGGTGACCGTCGTCGAGGCGAAGTCGGCGTCGGGCTGCGGCTGCCAGAACTGAGCCCACGGAGGCCGGGACCCACCACGGTCTGCCGCGCCGATCTCGGGATGCGTCAGGCGGAGACGGAAGAGCACTCCGCTCCACGCCTTCCGGCGGAAGTGACCCCGGTCGCTACCACGGCGATCGGCTTCGGCTCCGTGGCCCCGGCTCCTGGACGAGAGGGGGAAGCTCGGTGAATTCCCCGGTGCGCAGTTCCCGCCAGGCGCCCGGGGAGAGGCCGTAGGCGGTACGGAAGGCCCGGCTGAAGTGCGAGGGGCTGACGAAGCCCCATCGCCGGGCCACGGTCGACAGGGTGGGGTTCGTCCTGCCGCGGCGGGCCAGTTCGCGTGCGCACTCTTCCAGTCGGCGTTGCCGGATCAGTCGCGCGACGGTGATGCCCTCCTCCTCGAAGAGCCGGTACAGGTGGCGGACGGAGATGTGGTGGGCTGCCGCGATGGACTCGGGTGACAGGTTCGGATCACCCAGGTTCTGGTCGATGTGCCCGCGGACGCACAGCACCAGCCGGGCACGGCCGCCGTCCGTGTCCGCAGCACTCGGCGGGGCCTGCTCGGCGACCAGGGTGGCGACGAGGTCGAGGACGTTGCCGGCCAGCCGGGGCCCGACGAGCGGGGAGTAGGAGTGCGCTGTGGCGGCCAGCGCGTTCAGGAAGGGGAGTACTACCGCGCCGAAGCCGTCCGCGGGGCCGATCGCGGTGCCGGAGACGCGGCGGATGCTGTCGTCCGGCACTTCGAGGGCGCTGCGCGGCATGTGGAAGACATGGGCGGAGAACGGCTCCGGGTAGTCGAAGGAGTACGGGCGGGCCGTGTCGTACAGCACGAGGTCGCCC
This sequence comes from Streptomyces sp. NPDC039424, assembly GCF_055639495.1. Classification (NCBI taxonomy): domain Bacteria; kingdom Bacillati; phylum Actinomycetota; class Actinomycetes; order Kitasatosporales; family Streptomycetaceae; genus Streptomyces; species Streptomyces sp. NPDC039424. The sequence goes on from NZ_JBVKAI010000007.1 coordinate 201,761, forward strand.
TCGCCCACCTCGGTCCGTCGCTCTCCCTGGACCAGGGTCGCCGAACCCGACCTCTGGACGCCGACCGCGACCAACGGCTCGGGCGAGCACGCGATGAGCTCCGGCGTGCGGGTGGTCCGGTGGGCGCCGGCCTCCATGGTGGTCACACGGAGGCAGCCGAGGCGGCTGGTCGTGATCCGGCCGGAGAAGGGGCGGGTGCCCCGGGCCGTGACGGACATCGGCAGCAGCGCTCTGCCCAGCGCGTCGCCCCAATAGGGGACCTTGTCCTGGTCGGGAACGTGATCGGTCGTCAACACCAGACTCAACTGGCTCTCCTTCCACCCATGCCGTACGGGCGGAGATGACCACCACCCCGGGGAGGTGACGACCGGGGTGCCCCGCCCTGAGTAGCCAAGCAGCCGGCCGTTCAGGGCTACAGGCACATTGCAGGCAGAAATTTCCGCCGGTGCCGCGGGGTCAGTCGGTGCAGCGGGCGAGTTGCTCGCGGGCGTCGGCGACTCGCTGGGGATCGGCGTCGGCGCCGAGGGAGAGGCAGTGGGTGAAGGCGTCCCGGGCCTCGGCCTTGCGGCGGGCGGCCAGCAGCGTTTTGCCGAGGTTGACGAGGGCGCCGCTCTCCAGGCCGGTGTTGCCGCTCTCGCGGCTGAGGGCGACGGCCGTCCGCATATGGGTGACGGCCTCGTCCCAACGGGTCATGACCGTGGAGGCGCGCCCCAGGAGGAGGTGCAGAGCAATGCGCGTGCTGTTCGCGATGTGCGACTCCACCCGATCTCCGGTCCGGTCCAGCAGGGCGAACGCCTCCAGAGCCGAGGTGACGGCTGCCTCGACCTGCCCCTGTTCCAGCAGGCTGAGGCAATGACCGTGCATGGCCTGGAGGGCGCCGGTGACATCGCCTGCCGCTTCGAACAGCGGGACGGCCTGGTGAATGCGCTCGGCGGCCGACGCCCACGCGTGCAGCCGCTGGTGGGCCCAAGCCGCGTAGAGGTGGGCCCATGCCTGCTGCTGCAGGTCACCGGCGCGCTGGGCGACGGCGAGAGCCTGGGCCGAGCGGTCCAGGCTGGCGTGGTGGCGGCCCTCGCACATGAACAGGGCCCAGGCGTGGTAGTTGAGCTGAGTCGCCTCGACGACCGGGTCGCCCAGCTCCCCGGCGCAGCGGGCCGCGGTGTCGAAGACCTCGGGCCAGTGACCCCAGAAGATCCACTGGTCGGAGAACCAGTGCAGGGCCTCGGCCACCTCCACCACGGTGGCGTGTTCGCCCGCGGACGCCGCCCAGTGCAGTGCGGCCAGCCAGTTGGCGCCCTCCGCCTGCAGCCACTGGCGGGCCTTGCCGGCCGTGGCGAGGTCGACGGTCCCCTGCCAGGTCGCGGGCGGCGCGCCGTGGTCGGGCTCGTACCAGCGGCCGGCCACGACGGCGGTCTCCAGCAGCCAGCGGTTCATCGCTTCGCGGGCCCGCGCGGCCTCCTCGGCGGTCTCTTCGGCCTCCAGGCGGGTACGGGCGTACAGCCGCAGCAGGTCGTGGAGACGGTAGCGGTCCCGGTCCGCACCGAGCAGGCCGGTCTCCACCAGCTCCTCCAACAGGTCCTCGGTGTCGAACAGCGGCTGCCCGGTCAGCTCGGCCGCGCAGGCGGCGCCGATGTCGGGACCCTCGACCAGTGCGAGGCGCCGGAACAGGCGCGCGGCCGTCGGGTCGAGCTGGCGGTAGGACAGGTCGAAGGCGGCCGACACGCGCAGGTCTCCGGCCGCCAGCGCGTCCAGGCGCCGCTCCTCGAAGGCGAGGCGGTCGGCGAAGCGGCGCACGCTCCAACCAGGGCGGGTGACCAGCCAGTTGCCCGCCACCCGCAGCGCCAGTGGCAGATGCCCGCACCGCTCGGCCACCTCGGTCAGCGCGGCCGCATCGGTCCCGGCCCGTTCCGGGCCGATCAGCTCGGTCAGGAACACGGCGGCCTCGTCGGCGCTCAGCTCCGCCAGCGGCAGTCGGTGCACGCTCTCCAGGCCGGTGAGCATGCGCCGGCTGGTCACGATCACCATCGGCGCCCCGGTGCCCGGCAGCAGCGGACGGACCTGGGCCTCGTCGCGGGCGTTGTCCAGCACCAGAAGGAACCGCCGGTCGGCCAGCACCTGCCGGTACAGCGCAGGATGGCCCTGTGGCCCGGCCTTCGCCAGGTTGCGGTCGGCCACCCCGAGAGCCTTCAGGACCCCCAGCATCAGTTCGGCCGGCTCGGGCGGAACCTCGTCCATACCGCGCAGGTCCACCATCAACTGGCCGTCCGGGAACCGGTCGGCCAGCTCCCGGGCGGCGTGCAGCGCGAGCGTGGTCTTCCCCGTCCCCGGCGGACCGGACACCGCGGCCACCACAGCCACGGATCCGAACCCGGACGACTCCGCTGACTCCGCCGACTCGGCTGACGAGCTGCGATCGGCGAGCGCCTTCAGCCGGGTCAGTTCCCGCTCACGGCCCACGAAGTCGTCGACGCCGCGCGGGAACGCCCGTACCCCCAGCGGGCTGTAGCCCGGACTGCGGCCGGCCCGGGCGGCGGCCAGCAGCCGCTTCCGCTCCTCGTCGTCCAGCCCCAGTCCGTCGGCGAGCGCGGCCGCGGTCCGCGGATGCGGGGCAGCCCGCCGCCCCCGCTCCAGATCGCCGATGCCCCGTACGCTCACACCCGACGCCTCTGCCAGGGCCTCGATCGTCAGCGACGCCCCCATCCGCAACTCCCGCAACAGCGCACCGAACGCTGAACTCCCACCGGCCAACCTTGCCCCCCTGCGCGCTTGCTCACGGGAATTGTAAGAGGCCGGCCTCCGCGGCCTCTCCAGCCTCGATCGGCCTCGGTCCCGCACACGACGGCAGCCCACGCGAGGCAGCACCACACCAAGGCGCTGCCCTCAGCTCACCAGGTCAGGCTGAATCGCCGACAATCCGCGTTGCTTCAGTCCACGACCGCTCGAACAGACCGAGCGACGCGGCGCACCTTCACGAGCAGGTCCAGGGCGCCGACCGGAACGCGCGGTGGCCTTGGCGCACCGGCTGTGCGGGATGCTGAAGGATCCCTGTCGAGCTGGCAACCGCAGTCAGATGCTTGGCTGTTGGTCGCGGGCCGTGAGATCGTCCGCAGGTGACCGATGCTGCTGGAGAGACGATCTCGGCACGGCCGGACGACCGCACAGCGTCCGTTCTGCGCTTCGCGGTGGAACTCGTCGCCTGGGTGGCGACCCCGTGGGCGCTGGCCGGCGACTCATGGCTGCTTGCCGCCCTGTCCGTGGTGGTCCTGATCGGCCTTCCCACGTGCTTCTCCACACCGGGTGACAAGACGAACGTGATCATCGCAGTGCCGGGCTGGGTCACGATCCTTCTGGTGCTTCTCCAGCTCGTCGCGGCCGTGACTGCCTCGTGGCTGGCCTGGCCTGCGTGGGCGGCGCTCCCCGTGACCCTGCTGGCCGCCGCCACCCTCGTCACGGAGCGCCGACGCTGGCGATGGCTGGTCTCCGGCGAACCAACTCGTCATCCGGGGCACTCATCCGCCCACTGACGGGCCCGGTCGCGGCTCCCCGAGCGGCGGCGAACAGCCGCTCGGTCGACGCCCCGCAAGCCACACCGGGCGTTTTCGGCCTGATGGAACGCACCTGGCTGCGCGGACATGCCTGCGGGCAGGGCGGGCAGGAGACGCTCATCCTGCTCTCCACCTAAGGCGGCATTGTGACGTCCTCCGCGAACGCCCGCGAAGCAACAGCCGCCACCACGGAAGCAGTCGAGGTCATGGATGACCTGCCGTGGATCGAGGACGGGGGCAAGGTCGCTCCCAAGGACGCACGCGTGCTGTCCCGGCTGTTCCTGGATCGGCTGCGGGTCTTGGAGGAGGGCACCCGCGAGTACCAGTACGCCCGCAACACGCTGATCGAGATGAACCTGTCCCTGGTGGTGTTCGCGGCCCGCCGGTTCCGCAACCGGGGCGGCGGCGAGATGGAGGACGTCATCCAGGTCGGCACGATCGGCCTGATCAAGGCCATCGACCGGTTCGACCTGTCGCGCGAGGTCGAGTTCACCTCGTTCGCGATTCCCTACATCGTCGGCGAGATCAAACGCTTCTTCCGCGACACCACCTGGGCCGTGCACGTCCCGCGACGCCTCCAGGAACTGCGCGTCTCCCTGGCCAGGAGCAGGGAAGCCCTGGCCACCACGCTGAACCGCCCGCCGACGGTGAAGGAACTCGCTGCCCATCTGGACCTGACGGAGGACGAGATCATCGAAGGCCTCGTGGCCGCCAACGGCTACGTCGCCGGCTCCCTCGACACCCCGGGCGGCAACGACGAAGCCGGCGACGGCGGGCCGCGGTACGCGGACACCCTGGGCGAGACCGACCCGGCCCTGGCGCTGTTCGAGGACCTCCACGCGCTCGCCCCGATGCTGCGACAGCTCGACGAGCGGGAACGGGCAATCATCGAGATGCGTTTCGGCCAGGAGATGACCCAGGCGGAGATCGGCCGCGAACTGAACCTGTCCCAGATGCACATCTCCCGCCTCCTCACCCGTACCCTCACCAAGCTCCGCGCCGGGCTCCTCGGCACATGAGATCCCCGTCGCCGCACCAGGCCCACCCGCACAGCACCGAAAGGACCGCCGGACATGAGTCCTGAGCAGGATCCACTGCGCCAGCCGGCCGCACCGCTCGTGACCGAACCGGTGCCGGATCTCCAACTGCAGATGCTGGTACGGCTGATCGGACAGGACGCTCAGGCAGCTCTGCCGCTGACACTGGTCATCGGCGGCGGGTTCCTCTACGGAGACCTGATCTCCCACACGGCATGGACAGCCGACTGGGCGCGCAGCCTTCGCAGCATCGACGGACCCGGCGCGCAGTTGCTGGAACGATTTCCCGAGCAGGTGGACCAGGCAGTGGTCGACAAGGGGCATCCGGCCCCGCCACGACTGCCCCAGTGGATCCATCTGCGTGACGCCACCGGCGTCGCGGGCACCGGCAGGCCCCTCCTCATGCCCCTGTGGCGCGGCCGGCTCACGGACGTGTCAGGCTGGTCCCTGGGCAAGCCCAACTGACACCCTCCGTCACTGCCACCCCGGTCGAGAACTCACGCCACCTGGCTGTTCCGGCTCTGCAAGGCTGAGCGCATGTAGCGACAGCGGGCCATCCAGCGGCGGCGCATCCAGAGGATCCAGAAGCAGAACCCGAGCACGCCCACCGCGAAGACCAGCGGAACAGTCAGTGCGCCGGTGGCCACCCCGAGAGCGAGCATGCCGGCCGCGACCAGGCCCATGAAGCCGAGCCAGAACGGCAGCCACCGACGTCCCCGCTCCATCTGCCCCAGGTGCTCGGCGACCAGCCGTCGCATGGTCGCCTGCTCCTCGGGCTCCTTCGGTAACTCACGGTGCCGGATCTTGCGGTTGAGCTCAGCGATGCCGCCTGGGTCGGTGCCGACTGCACGGCTGACCCGGCGACGCTGCACAGCCAGGCACGCGAGGCCGATGGCGGTGTAGATCGCTCCCTGGATCACCCATGAGGCCGGATGCTCACCCTGGCGGAACAGGGCAGTGATCCCCACACCCAGAGGAAACATCAGGACCGCCTGCGCGGTCAGACTGCGGTCGAGCCAGCGCTTGAAGGCGTGCACGGCACATACCTCCTAGGAAGAGACGGGATACCGCTGTCGCTTCCCGAATACCCCGCCAAGGCCGACCTACGGGCGGCACGCCCAGCCGCTGCGGCTTCTGCCAACTCCGGCGGCCGGTGGGGGAGATGTGCGTGGCTGCCGCGCAATCAGGCTGGTTGCGCACAGCGGCCCGGCGGTGCTGTCCGCTGCGGTGCGTGCGGACGCATCACCGGGCCGCTGTGTCCTTCCGTCGTACGGTCCTGAGGGCAGGCGCCTACTCGGTCACCTTCAGCAGCTTGTTGGGTGTTCCGCTGCTGACGTTGGTGATCTTGTCGGCGGTTGCCGCACCGGTCAGGGCCGCGGCGACCTGGGCGGGTGTGGCGTCCGGATGACCGGCGAGGTAGACGGCAGCGGCTCCGGTGACATGGGGTGTGGCCATGGAGGTACCGGAGATCGTCTTGGTCCCCTGGTCGCTGTCGTTCCAGTCGGAGGTGATGTCGGAACCTGGTGCGTACAGGTCCACGAGGGAGCCGAAGTTGGAGAAGTCCGACTGGGCGTCGCCGTCGGTGCTGGAGGCGACGGTGATGGCCTCCGGTACGCGGGCGGGTGAGCTGTTCTTGGCGTCGGCGGACTCGTTGCCGGCGGCGACCGCGAAGGTGACGCCGGAGGCGATGGCCTTGCCGACGGCCGTGTCGAGGGCGGGGTCCGTGCTTCCGCCCAGGCTCATGTTGGCGACAGAGGGGCCCTTGTGGTTCTTGGTCACCCAGTCGATGCCCGCCACTACCTGCTCTGTGGTGCCGGAACCGTTGTTGTCGAGGACTCTGACGGCGACGATCTTGGTCTTCTTGGCCACACCGTGGGCGGTTCCGGCGATGGTTCCCGCGACGTGGGTGCCGTGGCCGTTGCCGTCGTCCGCGGTGTCGTCGTTGTCGACAGCGTCGAATCCGTAGGCGGCGCGGCCGTCGAAGTCCTTGTGGCTGATGCGTACACCGGTGTCGATGACGTACGCGGTTACGCCTTCCCCGGCCTTGTCCGGGTAGGTGTACTTGTGGTCGCCGGCCGTCTCGGTCTGGTCGATGCGGTCCAGCCCCCAGGACGGCGGGTTGTCCTGGGCGGCGTCGATGTGAAACTTCTTGTTCTGCACCACGGTTGAGACCGTGGGGTCGGCGGCCAGGCGCTTGGCCTCGGTCTCGGTGAGACTGGTGGCGGAGAATCCGTTGACCGCCGATCCGTAGGCCCGGCTGAGCTTGCCGCCGTACTGCGACGCAAGCTCCGCCTTCTGCGCCCGGGACGCGTTCTGGTCCAGCAGGACGATGTAGCTGCCGGCGACTGCTCCTTGGGCGTGCAGTCCGTAGACCGTGCCCTCCGCGGGTCGTTCCGCGTGAGCGGCGGGCGATATGGCCATGGCGGTGCCGGCCAGAGCGGCGGCGGAGGCGATCGCGGTAGCGAGCCTGGCCTTGCTCATACGTTTGTGATGCGCCGTCAAGAGGGGTCTCCTCCTCGTGTGGGGGGTGAGTGGGGGGAAGCCGCCGGCAACGAACGCCGGTGCGCCTCGGAGCGTGCCGACTTGTCGCGAGCAGATCAACCCCGTGTAAGTGCGAGGAAGTACGCCCTCGCACACCCCTCCACCAGATCCCCTCAGTTGCGACGCAACCCGCGAGTAAAACCACAGCTCACGGCCTTACTTGAAAGCAGAAATCAACATCGAAGGAACCTTCGTAAGTGTTTCTGCACGTGATGCCCACACAGCGTCGGCAGGAACAGGCCCCGCTACTTGAGGCCGCTGAGCATGACGCCGCGGATGTAGTACTTCTGCAGCAGCAGGAAGACGATCAGGACCGGGAGGATGCTCAGGACGAGACCGGCCATGACGATGGGCATCGTGCGGGTCGGGTCGACGTAGTCCTGCAGGAGCTGGATGCCGACGGGCAGGGTCATCACATCCGGGTCGGCGGTCGAGACGAGCAGCGCCCAGATGTACTCGTTCCAGGCGTCAACGAAGGTCAGCAGCCCGAGCGTCACCACGACCGGCTTGGTCTGCGGCACCACGATCCGCCACCACACGGCGAACTCGCCGGCCCCGTCGATGCGCGCGGCCTCGAGGACCTCGTCCGGGATCGAGACCATGAACTGACGCATCAGGAAGATCCCGAAGCCGTTGACGAGGAACGGCATGGCGAGCGCTGCGATGCTGACGGTCAGGCCCGCGCCGCCGCGCCCGAACAGGTCGTTGCCGCCGGCCAGCGGCCAGTGCACCAGGATCAGGAAGTGCGGGATGAAGAAGAGGAAGGGCGGGAACATCATCGTCGCCAGCACCAGGCGGAAGATGAAGTCCCGGCCGGGGAAGCGGAGTTTGGCGAGCGCGTAGCCGGCGAGTGACGACGTGAGCAGCACCGATCCGGTGATCAGGGCGGTGGCGATGACGCTGTTGCGGAAGAGTACCGGCAGATCGAGCTGGTCGATCGCCGCCCGGTAGTTGGACGGGTCGAACGCCTCGGGCAGGAACCGGTAGGGCAGCGTGCCGGACTCGCCGGGCCCCTTGAAGGACGTCATCACCATGTCGAGGAACGGCACCAGCGTGAGCACGGCGCCGGTCACGACCACCAGATACGACAACCACGGGAAACGGCGGCGGGTCATGCGTCCTCCCCCTTGCGCCGGAAGATCCACAACTGCACCAGAGTGACCACGAGGACCACCGCGAACAACACGAAGGCGGCGGCGCTCGCGGTGCCCCAGTCGCCGTGCACGAAGGCCTGCCGGTACATCTCCAGCGCTGCCACATTGGTCGCGTCACCCGGCCCGCCCTTGGTCATCACGATGATCAGCGCGAACGACTGCAGGCCGGTGAGGAACTGGGTGACACACACGAACAGCAGGGACGGCCGCAGCAGCGGCAGCGTGATCTTCCAGAAGACGGTGACGGGCCCGGCGCCGTCGAGCGCGGCAGCCTCGTAGTACGACTCGGGAATGGACTTCAGCCCGGCGGTCAGGATGAGGATCGCCGTGCCGACCGAGGCCCAGGCCTGTACGACCACGACCGAGGGCAGCGCGGTGTCCGGGTCCTGGAGGAACGCCACCGAGCCGAGCCCGAGGGCGTTGAGCACACCGTTGACGAGCCCGCCCGGCTCGTACATGTACTTCCATACGTTGCCGATGGCGACGACGGTCGTGACGATCGGCAGGAAGTACAGGGTGCGCCACAGCCCTTGGAGCCGCAGGCTGTCGATGCAGGTGGCGACGAGTACGGAGCCGGTGAGCGCGAGGGCCACGGTGCCCAGGGCGAACAGCAGCGTGTTGGTGAGGATCGGCGCCAGGAACGTCGATCCGTCCGCGAAGAGGCCGGTGAAGTTGTCCAGGCCGACCGGATCGATGGCGCCGAGGTCGAACCCGGCCCAGCGGGACATCGACAGCAGCAGCGCGAAGCCGAGCGGCAGCATCAGGAAGACCGCGAAGAACAGCAACGTCGGCGCCAGGAAGAGATAGGCGACGACGACCTGACGGCGCCGGGCCCGGCTGCGGCCGTCGGCGGCGGGCCCGGCGGGCCGCTTGCTGTGCGCCGCCCGATCGGTCGTCTCCAGCGTCAGGGTGTTCACCATGAGCGCGACACCTCCTGATCGATCTGACGGCGGGTGGTGCGCAATGCCTCCTCGACCGACTGCTGACCGGTCCACAGCGCCTCGATGTTCTTGCGCAGCAGCGACTTGGCCTGCTGCGCGCCCGGCGTGTTCGGCTCCGGCACCGCGTAGGCCAGCGCGTCCAGGAACGGGCGCAGGTTCGGATCGCTGCCCCCGCTCAGGAGCGTCCGCATGTCGTCGGCGCGACCGGTCAGGGAGCCGACCGACACCTGCAGCGCGCTCATCCGGGTCGCTGTCGCCCCCTTCTCGGCGCTCTTCACACGCACCTTCTCGGTGTTGAGCCAGCGCAGGAACTCCCAGGCCACGCGCGGGTGCTCACTGGCCGCGTTGACCCCCAGCATGAAGCCGGTGGAGAGCGTGGCGCGCTTGTCGTCCGCCTCGGGGACGGGCACCGGCGCGACGCCGACATCGCGGTAGTCCCTGCCCATCTGGGCCTTCAGGCTCCCGGTCCACCAGCCGGCGCTGACCACCATGGCAACCTGCCCGGACGCGAACGCCTTGTAGACGTTGATGCCGGGGGCGCTCGCACCTTTGACGACGAGTCGGTGCTCCAGATCGAACACGGCCCGGCCGGCCGGCGAGTCGATGGCGGTGCTCCTGCCGTCCGCGGAGACGAACGTTCCGCCGGCGGCGTTGAGCAGTGCGAGGGTCTGGCCGACGGTGGTGGAGTCGTCGTAGGTCGACAGCCCGAACCCCTGGACCAGCGTGTTGCCGTACCGGTCCCGCCGGGTGGTGCGGTAGGCCGTCTCCTCCAGCTCCCGCCAGGTGCGCGGAGGGCCGTGTACACCGGCCTCGCGCAGCAGCCGCTTGTTGTAGTAGAGGGCGTACGTCTGCACCTCGGTGGGGTAGCCGTAGACCGTGCCCCCCACCGACGAGGAGCCGACCGCGGCCTCGCTGTAGCCGCGTGTGATCTCCTCGGCGTGGTCGGACGGAGCGGGCCGCAGGACGCCGGCCCGGACGAGCTGGCCGTTCCACAGGCAGTACGGGTGGAGGATGTCGGCGCCCTGGCCCGCGGCCTGCCGGACCATGAACGTGGTCAGCAGGTCCGTGAACTCGACGGCGCTCGTCCGCACCTTGACCCGGTCATGCGTGGCGTTCCACTCGTCGACCGGGCCCTGCAGGGCCTCCTTGAGCTCCCCGCTCGCATAGTGGGAGAGCAGAGTCAGGACGATCGGATCACCGGGTTGCCCGGTGCCCTGGTGCGGCGCGGCGCATCCGGAGGCGAGCAGCGCCGAGGGGAGCGCGAGCGCGAAGTGACGGCGGCTCAGGCCGCCACCGCGGCGTGACGGCGTCACCGGGCGGCCTCCCGGCGCATCACCCGGAACACCCGGGTCGTGGTGAAACCGGTCTTGCGGTACAGGTGGCCCGCCTGGGACTGCTCGCCGGTCCACAGGAACCACGCGGAGTGCGCCCCGCGCGCCCGCATCCGCTCCAGGACCAGGTGGAGCAGCACCTTGCCGAGTCCGGTGCCGCGCATCTCCTCCACCACACCGAACGGGCCGAACCGCTCGTCAACCGACTCGTACGCGCCGTGCATCGCCCAGCCCACCAGGCGGCCCGAAGGGTCCCGGACGACGACGATCCGGTCCAGCGGGGTGCCCGCGGCCAGACACTCCCGGATCGCGCGCGCCCAGTCCGGGTTGAAGTGGCTTCCGGCGAGCGCGACCAGGTCCACCAGATCGTCGTCGGACGGGGTGGCGAACCGGTAGCCCTGTGCCGTCAGTTCGTCCCAGCGGAGCGCGACGTCGTCCGGGAAGCGATAACCGACCAGGCCGCGGTCCATCGCCGCAGCCTCGTACAGCGTGTGAAAGTCCAGGGACTCAAGGAGTTTGCCCGCTACCGGGTATGTCACGGTATCCAGGCCGGGGAGGATGTAGTTCGGGGTGTACGAGGAGAAGTCCACGCGGGTGCGGCCGTGGCCGTGGAGCCAGTCGAGGGCGTCGGTCAGCAGCCGGCGGCCGAGGCCGCGCCCGCGAGCGGCCGGGTCGACGAAGAAGAACGGGATCCAGCCCTGCTCCGGCTCCAGATCGGTGCCGGTCATCGGCGTCAGACGGCGCACCGCGTAAGCGGCGCCCACGACACGGTCGCCGTCGACGGCGACCCGAAGCCCCTCCGGATCGAAGTTGGCGTCGAGCAGCACCAGGGAGCGGAAGCGGTCCGGGGCGATGGGATCGGCCGGCGCACTCCGGCGCCACGCCTCCACCAACTGCGGGCCGTCACCCGCGCGAAAGCCACGAATCCCGGCCCGGGATGTCGTCGTGGGATCGGTCATCGACGGGGTTGTCCTTCCATACGCGGTCACGGACGGCGTCGAACGTGAGCCGGTCGAGGTCGAGGTTCTGGATGTGTCCTCGGCCAGGTGCAGCAGGTCGCAGCGGTGGGGCAGGACGGCTCAGGGGTAGAGCAGCACCTCGTCCCCGGCCCACCGTCCGGGCCGCGCCGGCGGATCGCACAGTGGCAGCGGGTCGTCCCCCGCGTCGACGGCACGCCGCAACCGGTCGGACCCCCACAGCAGGTCGATGAAGTGACGGTGTCCGGTCCCCTCCACACCGCCATCCGCGGTGCGCCAGGCGAAGTCGTCCGGGTACAGCCGCCGCAGCGTGGCGAGCATCGCGACGGCGGTACGTACGGGAGCGAACCCCTCGCGGTCGGTGATGTGGAGCTGGACCCCGCGCAGCGGCCGTCCGGCGTGTTTGTGGAAGGTCGGTACGTACCGTAGATCACGGAAGTGCACTCCGGGCAGGGCGAGTTCGGCGAGCGAGGGCGCGAACCGCGCGTCGACGTACGGGGCCCCGACGATCTCGAAGGGCTGCGTGGTACCACGGCCCTCCGAGAGATTCGTCCCCTCGAACAGACAGGTGCCGGGGTAGACGGTGGCAGTGGCCGGCGTCGGGATGTTCGGCGAGGGTGCGACCCAGGGCAGGCCGGTGGCCTCCGCGACTATGGCGCGCTGCCAGCCGGCAGCCTCGATCACCGTCAAGTCAGCTGCCTCGCCCGCTGCTTGGGGTACGGCAGAGGTGTTGAGATGCCGGGCGAGTTCGCCGCAGGTGAGGCCGTGCCGGACGGGGATCGCGGCGCGCCCGACGAAGCTGGCCCACGCCGGGTCCAGCAGCGGGCCCTCGCTGACCAGTCCGCCGAGGGGATTCGGCCGGTCGGCGACCACGAACCGTACGCCCGTACGGGCCGCCGAGACCATCAGGTCGAACATGGTCCACACGTAGGTGTAGAACCTGGCCCCGATGTCCTGTAGGTCGTACACCAGGGCGTCGACGCCGCTGTCGAGCAGCAGCTCGTCGAGGCGCTCGCCGCTGCACCGGTATGTGTCGTGGACCGGCAGGCCGGTGGCGGGGTCCGCCTGAGCGGCCTCGCTCTCACCGGCCTGTCCGGTCCCATGCAGCCCGTGCTCGGGACCGAACAGGGCGATCAGCCGCGCGCCGGTCTCGAGCAGCGCGGGCGCGGCCGGGTGAAGGTCGGGAAGGACGCCGGTGTGGTTGGTCACCAGCCCGAGCCGGCCCGGCCCGGCAAGTCCGGGCGACGCGTGCAGTCGCGCGATCCCGGTCGTCACCGCGACGCGGTCGTCCGTGCTCAATCCTCTGCCCCCGTCTGCCGGTGACATCTCGAAGCGGCGGTCGGAAACTCACATACCTGCCAGATTTGGCATTTAGGGATGGTTTATCACAGTTCGCACGGAGAGTGGCTGCGGTATCTCTCGCAGCGTCCGGGACATTCCACCGATGGCTTCCGCCGCCGGCAGATGATCACTGCGGCGGGGACCATGAATCGCTCGCACACCGGCCAGCCGCAACTCGGGCCTGGGCCAGGCTCACAGCCACAACGCGCACGCCGGCTGCAGGAAAAGGCAGGACAGCATACAGTCCTCCCTATGCCTGAGCTGCAGCTGCTTCGTTCGGACCATGCCCCGGCACTCCTCGCCTTCGAGCGGGAGAATCGGGCCTATTTCGCAGCGTCCATTCCTGATCGGGGCGAGGACTACTTCGCCCATTTCGACGAGCGGCTTGGTGACCTGCTGGCCGAGCAGGACGCCGGGGTCTGCTATTTCCACGTGCTGGTCGGCGCTGTGGGCGAAGTGCTGGGGCGGGTCAATCTGGTGGACGTGGCGGATGGCGGTGCCGAGCTCGGATACCGCATCGCAGAGCAGGCCGCGGGTCGCGGACTGGCCACCTCGGCCGTGCGGGAGGTGTGCGGCCTTGCCGCCGGCAGGTACGGGCTGACCGCCCTGCGAGCCGCCACCACCCTCGACAACGCGGCGTCCCGAGCCGTGCTGGCCCGTGCGGGTTTCGTCGTCACCGGCGAGACGCGCCTCTCCGGTCGCCCCGGCCTGACGTATCTTCGCGGCCTTGACGATTTCGCCTCTCCGCGTGTCGATGGCGGTCGTCCGTCTTCGGCGCCGGCGTGACAGGGCAAGGTCGAGATCGATCAGGGGACGGCACTCAGTTCGGGTTGCGGCTTTGGTGGCAGCGCTGGTGCGGTCTCGGGTTCCCACAGCTTGGTGGTCCGTACGTAGCGGTGGATCACTGAGGCCATCGCCAGGATGAGAAGTGGTCCAGACGCCCACGTATATGTGGCCATTTGCACCGACAGATAACGGTATGACAGCAAGAGTGCGGCGAAGACGGTCGCGCCGTGGATGACCAGCTGGGTTCCTGACCGGTCCCAGCCACGGTCGAGTGCGCGCAGCGCTCCCTCGATCGTGAGCGTGAACACCACGCCGGCGACGAGGTCCACGCCGTAGTGGTAGCCGAATCCCAGGGTTGCGCCGAGCGTGGCAAGGAGCCAGAACGTGCCCGCGTATCGCAGAGTCCGTGGGCCCTTGCGGGAATGAATGAAGATCGCGGTGGCCCACGCTGTGTGCAGGCTGGGCATGCAGTTGCGCGGGGTGATCTCGTCGAAGGGCATCTGGTGCGGGGAGCTGACCGGCGGCGGCGTGTTCGGCCACAGGTTGGCCAGCGCCCAGTGGCCGCCGTCGGCACCGTAGGCGAAGACCGGTCCGACCACCGGGAAGATCATGTAGATGCCTGGTCCGAGGAGGCCGATGACCAGGAAGGTGCGCACCAGGTGATGGCCCGGGAAGCGGCGCTCGACCGCCACATGCCGTAGCTGGTACAGCGCGACGACGACCGCGGCCACCGCGAGCTGGATGTAGACGTAGTCGAGAACATGGGCGCCGATCGGGCCGGTGGCCGCGACGATCCGGCCTGCCACCCACGACGGGTTGCCCAGCGCGTGATCGGCGGTTGCCACGTACTGGTCGAGCACCGCCGGGCGCGTCTTAGACGTGATGAGGAGCCAGGTATCGCCGGTCTTGCGGCCGGCCACCAGCAGCAGGCCCAGCGCGACGCCCTTCAGCAGCAGGACGCGTTCCTGGCCGGTGCGGCGCGTGACGGCGATGACCGCGACGCCCAGAATCACCCACAACGCGCCGTTGCCGAAGGGGTGGCCGTCGGTCACCTTGGCGTCGGCCGCCCACCGCACCAGCAAGAAGGCGATGTCGATCCCGATCGCGGCACCAACCGCGATGAACCGCTGCCGCCAGGTGAGCACCACCATCATCAACGCCATACCGGCATACAGCAGGAAACCCGATTTCGGCGGGAATATCACCTCTCGCGCCTGGTTGGTGATCGGCCCCGGCAGGCCGTAGCGGCGCGCGGCGATCTCGAGCGCGACGAGGAATCCGAGGGTCGCCACACCCGCCGTGGCCCACAGTATCGCCCTTGGCTGACGCAACGTGGCGAAGGTAATTCTGCAATTTGTTCGGGAAAACACCCGCGATGCTCTAGGTATCAATTGTTTGGCCGATTTGTTAGGTGTTAGTTAAATAAGTCACTCTTCGTGCCGGATAGCATGGATTTCCGGTGAAGGACGGGCGGTTGGGGCGCTCGTCATGGGTTCGATCATGCTAGCGGAGCGGTGCGGGTGGGTTTCGCTGGTCTTGGGCCGTGCTGTGATGCCTTCGGATTCTCATGGTGGGGGTGTGAGCGAGGCCAGTGCGGTGGGTTGTACTGCGCCGGCGGCGACCGAGCCGAGGAGCAGTTCGGTCAGGTCATGGGGCTGTGCCGGTTCACCGGTCGGAGCCGCTGCCGCGATCCGGTCAAGCCGGAAGCCCCGGCCGGCCCGGCGTGTGCGGCACCAGGCGATGAGGTACCAGCGGCCGTCGGCGGTGAGCAGCCCGGCCGGTTCCACGACGCGGGTGCTTTCGCGCCCTGCCGCGTCGGTGTAGGACAGCCGCAGCACCATGGTGTTGGCGAGGGCCTGCTCCACCGCGCTGCGGATGGCGGAGTCCCCGCGCCTCGGCAGGGCAACGATCCGTGCGGCGAGTTCTTGGGCCGCCGCCGAGGCGGGACCGGCCATCGAGGCCACGATCTTCTGAGCCGCCGTGCGGGCCGCGCCGGCGTAAGGGGTGGAGGCGTCGGCCGCGGCGAGCGCTGCGGTCAGTGCCGAGGCTTCATCGGCGGTGAGGTGGATCGGGGGCAGGGTCATCTGCGGGTCGATCGACCAGCCGCCGCCCCGCCCGGGTATGGAGCGCACCGGCACACCGGTCTGCATCAGTGTCTGAAGGTCGCGCTGTACCGTGCGCGTACTGACCTCGAACCGCGTGGCGAGCGCCGCGACCGTCAGCGGCCGCGGCGCTGCCGCCCGCAACTCTTCCACCAGCGCGTACAGCCGGGCGGTTCGGTTCATGCCGCCGACGCTACCGTCACGCGGACGCCAGGAAGTCGCGCTGCCGCCGTAGTTCCCGCTCGGTGATGGTCAGGGGGAACAGAGTGAAGCCGTGCATCGCGCCGGCGACGACACCGAGCCGCACCGGCGCACCCGCCGCCTCCCACCGTGCGGCCAGGAACAGCGAGTCGTCCAGCAGCGGATCCTCGGTGCCGACGACGATCCGGGCGGCCGGCAGCCCGGCCAGGTCCGCGAACAGGGGCGAGACCTCCGGGCTACGGCGCTGCTCTTCCCCCATCCCCGGCGTGAACAGCTCATAGCCGCCCCGAAGCGTGTCGGTGTTGCTCAACAGCGGTCGGGGGCCGAAGCTCCGCTGGCTTGGTGTCATCGACAGGTCGTAGGGGCCGAAGAGCAGGTGGGCCGCCCGGAACGCGCCGGTGATGCCGTGCCGGTCGCGAAGGCGCAGCAGCGTCACGACGCTGAGGTGGGCGCCGGCCGATTCACCGCCGATCAGCAGCCGTTCGGTACCGAACTCGGCCGCGGCGTGTTTCACCAGCCACCGGGCAGCCGCTTCGCAGTCGTCGGGCCCGGCAGGGAACGGGTGCTCCGGTGCGAGGCGGTACTCCACGCTCACCACGGCCAGCCGGGCCTGTTCGGCGAGCCGCCAGAGCCGCTCGTCCTGTCCGTCCGCGGACCCGAACGCCCAGCCGCCTCCGTGGATGTGCAGATACGCGCCGTCGACGTGGTCCGGCACGAAGACCCGTACCTTCACTCCGCCCTCGACGACGCGGTCTTGGCCGTGCGGCAGCCTTACCGGTGGCGTGTCGCCGCCGAGCCGGTTGCGCCGCAGGAGCGCCAGTGTGGCTGCGCTCGGCGCCGGCCCGCGAGCCGGACGGCTCACGGCGGCAGCCTCGAACTGCTCGTTGAACGCCAGGGTCTCGGGGAGGCAGTCCTCATCTGTGATCGTCATGCCGTCGACAGTCACAGCCGCCCGCGACAACGCCCTGTCACCCTTTCCTTGTGGACTGCGTCACGCTGCCGCGGCCCCGACTTCCCGCGCAGCGGCGAGGTAGGCGAGAACGAGTGGCCGTTTGTCGTCCTGGCGGGCGGCCACCGCCAGTCGGGACAAGGAAATGCCCCGTACCGGCACCGCGATCACCTCGTCCCGGACGACCAGCGGGGCGTTACCGGTGGCGAGCAGCGCCACTCCCTGGCCGCCGGCGACCGCCTCGTGGGTCTCCTCGGCGCTGGCCACCACCCCGCCGATCCGCGGCCGGCGACCGTCCCGGGCGTCCAGGGCGAGCCAGTAGTCCCGCAGCGGGCCGGCTTCCGGGGGGAGGGCCAGGAAGGGCTCTTCGAGCAGGTCGGCGAAGTCCACCTTTCCCTCGGGGTCGGACGCGGCCCGCGCCGCCAAGGGGTGCCCGTCCGGCAGCGCGACCAGCCGGGGCTCTCGGGCCACTACCGCGTACTCGTAACGGTGTTCCTCCGGCAGCGGCAGCCAGACGAAGGCGACGTCGCTGGATCCATCCGCCAACCCGGCACTGGGATCAGCCCAGTTGACCTGGCGCAGGGCGGGCTGCGCGTCCGGATGCCGGGAGAGGAGGCGGGTCCGCAGGGCGGGCAGCAGCCCGCGGCCCGGGCTGGTGGACATGCCGATCACCAGAGTGCGCCGCTCGGCGGTCTTCGCCTCCTGAACCGCCGCCTCGGCGGCCTGCCAGGCGGCCAGCACCTCGCGGGCGTGCGGTAAGAGGGCTTCCCCCACCGCGGTCAACCGCACTGCCCGCCGGTCCCGTTCGAACAGGACCACGGCGAGTTGCTTCTCCAGCATCCGTATCTGTTTGCTCAGCGCGGGTTGGGAGACGAAGAGCCGCTCGGCGGCCCGGGTAAAGCTCAATTCCTCGGCGACCGAGATGAAGTAGTGGAGATCGCGCCCGTGGACGTTCATAACTCATGGCTATCACAAGGGGTCTTGGACGCTCCCCTGGTGCCTGACGAAGGATGGGATCTGTCGACGGGGGAGCCCCGAACGGCGGTTGACGAAGGAGATGAAGATGAGCGAGAACACCAAGGTCTGGCTGGTCACCGGCGCGAGCAGCGGTTTCGGGCGGGCCATCGCGGAGGCCGCGGTCGCCGCCGGTGACACGGTGATCGGCACGGCCCGGCGGACCGAGGCGCTGGACGACCTGGTCGCCGCATACCCGGACCGTGCGGAGGCGATCAGCCTGGACGTCACCGACGGCGAGCGGATCGACGTGGTGGCCGCCGACGTCCTGGCCCGTTACGGCAGGGTGGACGTGCTGGTGAACAACGCCGGCCGCACCCAGGTAGGCGCGTTCGAGGAGACCACCGACCGGGAGCTGCGCGACCTGTTCGAGCTGCACGTGTTCGGCCCGGCGCGGCTGACCCGGGCGCTGCTGCCGCAGATGAGGGAGCGCGGCAGCGGATCGGTCGTGAACATCAGCAGCTTCGGCGGGCAGCTGTCCTTCGCCGGGTTCTCCGCGTACAGCGCGACCAAGGCGGCGCTGGAGCAGTTGTCGGAGGGCTTGGCCGACGAGGTGGCGCAGTTCGGCATCAAGGTGCTGATCGTGGAGCCCGGCGCGTTCCGTACCAACCTGTTCGGCAAGGGCGCGGCGTACTTCTCGGAGGAGAACCCGGCGTACTCGGAGAAGGTCGGCGTGACCCGGCAGATGGTGCAGGGCAGCGACGGCAGCCAGCCCGGCGACCCGGCGAAGGCCGCGGCGGCGATCCGGCTGGCTCTGGACGCCGAGAAGACGCCGCTCCGCCTTGCCCTCGGCGGTGACGCGGTCGACTTCCTGACCGGACACCTGGACTCCGTGCGGGCCGAGCTCACCGAGTGGGAGAAGGTCTCCCGGGGGACCGACTTCGACACGGAGTGACAGCAGTCGTGCGGAGCCTTGTCGGCATCCCTCCTCTACCGTATGCGGATGTTCAACCGGCTTGAGGTCAGGGTGTTGCCGCCAGGGGCCCGGTGGGCCGCCCAGTTGCGGTTGCGGATCGACGGCGAGGATGTGGTGGCGGCGTCGGTCGGCGAGGGAGGCCGTGGCCCGTTCGCGGAAGAGGCGCTGCCCGCCAACGGTCACAGCCCCCTGTGCGCGACCGGAGAGGGGCGACGCGTGGTGCTGGGGGAGCCCGAGTGCACGGGCGGCTGTTGCGGCTACCTCTCGGTGTCCGTGCAGCGGCACGGGGACATCGTGGAGTGGTCCGACTGGCAGGTGCCCGGCGACGAAGTGCGGCCCCCGGCCTTCCACTTCGAGGCCGGTCAGTACGACGCCGAAGTGACCCGAGCTTCGGCGGATCGGTCGTGGTGCCGCGTCCGTGACACGGAATCGCTCCTGGAAGCTTGAGTGACGACTTAGTCACCTCGTATACGCACCACGCCCTGGCGGAACTCGGGGCATCGAAGCTCGGCTTGGTCAGCGGGGTCGCAGCCCGTCGAAGACCACCTCGAAAATCCGCTCCCGGGCCCTCGGGTCGCCTGCGAGCTGCTCCATCGTCGCGCTTGTCCCGATCAGCAGGGCGATCAGCTCCGGCAGGCCCAACTCCGGGCGGACCGCCCCGGCCTGCTGGGCCCCGGCCAGCAGCTCGGCCAGCTGCGCTTGGATCCCCGCGCTCGGCTCTCGCAGGGCTGCGTGCGCGTCCACCCCGGCCGCGGCGAGCGCCTGGGTGAACTGGTTCTTGCCCATGGACTGGTCGACCACCAGGCGGAAGCAGCCCAGGAAGGCCTCGGCGGGATCGGCCGAGGCGGCCAGTTGCGCGATGCCGGTGTTGATCGTCTCGAGTCGGCGCACCATCACCGCTTCCAGCAGCGCCTCCTTGGTCGGGAAGTGCCTGAAGAGCGTCCCGACCCCGACCCCGGCGATCCGGGCGATCTCCTCGGTGGGCACGCCGACGCCGCGGGTGGTGAACACCTCCGTGGCGACGTCCAGCAGTCTGGCTCGGTTACGGGCCGCGTCAGCCCGCAGCGGGCGCTCCTGAGTGCCGCTCATTCCTCCCCCTTCCCGCCCACGGCAGAGCCGTACTGGACAACCGGAGCATCGGTCTGGACAACCGGAGTCGTCAGTCCGTATCGTCGAAACCGGATTCGCTAGTCCGATTCTAGTGACAGATCGTGCTGGGGGTTGATCATGTCCGAAACACTGCCACCTCGTGAGGTCTTCCAGAAACTGCTCAAGGGTATCGGCGCGGGGCGGTTCGGGGAGCTGGCCGAGCTCTACGCCGAGGACGCCGTGGTGGAGACCGTCTTCCAGCCAGTCGGGCCGCGCCGGTTCGAGGGACGGGCCGTGCTCAAGGAGCGGTTCGCGGAAGTCGCCGCGAGCAGTCCCCTGGAGTTGACCCCGGCGAACGTGGTGATCCGGGAGACCGACGACCCGGAGGTGATCGTCGCCGAGTTCGACTACCAGGTGCACCACCGGGTGACCGGGCGGACCTTCGAGGCTGCCAACATCCAGGTGCTACGGGTCCGCGACGGCCTGATCGTCAGCAGCCGGGACTACCACGACCACCTGGCCCTCATCACGGCCACCGGCAGCCTGCCGCAGCTGGTGGAGGCGTTGGAGGGCAAGTAAGGCGAAGTCGAGCGCGGGGCCGCGGGCCGGGACTTCCTCCGTGAGTCCCGGCCCGCGGCACATTCTGGGGGCTTCCAGCAGGTCCTCGGAGGCCCTGCCGTCCCCGCGGCTGGAGTTGGAGCCCGGCGGCGCCGACTCCATGGACCTACTCGATGTGCAAGGCGCCCCGAGCTTGCTCCGCAGTGCGGCCACGTGTGCGGGTACGGAACTCCTTCTGCGGACGAAGGAGTTCGCCCCTGTGACGGGCTGACATGCTGAGCCCCATGAAGATCACGACAGCCCAATTCACCTGTGTCCCTGCCGACATCCCGGCGAATGTGCAGCAGATGGCGGCCCTGGCCACCCGGGCGCGTGAGCAGGAGGCCGAGCTGGTGGTGTTTCCTGAGCTGGCGCTGACCGGGTATGAGCTGGAAGCTGTTCTCGCCCGCCGCGATCTTTGGGTGCGTGCGGATGACCCCCGCCTGGATGCGGTCCGGGAGAGCGGTGTCGCCACCGTCGTCAATTGCGTCGCCGCCACCCACGGGGAACGGCCCGCCATCGAGACGTTGGTCTTCGGGACCGACGGGGAACTGATCACCACGTATCGCAAACAGCGCCTGTTTGAGCACGAGCGGGACGTCTTCGTTGCAGGGCGACACGACGGGCGGTTCGAGTTCGGGGGGCTGCGTTTCGCCCTGGCCACGTGCTTCGACAACCACTTCCCGGAGCTGGTCTCCCGCGGAGCCGCCGAAGGGTGTCAGGTTCATCTGGCCAGCTCGCTGTATGGCACGGGTGGTGGAGTGGAAGAGCTGGCGGCGGTGTATCCGGGCATCGCCAAGGACTTCGACATGTACGTCGTCGTGGCCAACCATGTCGGCCCGGCTGGAGCGTGGACGGGTTGTGGCCGCTCGGCACTGTGGGCTCCGGGCGGCGCCCTGCTGAGGGAGGCCGACGCTGACACGACCATGGTGGTCACCGCCGAGGTCGGATAGGCCGTGCCCCTGATCCGGAGCGGAGCCGGATGAGGAGTGCGGTCGACTGCGGTGGACTGCGGGCGGTGAAGTCCCGCCGCGCCGTGCGCGCCGGATGGCGGCCTGGACGCGGTCGCGGTCGCGGCTGTGGCGAGTGTCAGTGGTAGGGGTGGACGGCGGCGTGACCCTTGCCGCGGCTGATCATCCACCGGTTTACCGGGGTGGTCAGTACGAAGGCCAGGGCGAGAGAGAAGGCCAGTGAGATCCAGAACAGGATCCGGGACAGGCCGGCGTCCATGGCGCCGGGGACAGCCACCATGACCGTGTTGTCGATCAGTTCCATCACCGCGATGGACACCGTGTCTGCGGCCAGGGCGACCTTGAGCGCCTGCCGGACGGGTACCCCGGCCCGCAGTACGCCCCGCATGGTCAGCGCGTAGCCGAAGACGAAGGCCAGCGCGATGGAGATGACGACGGTGGCCGCGTTGTGCAGACCGGCGGCCGTGCCGATGACCATGCCGAGGACCTCGCCGATGGCGCAACCGGTCAGGCAGTGCAACGTCGCCTGCGCGGCCATGCGCCAAGAGGTACCCATCCCGGGGTGGCCTTGGTGCTCGTGGTGGTGTTCATGCGCCGAGTGGTCCATCGTCATTCCCCTTGTGATCAGGTCTCCACCCACCCGCAACCATATACCCCCCAGGGGTATTCCTCCATCGGGAGGAATTACGCCGGACAGAAGCAGCCGCGAGGACCGACCCGGCTCCCGTCGCCCGGCGGGGCAAGCCCGGCCGGGGGCATCCTCAAGATGCGGTTGCCCCCGGCCGGGGTGGGGTTACTGCTTACCGAGGATCTTGTTCATCTCGGTGATCTCGGCCGACTGCGAGGTGACGATCGACTTTGCCATGGTCTGGGCCGGGCCATAGGCGCCCTTGGCCTGCTCGGTCCTGGCCATCTTGATGGCGCCCTCGTGGTGGCTGATCATCATGCCCAGGAACGCCTCGTCGAAGGCGTCGCCGGTCCGTTGCTCCAGCTCGGCCATGTCGTCGTCCGACATCATGCCGGGCATCGACGACGAGCCGGAGTGGTCCATGCCCGGCATCCTCTCTGTGCCGGACGCGCCGGACGTGCCGGAGTCCGGAACCTCTTCACCCCAGGACTTCAGCCAGCTCGACATGGTGTTGATCTCTGGGTCCTGCGCGTTCTTGATCTTGGCGGCGAGATCCTTGACCTGCTGGGACTTGGCTCGGGACGCGGCCAGGTCGGCCATGGCGACGGCCTGCCGGTGGTGCGGGATCATCCCCTGCGCGAATGCCACGTCCCGGGTGTTGTGGCCGCCCGGCTGGGCGGAGGTGGTGGACGACGGGCCGGCCGTCGACCCCGTGTCGTGGCCGGAGTGTCCCGACGACGAGTCGTCGTTGCTGCCGCAGGCAGCCAGGACGACCCCAGCAGTGGCGGCTGCGACCAGCACGCCGGTTCGGCGGAAAAGAAGACGGCGAGATGCCATGGAAATACAGCTCCTTGACGAACCCGCGCTTGCGCGCGCGGGAAGAGCGGATCGTGAGACAGGCCGAAGCACGCCACCCCATGCGAGGGCGCCGTGCGGGTGCCTCTAGATCCTCAGAAGCTGCAGCTCGGACAGATCCGGTGGCGCTCGACCGTCGACCGCCTCCGCGGCCGGGCCGGTGAGCGTCGCCGAGACGGGCTCGACGACAGCGGCCGGCCCGCGCAGCAACGCGGGAGGGGCGTACGCGGTGGACGTACCGCCCGCCGCGCAGGTTCCCCCGGCGTGTTCCATGGCCATACCGTCCGCGCCCGTGCCGGACAGATGCCGGCACGGGCTGCCGGCGACATGAGTGGGTGCGGCATGATGCTCGGCCGCACCGAGCGGAGCCATCGCGCCGTGCTGGCCGGAGGCAGGCATACCGGACGGCGAGAGTGCGTGCATCGCCAGCACGGCCGCCACCACCACGAGAGCCAGCAGCGTCCAGCGGACACAGCTCGCTTGGGAGCGGCTGTGCACACGGGACGTCATGGGGCTCATAGTACGGGGGACCAGAACGCGCAGCAGCTAGTGCCGCATCAGAGAACCTTTGACCTATGGTCATGTGACACGCCGTTGGGACACTGTATGTGGTGTGCAACTCGGTGTCACTCACCGCGCATCCTTCGGGCTTCAAAACCGTGTGCGAGCGACTGGGACGAATCCTTACCCTCCGGCCATGGAGCTTCGCGAAGAACTTCCGAACGACAGAGAGTCCGTGCGGGACATCCACCTGCGGGCGTTCGGTGACCACGGCCTTGTCGTGGCCGACCTGGTCGATACCCTGCGGGGCACGATCACGCCCGCGGACGGTCTCTCACTGGTCGCTGAGCTCGACGGGCAGATCGTCGGGCACATCATGTTCACCCGCAGTCTGCTCGATGCCCCTCGGCGACTGGTTGAGGTGCATGTGCTCAGCCCGTTGGCCGTCATGCCCGAGCATCACAAGCGCGGTATCGGCTCGGCCCTGGTCCGACACGGTCTGAAGATCCTCGCTGAGCGGGCCGTCCCCCTGGTCTTCCTGGAGGGCGATCCGGGCTACTACTCCCGCTTCGGCTTCGCGCCCGGTGACGCCCAGGGCTTCCGAAAGCCATCCCTGCGCATTCCAGATGGCGCCTTCCAGGCCCTCAGACTCCCGGAGTACGAGCCATGGATGACGGGGACACTGGTCTACGCAGAGCCGTTCTGGCGGCACGACGCAGTCGGCCTCCGCGACCCCAGCGCATAATGCCGCGAGAACCTCTACCCCTGTCGTGGCGTGGCGTGCCGTGCGGATGCTGGTCCGGACGGCGCGATGTCGCCAGGCTGTCCGGGTGGCAGAACAAGTACGCGTCCGCCAGATCGAGGGCGACGAGGGGCAGCGCCTGCTGCGGATCATCCGCAGAGGCACGGGATCGGTGGTGACCTGGCGGCGAGCCAAGATGGTGCTGGCGGGCGACCTACACCCGACCGCACGGGTCCGGCACCTGTTCGCCGCGTTGGACCTGGGCAAGGACAAGCTCCACGGCCACATCAAGCCGAGGAAGTACCGCACGAGGTTCCTGGAGTTCTGCCGCTACCTGCGCAGCCTCCACCCGCCCAGTTAACCGCCCTGCGCTGCTTCGCGCTGGACGGCACCGACCACGCCAGCCACAAGCGATGATTGGTCCCGATGTGGCCCGCTCCCATCTGCGTGCGGCGGGGTCGCGGTCAGTCGAGCGGGACGCCTGTGTGGCTCTCCAGGGTGTGAATGAGGTGGGCCTGGAACGCTTCGTCCTGCGATGCGGAGTGCGGTGTCTGGGTCTGCTGGTGGTACCAGTAGCCGCCGGTGCTCGGGGTCACGTCGTCGTGGGTGGCGAGCCACGCCTGTGTCCGGTGCCCGGCGGTCAGGTCGTCCGGGGCGCCGGGACCGCCCATACGGGTGGGGACCCATCCGGGATCGACCACATGGCTTGACGTTCCTTCCCACCGGGACGCGCATGCGAGCGCGAGGGTGGTGACCCAGAGTTTGCTGTCGTCGTAGGAAGCGGTGCCGGTGGCCAGCCGTCGCAAGTCCGTGGAGCCGGTTCGGTGCATGGAGCTGCTGAGGTAGATGAGCCTGGCCGGTTTGTCCATCAGGGCCGTCAGCATGTAGGGCGCGATGGTGTTGACGGTGATCGCCTCGGGGGAGTGCAGGGCTCCGGCGTTGTGGATGACGGCGTCGAAGCGGCCGAATTCGGCGGCATGGCGGGCGACGTCGCGGATCTCGTCGAGCTGGGCGAGGTCCCCGGAGACGATGCCTTTCCACCGGGCGGTGTCCTCCGCGTTGACGAGACGGGCCAGGTTGCGGACGTGGATGACCACGTCGTGCCGGTCGTCGGCCAATGCGTTCGCCGTGTCGTACCCGAGTCCGCTGGATGCCCCGGTCACCAGGATCAGTGCCATGCCAGTCATCTTGCCCGCTCTCGCCGAGCCACGCGTCACCGACTGGGACGACTTGCCGCGCATCGGCACCTGGGCATGAACTTGGCGTGACCACCAAGCTGCACCTGGCCGTCGAAACAAGCGCGGCCCCCGTGGTGGCAGGCCACCGAAGTTCGACGGCACCGTGCCGCCGCAACCCGATACGAGGTGATCGTCCTCGTCGCGGCGATCAACGAGTGGCTCCTAGACAACGTCGAATTCGTTGCCTTCCGGGTCCTGCAGCAGGACAGCGTAGTGCCCCATGTCCGGCTCATCCGTGATCCGAAGCACGCTGGCGCCAGCGTTGACCAGTCTTTCCACTGTGGTGGTGACCCGCTGCGTGCGGACCGCCAACGGGACGTCGCGCCCGCCGCCGACCTTCAGGTCGAGGTGTATTCGGTTCTTGGTGGCCTTGGGTTCCGGAACCTGCTGGAACCACACCCGGGGCCCTTGTCCTGCGGGATCGACGATCGACTCCGGGATGTCCCCCGCGCCTACAGGCAACTCCTCCTCGGGCACCCCCATGGCTGCCCAGTACTCCCGCCACGTGGCATGGCCGCCCGGTGGAGGTTCGGGTATGTATCCCAGAGCCTCGCTCCAGAACGCCACCAGCCTCTGCGGGTCGGCACAGTCGATCGTCAGTTGCAGCGTCATCTCCATAACCAGAGCCTGACAGACAGGTCTGACATTCATGCTGGACCGACCCCGCCTACGGGAGAGGCGCACGTTCGCAACAGGCCCTGAACTTGTCGTTCAACCAGGCGGCCGGTTCGGCGGCAGGCAGCCTGGGCGCGGGCCGGGATGTTCGCGCTGTTCTTGCAGAGGTGCTATCGGGCATCGACTATTCACAGAGTGGGTGGGGCGATTACGAGGGTCCCGGGTTCTCCATCAGCACGCCGGTCAACGAGGCTGACGACGCGCCGGTCCCCGGAGTAAGCCTCTTCATCCATGGCGACAGCGAAGCAGCAGCTCACGTTGCGCTCGCGGTCGCCGATGCGTTGCAAGCACGGGCCTCGACACAGGGTCGGGAGACTTCCTCACCGAGGAGTCCGCTCAGGCGGCCTTCGATGCATGGCGTGCATACCGCGATCGTGTCCTGGAGATTCCTGTGCGCCCTCTACCGTCCTCCTTCGGTCGCACCGTTCAATCAGCCTTGCGGTGGAGCGAGTTCAACCCACGGACCGATCCGGAGCGAACCCCTTGACTGCGATCTTCATGAGCGAACGGGGCAGCCAAGCCCCGCCGAAGCCGAGGACCGCACATGCAGCCGCAGCTCCTGCACGCCGAAGACCTCACCACCACCCGTCCCGGACGGCTTCGTGCGGCATGGCGGGAAGCCCACGAGCCTGTTGCCGGGGTGTCCCCGCGGATGCGGCTCGTCGCCTACGCTGTGCTGCTGGCCGTCCTGCCCTCCAGCCTCTGGAGGCTCCCGGCCGCGCTCGACAACGGAATCACGGTCGGCGAGCGGATCTACATCGTCGTTCTGTCGGCCCTGTCCGAGGTACTCGCCTTCACCGCGTTCGGTCTGATCGCCCGCTGGGGCGAGATGTTTCCACGCTGGATCCCGTTCCTGCGTGGCCGCCGGATCCCGACCACGGCAGTGGTCATCCCCGCCGCGACCGGAGCCACTCTCGTCACGTTCATCTGCTGCCTGACCCTCGTCACCCAGATCATGGGAAAGACGATCCGAGGCGACGCGGCTCCCGACGATTCTCCCAACGACCCCTTGTTCTACATCTGCTACGCGCCGCTGCTCCTGTGGGGGCCGCTCCTGGCCGTACTGACCGTCGCATACTGGAAGCGCCGTCGAGCGATCGAGCACCCGCCCGTGAAGGCCTGACGTCCAGCCCCTCGCTCCGCAGTGGTGCAAGTCCGGAGCCCCACCGCCACAGGCTGAAGCGGTACCCGGGCGCTGGGTTCGACCTGTGCCTGCATATGCACATGACCGTGAGGTCGACGGTGCCGACGGCATCGCAGTGCTGCTGGACATGGGCCAGCAGACGGTCTCACGTGCCGTCGGCGGACCAGCGGCGGAAGCGCTCCTGGACCGTCTTCCACGGCCCGTAGCGTTCGGGCAGGTCCCGTCAAGGCCGCCCCGGTCGAAAGCTGCGACAGGATGCCGTTGACCACCTGCCGCCGGTCGCGGACCGGCCGGTCCATCCGCGGCGGAGCCGGAAGCGGCTTGATCACCGCCCACGACTCATCGGTCAGCTCATGACGACGCACCACGAACAGACCAACGACCAACTCACTTTGCGGACAAGACCTAGCGCCGAGCTGTCAGCTTTGCACCCATTCGACCCGTTCGACGGTGTCGTTGTGCTCGGCGGGTTCCTCCAGGGACTCGCCGGCCTTGAGGACACGGGTGCCCTTGCTGCTGATCAGCTTTGCGTCGCTCTGGGTCTTGTTGACCCATGAGGACACGTTCTTCATCATGCTGCCGCCATCCGCGGGCAGCTCCCTGAGGGCGACCGTGTACCCCGCGCCGATCCCGTAGGCGGGGCCCTTGCGCCCGTAGTGCTTCCACAGCCCCAAAGTCGCCGGAGGGCACTCGCTGCCCTCGATCGCGACCACGCCGGCAGGCAGTCTTGTCTCCTGAGTCGTCACGACTCGCTCCTTTCCTTCGGCCCGTCGGCCTGGTGGCAGGCGGCGCCGCTCCTCATCTCAGTTGAAAGCGGCCCAAAGCGCATGTCGAGCAGGCGGCAATCCGGAACGGTGAAGGAAAAGTGAGGCCGATCGGTGGAAGGCCGTCCCGTGCGGGGCGGTGGTTCGGCGCGACCCCGCCCGCCGTGCGGGTGGCGGTGGCGGGCGGTCAATTCCCCTGCGTCCTCGTGGTGGTGTTTTCTGCTGACGTGGTGGGTTCCTCGTACGATCCACCCTGGACGCCGCCGACGGGCCTTCCCTCCGCTCGCCGGGCGTTCCTCGGCGAATGCGTCAGCAGGACGACACCAAGGCCGGCCGCCACGACCTGCGCGGCGGCCGCCATGCCCAGGAGCGGTGCGGCACCCAGTCCGCCCAGGGCACCGATCCCGGCCGCTCCCGCCGCGGCCGCCGTACTCTTCAGACCAGCGCCGAGGGTGAAGATCTGTGTGCGCAACGACTGCGGCGCATACCGTTCGCGCGCGGCGAGCAGGGCACTGAACAGCGGACCGGTGGCCCAGCCCGCCATGGCGAACAGCGCCGTGGTCAGTTCCATTCCGGCAACGCATGAGGCCAGGGCCAGGGGCAGTGCGGTGAGCGGCAGGCACAGCAGCACTACTCGTTCGGGCCGGGTCCGGGTCCACGGTTTGACGGCGTAGGTGAGGGAGCCCGCCATGGCGCCGACGGCGAAGGCGGTCATCAGGCCGCCCGCCGCCCAGCCGGCATGGCGTTCGGTGGCCAGCAGGGCGGTGATCACGGGCAGGGCGCCGACGCCGAGCTGGCCGATGCTGCTGGCCCAGGTCACGGACCGCAGCGGCGGGTTGCCCACGATCTCCCGGGCACCGGCCGTGAGGACGGCGGGCCGTAGCGCGGCGGTCGTACGGTTCTTGGTGGGAGGGCGGGCGGGCAGGCGCAGCAGGGGCAGGGCGAGGGCACCGGCCGGCGCGGCCGCGCCGAGGGTGAAGAGTGCCGCGCCCGGTCCGATCGCGGCGGCCAGCGTCGCTGCCAGCGCGGGGCCGAGGATGCCTGCCAGGTTGTAGGTGGTGGAGTCGATGCTGAAGGCGCGTGTGAGGGCCCGCTCGGGGAGGAGTTCGGCGAGCAGGCTGGTGAGTCCCCCGGTGACCAGGGGGGCGCAGCAGCCGGCCGCGAGGACCAGGACCAGGACCAGGGCCGTGGGGAGGCGGCCCAGCGCCCACGCGGTCGCGGCCAGGCCGGTGCCGTAGGCGGCCAGGCCCAGACCGTGGAAAAGCCTGCGGCGCCGGACCCGGTCGGCGAGGGCGCCGACCACGGGAGCCGCGACCACGTGAGGCACCATCAGTGCGGCGACCAGGAGGCCGCCGAGGCTCGCGCTGTGTTCGCGCGCCAGGGCCAGCAGGACGAGTGCGACGCGCGCTCCCTCGTCGGCCAGGCGCGCCGGAACAGCAACGCCGAGGTAG
Organism: Streptomyces sp. NPDC039424; assembly: GCF_055639495.1. Lineage (NCBI taxonomy): Bacteria > Bacillati > Actinomycetota > Actinomycetes > Kitasatosporales > Streptomycetaceae > Streptomyces > Streptomyces sp. NPDC039424. The sequence continues at coordinate 231,251 of NZ_JBVKAI010000007.1, forward strand.
CAGGCCGTGGGCGCGGCGACGGGGGTGGATGCGGCGGTGGCGGCCATCGAAGTCCTGCCCGTCCTCAGGGGGCCGCAGCGGAGTGGAGGGCCGGCCCCGGTTTCCCGCGAGCGTTATCGGTCAAGGGTATGATTCCACGATCTTGCCGATCAATGCCCGGCCGGGCCACACTGCTTGGGTGGAGTTCACTTTCGTCAGCGGTCATCTGGCCTTGGACCTGGCCGCCACGCTGACTTGGCGCAACAGTTACGCGGTCGAGTTGCTCGCCGGTCCGCAGGACCTGTCCGCCTGGATCGAGCAGGCGGGCCTGGCAGACGTGGCCGGGGGCGTCGGCGACGACGACGTCGCACGGACCCGGGCACTGCGCGAGGCCGTCTACCGCACCGCGTCCGCGGATCTGCTGGAGCAGCAGCCGCGTGCCGGGGACCTGCGCCTCATCGGTAGGACGGCGGCCGGCAAGCAGGTCACGCCAGTGCTGGAAGGGTTGGGCCGCGGGGTGTGGCGTGGCAGCGTCGACCAGGTACTGGCCACGGTCGCCCACCAGGCATGCGTTCTGCTCGGCGGCCCCGACCACCGTCGCATCCGGGCATGCGCGGACACACAGTGCACCCGGCTGTTCGTCGACCACTCCCGGTCCGGCAGCCGCCGCTGGTGCGACAAGCTGACCTGTGGCGGGCGGGCCAACGCCGCAGCCTACCGCCGACGCCAGGCGCAGCACCCACCGCGTTGACCTCGGGCAAGCGCCGCAATCGCGGCCGGTGCGGGGCACCGCCCCTACGGCGGCGTCCCGCACTCGGCCTCAAGAACCGTGGATACCGACGTACGGACATCGGTGGTCTTCGGGCACATGTGCAAGAAGGTCATCGGTCCGGCGTGACACCGGCGCGGACCTACAGGTCGTTGGTGCGCCCCCGCTATCCGGCGCGAGTGATCGTGAACATGTAGCAGCCCCAGGCCACGTTACGGCTGTGGACCTGCACCACGTCAGGCTCCGCGAGCAGTTCAGCGATCGCTCCCTCTGGATCCTGGCCGTCGTGCACTCTGGTCGCGTCGTGGATCCAGCCGCGCGCATCGTATGCGCGCAGCACCTGTGGGCGTCCGCGCCAGTCCGGCGGATAGTCGTTGACGTCGGCGGGTCCCTCGCAGGGTTCAGCGTGTGCGAGCACGGCGCCGACCTCACGGTAGGGGCTGGCCGGGAGCGGCGGCTGGTAACCGAAGAGCAGCAGCGCTTCGCCTGGCTCGGCGTTGCGCAGACAGCACCGAAGGGGATCGCCGCCCTCGGCGGTAACGCGTTCCACGGGATTCCCGAAGGCGTCGACTCCGCCGGCGCGCACACTGTCCAGTACCTCAACGGGCAGCGCATGGACGCGGAAGGCGACTGTCGATGTCGTAGTCATGCACCCAGACTCTCGACTCGGCAATGATCGCGCTGGCGGATATCGGACGTGTACGCCGCCGGTGGCGGCCGACCGTCACCGGCGGCGGACAGGTGTCTTTTCGAACGGTCAGGTCAGGGGTTGGGGCTCACGTCCGGGTGCAGACAGTTCCACGTCTTCGGGCCGACGATGCCGTCCTTGGTGATGTGGCATCGTCCCTGCGCCCACATGACGGCGGCTTTCGTGCCGGAGCCGAAGATGCCGTCCTCGTCGAGGCCCCGGCCGTAGATGTTCAGCAGGCACTGTGCGTGGGTGACGGCCTTGCCGGTGTCGCCGGGGTAGAGAGTCGGGTGAGCCAGGTTGTACGGGCAGGCGCTCTCCGAGGCCGGCCCGGCCGATAAGGGGGCGGGTGAGGCGATCGCCGGTCCGGCAGCGACGGCTGCCGCGCCGAGTACGAGCGCCGAGACGACGAGCCCGGCTCGCCTGGTGAGGGTCATGGACATGGGGTTTCTCCTTTTCACATGGGGGTGAAGGGCAGCGGCCTTCGGCCGTCGCTGTTCGCCGGCGCGGATCTGCTCAGCAGCGGGAGATACCGGGACGCGGATCGGCGCCGGTGTTGATGTGCTGGCCCGGGGTGTATCCGTCGACCCAGTACTCGCCCTCCCACGTCGTGGTGTAGTACCAGATGGAGTTGCCCGAGACCGGCTGACCGACGTAGTAGCAGTCGATCGACAGCGGCTGCCCCTTGAAGAGATTCCTCTTCACCCGGCAGGTCGTCTTGGCGCAGGTGTACTGCTTGGTCGCCTGGGTGGTGAAGAAGACGTCGTCGCTCGCGGTGGACGCCGCCGACGACGGCGGCGCGAGGGCAAGCATTCCCGCGGTCACCAGTCCGCCCAGTATTCCTGCCGACTTCATGACAGCCTTCATCAGCTGCGACTCCTTCCAGTTTTTCGGCGACAGGGGCGTCTTGGCCCGACTCGTCACCGGATGAGGCATCCGTGCCGATGGCAACGGCCTAGAGCCTCCCCATGACGGCGAGCGGGCACAAGCCGCTCAGGCGTTCGCGTACGTTCGGAACAGTCCCGACCAGCCCCCGAACACTGCTGAACAGCGGAGCCCGAACATGGCCGGACAACGCACCTGGTTGACGAATTTGGCGGGGTTGCCCAGATGGGAGCCCCCGTTACGGTGGAAATGTGGAACAAGGGGCAGACAGCAACGGCGCCCAGCCGCCACCCGGGACACCGCAGCCGGAACAGGCCCGCACTGCCGAGGAGTTCACCGCGGCGTTGCGTGCCCTGCGGATCTGTTCCGGGTTGTCCTACCGGCAACTGGAAGGGAAAGCCGCGGCGCGCGGGGACACTCTGGCCTCCAGCACGATCGCGACCGCGCTCGGGCGCACCACGCTGCCCCGCGAGCCGTTCGTCGCCGCGTTCACCCGCGCGTGCGGACTGGGTGAGGCCGAGGCCCAGCGGTGGCTCGACGCTCGCCGACGCCTGGCCGTGGCCCAGCAGCCCCCCGGCCCCCGTACCGATCTCGTCCCGCCCGGCACCGACGAGCAGGCCACACCGGACACGGACGAAGCCGACCGTGAGCCGCGGTCCGGACACCGGTACCGCCACATGCGCTTGATCGCCGCCGCAGCGCTCGGCGCCGGGGCGGCCCTGGGCGTACAGGCACTGCTGTCGCCCCTGACCGCACCGCACACCACCACAACCGCCACCCACCCCGTGCGGGGCCTGGCCATCCTGGCCGTCGGCAGCTGGGCCCAGATCCACCCCGCCCGCACCCCGCGGCTATGTGTCACCGAAGGACGTGACCGGACGCACCACTACGCCACGGCCATCGCGGCCCAGTCCCCCTGCGCACGAGCCGTCCTGCCCCACACCTACATCGAACCCGTCGGCGAAAACCTGGTCCAGATCCAGTGGCACCATCCGAAGTACGGCATCGGCTGCCTGACCCTTTTGCGCGACGGCCCCGGCCGCGACCTGATCGAACCCCGTGACGACTGCGCCGAGGACAACCCCGCACAACAGTTCCGGATCGAACCCATCGGCCCACCGGCCTCAGCACACTTCCGTCTCCGCCCCGCCGCCACCGGCCAATGCCTCTCCGTCCGCGACCAGGACACCGTCGAAGGCGCCGAAATCGTCGAAGGCCGCTGCTCGGGCGCCCGCGACCAGGAATTCCTCATCACCCTGACACCGCCCGCATGACAACGCTCTTTTGACGGCGAAGAGTGAAGGCCCAGCGCACGACCGACCGGATGCGGGTGTCCCGGGCCGGGGTGAGCCATCTGGTGATACGTCAGCGGCGCAGCTACCTGCTGCTTCAGCTCCGGGCGGAGTGCGTGCTCGCCGGACCTTCTGTCCCCGGAGACCTTTCGGCGCCAAGCCGCGGCGAGCTCAGCGCCTGCATGGCCTCGCGCTCTATGCGTGAGAGATCGCAGAGGATGGTTCCCGCCTGGACGAGGCACTGCGCATTGCCTGACTCACCGGCTTTCGTGATCAGTGCTGCGACTTCCGTCCACAGGGTGGCTGCCTCGGTGTACAGCCCGTGACCGGTGCGCAGGTGGCTACTGTCGAGCAGTTGGATGCATTCGGCGAGGAAGTCGCGGTAGAGGTTACGGAACAGGGCGCCGCCGGTACCGGCCTTCTCCATCAAAAGTGCGGCCTGCGGTAGGTCCCGCTGCGGGTGGTCGGTCCGCTGGAGCCATGTGCGCACGAGCTTGCCGGCCTTCTCGATGCCTCGGTAACCGAGGTTGGCGATGGGCGGGTTGAGGAAGGCGTCGGCGCAGGCGGTGATGGCGGGGATGATCTGGCCCTGTGGGCAGGGCAGGTTCCTCGGAGCGGTGAGGGTGAAGGAGCGGTGCTTGGCGGTCATCGGGCCGCGCGCGGCCCTGGCCCGGGCGAGGCTGGTCAGGCTGGTGGATACGGTTCCTCCTTGCTGGTCGGTGTCCACCAGGTAGGCGTCGCGGTCGTCGTAGCCGTACATGGCGACGACATGGCCGCCGAAGTGCACCCTCGAGGCGAAGTGGTCCAAGTGATAGCTGTCCAGCTGGAGTCCGACGGGGTGGCCGGCGCCAATGGATGCCACCACGTTCTCCCAGGCCCTGCGGGGGGAGGTGGTCTCCTGGACCAGGAGCTCAAGCCCGAGTCTGGTGGCCAGGTTTCTGGTGAGCTCGAAAGGCTTGACCCGTCCCCCCAGGAAGGGGAAGCCCATGTTCTTGCTGTCCCAGTAGACGAAGGACAGACCGGAGCCGAGGCCGAAGAGCATGGGCTCGGACAGATCGAGCCCCTGGTGCCGCAGCAGCACCCCCAGAGCTGTTGTCTCGCAGTGCTGCGAACTGCGGGCGTCGATGTCTAATACCGTGGTCATGCCATGCTCTCCTGGACGGGGATGATCAGCCGGGTCATCGGTTCTGCCCGGCTGAGCGGGGCAGTCGGCCGCTTGCGCGGTCTTCCCACCGCGCAACCACCTCTCATGCCCCGGTGACTCCGTCGATCTGCTCGCGGATGAGATCGGCGTGGCCGTTGTGACGTGCGTATTCCTCGATCATGTGCACCATGATCCAACGCAGGGAAACTCCCTGATCGCCGACGTGACCCGCCTCCTGTCCAGACAGGCGGCCGGAGTCGTCCAGCGTTGCGTCGGCGATGAGCTCGCGGCCCAGCGCGACCTCCGCTCGCCAGACGGCCATCGCCTCGTCGAGTCCTCGGTCCGGCTGAAGGGCAAAGCCGTCGCCATTGTTCTCCCCGAAGACCGGAGGCACATCCCGGCTCGCGAACACTCGTTGGAACCAGTTGCGCTCGACCTCAGCCATGTGCTGGACGAGACCCAGCAGCGTCATCGACGAAGGTGACGCCGCAGCAAGCCGTAATTGATCATCCGTCAGGCCCTTGCACTTGAGGGCGAGAGTCGCACGGTGAAAGTCCAGCCATGACTCCAGCATGGCGCGCTCGTCAGCATGCGGGGGCGGGACAGGCCGACCATCCGGTGCCGTATTCATGAGCACACCCTGGCAGGAGTGGCCGCGAGCTACGAGTGTCTTCGCTAGCGATGAACACGGGGATCGTCCGCCCCCCAAGGCGGGCCCCTACTACTCCGCAGCAGCCGCGTGGGCGGACAGCGGCGTCCATTACCCTCGTTGCCGTACCGATCTTGCTTACAGGGGAGCCAGACTGTGCGTAGCGCCGTCGCAACGACCAAGGGTGACCGGATCCGCTGGGTGGAACTGCCAGGGCGGGAGCGCGCCCGGGTCTACGTACACGGTCTGGGCGCCACGTCGCCCGCCTACTTCGCGGAGACAGCGGTCCACCCACTGCTGGCAGGCCACCGCTCGCTGCTGATCGATCTGCTGGGTCATGGCATCAGCGACCGCCCGACGACATTCGACTACACGCTGGAGGCGCACGCCGACGCCCTCGCGGAAGCCCTGACCTCCGCGGGTGTCACCGGTGCGGAGGTGGTCGCCCACAGCATGGGCGGCTCGGTGGCCATCGTCCTGGCGGCCCGGCACCCGCACTTGGTTTCCCGCCTGGTCCTGGTCGACGCCAACCTGGACCCGATTCCGCGCCAGCCCGGCTCCAGCGGCAGCAGCGGCATCGCCGCCTACTCCGAACAGGAATTCCTGGCAGGTGGCTGGCAAGAGGTCCGCGACCGGGTCGGCCCCCACTGGTGGTCCACCATGCGCCTGGCCGGCCTCGAGGCCCTGCACCGCAGCGCGGTCCATCTCATCCGCGGCACCACCCCCACCATGCGCGAACTTCTGCTGGACTTGAAGATCCCCCGTACCTACCTGTTGCCCGAGGACGACGGTCCGCTCCTGGGCGCCGAAGCGCTCACCGAGTCCGGGGTGGCCGTGGTTCCGATCCCGAACTGTGGGCACAACATCATGCTGGACAACCCGGACGCCTTCGCCTCCGCCACCGCAGCAGCACTCGGCCAGAAGTAACGTTCTTCGTGAGCGGCGGCTGCCCGTGGCGCGGCAAGGACACTGCATCGCCGTCACCGTGCGGTGGAATTGCGGAAGTTCCTACCCGAACTCGACACGGAGGTGCCGACACCGCATCACCCGGGGACGCGCGGCCCAGGCCGCGCCTGCGAGGACCCGGACGCGGCCGATGCCTGCGCCCGAGGCACGGCCTATGAGCTGGTCCTCGCCCTGTACGGCAGCATGCCTTACGGCTCGCTTCAGCTCGGTTGTTGAGGCGTCGGGGTTCGGGTCGGGGCGGCCCCGGCGTCCGCGGATGGCGGGGGCCTTGTCCAGCAGCGGCAGGAGTGGGTGACGTCGTTGCGGTTGCCGCCGGTCACGGCCGGCTACGCCCGCCGCCCCAGCGCCCGGACCACCAGCCACGCGCACAGCGCGGCCAGCGGCAGCTCGGCGCAGAGAGCCATCGCTGCCGCCGTGGCGAGGTCGCTCCCTGCGGCCGCGGTCGTGATGTCGAACCATGCGTCGATCACGAGCAGGGTGGCGGTCACGGTGGCCGCCAGGGGATGGCGTGGGTCGCCGCGGGTGGCGAGGACGCCGGTGGCGATCAAACCGGCTGCCTCCAGGGCATCGAGGCCCACCCAGGCGACAGGCCAGTGCGCCGCCGTCGTGGTGTCCGGCAGCCCGGTCGTACGAGCCGCCCTCGTGATCCGCCGGCAGTGGCCGGGTACCTCCGTGCTGTTGCTGTCGCAGTATGTGGAGGAGCGGTACGCGGCCGATCTCCTCGCCGCCAACACGTCCGGCGTCGGTTACCTGCGCAAGCAGCGGATCGCCGACGTCGAGGAGTTCGCGGAGTCGGTACGCAGGGTGGCGGCCGGCGGCACCGCGTTGGACCCGCAGGTCGTCGCACAGCTGTTGATGCGCCGGCACAGCGATCCCCTCGACCGGCTGACGCCGCGCGAGCGCGAGGTGCTGGAGCTGATGGCTGGCGGCCGGTCCAACTCCGGGATCGCGGCCGAACTCGTGGTGAGCGAGAGCGCGGTCGCCAAGCACATCAACAGCATCTTCACCAAGCTCGACCTGCCCAAGGCGGACGCCGACCACCGCCGAGTGCTGGCGGTCCTGCGCTTCCTCGGCGTGGCGAACGCCTAGATGATCGACTCGCCGTGCGTGTGACGGTCTCACGTGAGCGCCCGCATTCCACCGGCGTGGAGTCGAGGATCCACATGTCATCGCTCCACGTGGAGGTGTCGGTCACCAGACACGTCATGGCTGCAGCCGGTACCAAACTCGATCGTTCAGACCGCAGTCCGCTCCACGGGGATCCACAGCTCCGCGTCCGCCTGCGTGGCATCCTGCGACAGCCGGGTCCGCAGGATCTCGGGTCCCGGCCGGCTCCGGTACGGATTGGACGGGAACCACTGCGTGAACACGTCCCGCCAGAGGTACTGGAGCGCCTGCGGAAACGGCCCGGAGCTCTCGAAGACGGCCCACGTCCCGGCCGGCACGGTGAGCGCATCCATGTCCTCGGGCACGGCGGCTCGGGTCACCACCCCGTGGTAGTAGTCGAGTTCGGTTCCCTCCGCCCGGCTCGGGTCGAGGTTGTCACTCACCCCTACGATCCCCTGCGGCTCCTGATCAGACAGATTCTGCATGCGCTGCAGGGTCTCCCGCCCGATGCCCCGGATGAAGTCGGCGATGGCGGGGTTCACCCCCTCGTGCACGAGGGGGACGAGTGCCTTCCTGCCGACCACACGGAACTCGTCCTTCTCCACGACCCGGTATCGCATACTGCTACTCCCTTCGACGGTGAGGCGGAAGGACAGCCGTGGCTGGGACTGCAGACTCGCACCGGACCGCCTGGCCTCGCCGGGACCGACGCCGTGCATGGCGCGGAACGCACGCGCGAACGCCTCCCCGGACGTGTAGCCGTACCGCACCGCGATCTCCAACAGCGTCCGGTCCCCGGCCAGCACCTCAGCACCGGCGACCGTGAGCCGCCTGCGCCGGATGTACTCCGACAGCGGAAATCCCGCCAGTGCGGAGAACAGCCGCCGGAGGTGGTACTCCGAAGTCACCACGATCCGCGCCAGGTCGACCGCCTCGATCTGCCGATCAAGGTGGCACTCGATGTGCTCCATGGCCTGATTCAGCCGCTCCAGCACCCCGGCCTCCTTCCCTTTCGATCACTCACGTTAGGAAGGACCCACCCTGCCGGACCCGACATCCTGTGCCCGATCCGGTCGGGTACGAGAGGAACGAAGGGCTTGCTGCCGCGGATGCGGATGACGCACTCCACACCGAGCAGCAAGGCCCTCGCTCTTTTCAAGATCCGTCAGCCCGGACCTTCGTCACCCGTCCGCAGGGTCGGGCGCCTGGGGTGACGTGCCGTCGGTCGGCTCAAGCCCTGTGGAGCTCCAGGGCAGCGCGCACAGCGGATTCCAACGCCCCCTCGATCCATGCGGGTTTGACGGAGGTGTGGTCGCCGGCGAAGTGCAGGGGGCCCTCAGGTGTCGGGATGGAAGGAAGCAGTTCCGTGTGCTGACCGGGCAGGAGTACGGATGCCTCACCGTAGGCGTAGGGGTCGCGCAGCCAGCTCTGGGTCTGGCCGGCGCCGGTGTAGAAGACCTCGATCCGCTGGCCGTAGACCTGTTGCAGGCCGCACAAGGCGTGCGGGTAGCGGGCCTCTTCGTCCAGGGAGTCCCAGCGCAGCGCGTCGTCCGCCCAGCTGTAGGAGGCGAGGACCACTCCTCCCCGGCTTCCGGGCACCGGGTGGGAGGGGTGGTACATGAAGCGGTTGGCGTTGTCGGACACCGAGCCGCCGCCGATGACGTCGGCCGCATGCGGCTGGTCTCGCGTGACAGCGCGGTTCGCGGCGTAGTGGGTGCGCTGACCGGGTGTGATGTGACCGGGCGGGACGGAAGGGTGTGCGCCGAGCAGGCTGCCGTCCCCGGGTGTGCGGTTGGTGCGGTAGGCGTCGTACAGGTCGGGGGAGATCCGGTTCAGTTCGCGCTTCCAGTCGGACTCGTCGAACTCCCACCAGCGGCGGCTGAACTCCAGCAGCACCTTGGTCGCGCAGTCGTAGTGCAGCTCGGTGATCGCGCGGCGCTTGGTGTACGACATCGGGGGACTGACCTGCACGTGCCGTAGACCGGAGAAGGGCACGGTGACCACGGCGGCGTCCGCGGTGAACTGTTCGCGCACGACGGGACCGCCACGCCCCTCGGACACGGTGTCCACCCACACGTGCGGCCCCTTGCGGCTGACGTGCGGCGAGCCGGTGTCGGCGCGCTCGGGGTCGTAGTACTCGATACGGGTGACGCGGCGGTCGAACCTCACCTCGTTGCGGACCCGGGCCAGCAGGGCGTCCGGCAGTACGGCCGTGCCGCCCTCCAGTTCCCAGAAAGCGGTGTCGGGGCTGATGAGGGAGGAGCCGATGAAGCTGTGGACGAAGGACAGGGGCAGGCGTGACGTGAGGTTCTCGACGGTGCCGATGAGATCGATGGTCCGCTCGTCCAGGCCGGCGTGCTCGGTCAGGAAGCGGAACATCGACCAGTCGCCGAAAGCCTGGATGACCCGGGCCCAGCCGCGTACCCGCTCGGGCAGCGGTTTGCCGACGCGTTTGCCGTCGGGGTTCACCGTGCTGAACTCGTCGCGGACAGGGTCGAGTACGGACCGCAGGATGGCGGCGGCGGGTGTGTCCCAGTGGGCGCGTGGCACACCGAAGGAGCGGTTGATGCGCCGTGGGGTGCGGGCGTAGTCGGCGCGTCGCATCCGGATGCCGTTGACGTGGATCCATGTGTGGTTGGCGGGCCGGCCGGCGCCGTCGACGTCGACGTAGTGGAACGGCCGCTTCTTCAGACCGAGTTGGCCGATGAGGTCCATCACCAGCGGGTGGCTGCCGGGCAGGCGCATGGCGCCCGCCTCCGCGTACTGGAGCGGGTCGGCGAAGGGTTGCGCCGCGTGCTCATGGCCGCCGCGGCGGAACGTCTTGATGCGTCCGCCCGCCCGGTTGCCGTTGGCCTCCAGGACGGCCACGCGATGTCCCGCCCGCTTCAGCAGCCACGCCGTCACGAGGCCGGCGGGGCCCGCACCGATGACGAGGACGTTCTTGGGCCGGCTCGCCCCCCGGTGCGGAAGACCGTCCCTGAGAACGCGCTGGTAGGTGGGGGCGAGGGGCCGGTCGTCGGCGTCCACGACGAGCACGGCCCGCGCGACGGCGAGACAGCGGTCGAAGTCCGCGCCGCGGGTGGGGGAGGGGGCGGCCGGGGCGGGCAGGGCCGCCGCGCTGCCGCCAGCGAGGAGGGTGGCCACGGCAGTCGCGCCGGCCGCGGTCGTGAGGGTGCGCCTGGTCAGGCCGTCGTCGCCGACGCCCGTCCGGTGATCTTCGGTCATGGCGCACTTCTACTGGCGTGGAGGGGGGACGGTGCCCGTGAACGCCGCTTTGTTGCCTCGGATGAGCGAACGGTGCAGTTCAAACCCGACAGAGCCGGCGCTCAGGTGCGCGAGGAGCAGGTGATCGCCGGATGCCTCGAAGGGATGAATCGGTGGCCTTGCCGACCTGGGCGGGTCGGCAGGTCAGCAGACTGCCACGTACACGTGTGACGTGCGGGTCTGCCGGGCCCGTGCGGGGCGTGGACAGGGATGTCGACCGCGAGGAGCGGCAGGTGTGGGGGAGAACGTGGCAGAGCGGCGTCGCGTGAGCGCCAGGGCCCGGTACTGGTTCGACACGACCCTCGCCCGCGGGACCCCCGCCCTGGTGGGCTGGCTGGTGGTGTTCTGCCTGGCCGTTGTCGTCCCCGCGAGCGCCGTGCTGGTGTGGGCGGGCCCGGACGTCCCCGCCGCGCTCCCCGCGAAGCTGGCGGCGGTGTGGCGCCTGACCGGCGAGACGCTGCGGCTGGGCGGGGCCACCGGTACGCCGTTGCATGTGCTGATGTCGGTGCTGCTGGCGCTGGTCGCCCTGCTGTACGTCTCCACCCTCGTCGGTCTCATCACGACCGGTCTGACCGAGCGGCTCATCGCGCTGCGGCGCGGGCGCTCCGTGCTCCTGGAGCGGGGGCACGCGGTGGTGCTGGGCTGGTCGGAGCAGGTGTTCACGGTGGTGGGTGAGCTGGTCGCCGCCACCGCCAACCAGCGGGACGCGGCCGTGGCCGTACTGGCCGACCGGGACAAGACCGCGATGGAGGAGGCCCTGCACGGCAAGGCGGGACCCACCGGCCGGACGCGCTTGATCTGCCGCAGCGGCCCGACGACCGACCCGGCCGTCCTGGCGCTGGCCAGTCCCGGCACGGCGGCCTCGGTGGTGGTGCTGCCGCCCGACGATCCGCGCGGCGACGCGGACGTGGTCAAGACCCTGCTGGCCCTGCGGGCGACGGTGACCGCAAGCGAAGCCGGTCCGCCCGTCGTGGCCGCGGTCCGGGACAGCCGCTACCTGCTGGCAGCGCGCCTCGCCGCAGGAGCGCACGGCGTCGTCATCGAGAGCGACACCATCGCCGCCCGGCTGATCGCGCAGGCCGCACGCCGCCCGGGGCTCTCCCTCGTCCACCGTGAACTCCTCGACTTCGCCGGGGACGAGTTCTATCTGACCTCGGATCCGTCGCTGGTCGGCCGGACCTTCGGTGACGTACTGCTTGGCTACGACCATGCGAGCGTCGTCGGTCTGGTCCGCGACGACACGCCGTGGCTGAACCCGCCCCCGCAGACGGTGATCCAGCGTGGTGACCGGATCATCGTCATCACCGCCGACGACGACACCGCCCGACTCGCCGACTGCGCGCACTCGGTCGAGGAGCGGCTGATGGCGGGCCCGCAGCCGGTGCCCACACGTCCCGAGCGCGTGCTCCTGCTGGGCTGGAATCGCCGGGCGCCGCTCGTCCTGCGGGAGTGGGGCCGCAACGCGCCACCCGGTTCCGTCGCCGACGTGGTCGCGGACGAGGACCAGACCGCCAGGCGGTACGGGTACGGCGCCGGACCCGCCGGACTGAGTACGGTGTTCCGCGAGGGCGACCCCACCCGACCCGAGACCCTGCGCGATCTGGACATCTTCTCGTACGCCAGCGTCATCGTCCTCGGTCAGGAACCGCTTCCCGGCGGGGCACACGAGGAGCCCGACAACCGCACGCTCGTCACGCTGCTGGTGCTGCGCCACCTCGAGCAGGAGATCGGCGGCAAACTGCCGGTGGTCACGGAGCTGACCGACGACAGCAACCGGCCTCTGGCGCCGATCGGTCCCGGGGCCGACGTGATCATCAGCGGCAAGCTCATCGGCCTGTTGATGGCGCAGATCTCGCAGAACCGGCACTTGGCGCGCGTGTTCGACGAGCTCTTCTCGGCCGGCGGCACGCAGATCCACCTGCGGTCGGCTGCCGACTACGTACTGCCCGACCGTGAGGCGTCCTTCGCCACGATCGTGGCGGCGGCGCGCACGCGGGGGGAGTGCGCCATCGGTTACCGCAGTCACGCCGAGGCCGGGGCCGGGCCGGGCTACGGTGTGCGCATCAACCCGGCCAAAGCCGAGCGCCGGCGCTGGACTTCCGGTGACGAGGTCGTCGTCATCGCCGGCGACGCGCACGAACGCGTCCTGTGACGCAGGGGCGTTGCCGAGAAGGGTGAGCGGGCAGGACGCACGCCGCCGTCGCCCGCGTCAGGAATAGAAGCCCCGGCCGTACTCGTCCGGGCTCACATGGAAGTCGTCGGGCCGGTCGCGACGGAGTTCCTCGTACCGCTCCACGAAGACGTCGAGTGCTTCGTGCAACGTGCAGCCCGTGGCCTCTCGGATCGTCTTGATCGCGAAGATGATCCGGTGTTCCAGGATGTCTCGGTCCACGCTCTCGGGCAGCTGTTCCATGAGGCCGCAGGGTAGCTGAGGCGGTGCGGGCCGGACCTGGTCGGTCAGCCTTCCCAGCATCGGTTCTCTCCACTGTCGGACGGATCGCCGCGTCCGGGGGTCCGAGCCCTCGGACGCGGCACGTTTCCGTTGCGGAGGTCACTCGGCTCCGGCGAGCAGCCGTGCCTCGCTTTCCTCGTACAGCTGCCGGTTCTCGCGGCTCTCGGCGGCGCGGCGCCGGTGGTCGAGACGGCTGCCCAGCCAGCCCGCCAGATAGCCGAACGGGATGGAGACCAGACCGGTGGACTGCATGGGGAACCAGCCGAAGTCGGCATGCGGGAAGACGGCGGACGGGGTGCCCGAAACGGCCTTGGAGAACACCATCAGCACCAGCGCGCAGGCCGTGCCGCCATAGAGGCTGGCGAGCAGGCCGGTGCGCGTGAGGCCTCGCCAGAACAGCGAGTAGGTCAACGCGGGGGCCACGGCCGACGCCCCGATGCAGATCGCGAGCGTTGTCAGCACACCGACGTCCCAGTTCTGGACCAGGGTGGAGAGCATGATGGCGACGGTCCCCACAGCCACGCTCGTCCACGCCGCGACCGTCATCTCCGTACGCGGTTCCGCCCGTCCCCGCCGTGCGGCATGGGCGAACAGGTCGTGGGCGAGCGAGGATGCCGCGGCCAGGGTCATCCCCGCGACAGAGGACAGGAGGGTGATGAACACCGTGCCCGCCACGGCCGCGTAGAGAATCGTCGCGCCTGCGGAGGTGGTGTCGCCACCGAGTGCCCGGGACAACATGAGCACCGACGTCCTGCCGTGCGGATCGGTGGCGGTGATGTACTGGGATCCCACCAGCGCCGCCGCGCCCGTACCCATGATGATCACGAGTAGGCAGAAGGTGGTGACCGTGCCGACGGCCCATGACATGGAGCGGCGTGCGGCGGGCACGTCTCGCGCGGAGTACAGGCGCATGGTGATGTGGGGCAGGCAGGCGGCACCGAGGATCACGGTGATCTGGAGACTGGCGAAGTCCAACCGGTCACCGGCCGTGGTGCCCAGCTGCAGGCCCTGCTGGAGGAAGGAGGGGCCCGCGCCGCTGCCGCGCTCGGCGGCCCGGAGCACGTCGCCGGGGCTCCAGTCGAAGCGGTTCAGAACCAGGGCGGCGATGGTGACGCTGGTGCCCAGGAGGAGCACGATCTTGATCATCTGGATGAGCGCGGTACCCCTCATCCCGCCGATCGCCGCGTAAATGATCATCAGGCTGCCGACGAGGACGATGCACGTCGTCCTGGCGCCCGTCTCGTGCGGGATCCCCAGGATGAAGGTGAGCAGCGACCCGGCCCCGGAGAGCTGGACGACCAGGAAGGGCAGGGTCGCCGAGAGCGTCACCACGCAGGAGGCGATGCGAACGGCCCGTCCCGGCATGTTGCGGGCCAGGACGTCCCCCATGGTGAAGCTGCCGGCGTTGCGCAGGGGTTCGGCCAGCAGGAACATCAGCAGCACCAGCGACATGGCGGTGCTGACCGCCAGTACGTAGCCGTCGTATCCGGCGAGCGCGATGATGCCGGTGGTGCTCAGCACGGTGGCCGCGGAGATGTAGTCGCCCGCGATCGCCAGGCCGTTCTTGAGCGGGGTGAGGGAGAGGTAGCCGGTGTAGAAGTTCGTCAGGTCGTCGCGGTCCGGCCCCGCCATCACGCACATCAGCAGCGTGAGGGTGACCAGGGTGCTGAACAGGATGAGGACGGTGGCCTGGGTCCCGGAACCGAAGTCGTTCATCCCGCCACCCCGGCATCCCGGCCCGCCCCGACGGCCTGCTCCCTGACGACCCGCGCAAGCGGGTCCACGGAGCGTTGTGCGCTGCGCTCGTACCAGACAACGGCCGCGAAGGTGACTACGAGCTGCAGGATCCCGAGGGCCATACCCAGGCTCAGCTCACCGGCGATCTTGGACCCCATCATGTCCGGCGCGTAGCAGGACAGCACCACATACACCACGAAAGAGCCGAGCGCGGTGAGCGTGGAGACGCGGCGGAGCACGCGGTAGGCCGACTGGAGGGCGGCGAGGTCGGTGCTGTGCCGATGGGTGTCCTGCTCGTACGGTTCGGGTCGGTGGGCTTGCCCGTACGAGGGGTCCCGGAAGGCGTCGTAACCGTACGGGTCGTATTGAGGGGCGTCGTGTCCGTACGACTCCTGCCATCCCCTGTCCCGCGCGTAGGACTCGGTGCGAGGGACGTGGCCATAGGGCCCGGGTTGCGGCTGCGACCATCCTGGCGGTGCTGGTGGTGGATGTCTGTTGTCGTCGTGGTGGGTCATCGCATGGCCTTCCGGTGCGGCTCGGATGCGTGGGAGTGGGAGGTGGAGCAGCGGGAGCGCACGATACCGACTGGTTGGAATGCGTGATAAGCCCACGACGCGTTACGTTTTGGGTTCGACGCGGCATCCGGTCGGCAGTGATCGGCCGCCGGTGCCGACGGCCTCCGCACTCTAGGCATCCGCACGGGCGGATGGCTTGTGGTGAATGTCATGCACTTGGCATACGTCCGCGCCGGCCGGCGCGTGCGGCGTTGGTGGGACGGATCGCCGCTGGAGCGTGCGGGTGACGGCCGCCGCGCCGCGACACGGCGGGCGGGCAGCGGGGCCTTGACCGGGTTCAATACGTCACATGGCCTGGTGTGTACACCCGGCGTCGCGGACTCGCCCGGGTCTGAGGCGCGCCGGTTTCCCACCGTGCGGAGGACCTGGCGGAGAACATCGGTAGCCGAGCACGAGGTGGTGTCCGAAGTGAACGAGCGGATGACGGTACTCAGCGAGGGCAGGGACGATCCGTTCGCCCTGCACCACGCCGCGTCGGCGGTGCTCGACGACCAGGGAACCGTGGTCGGCTGGAGCCGACGGGCGCAGGAGTTGCTCGGCTACGCGGAGACAGAGGTGATCGGCCGCTCGGCGCTCGATGCCCTGATCGTTCCCCGCGACCTGCCGGCCGCCAAGGACGCCGCGGCGGTGTGCAGGCGACACGGGGGCTGGTTCGGGGTGTTGGCGGTGCGACACGGCGGTGGGGGACTTGTCGAGATGGGGTTCAGGGCGCGTGCGATCCTGCGCGGCGACCTGCTCCGCGAGTGGTTCCTGGTCGGGGCGCCCGCGGCGGAGGTCCTCGACTGGCAAAGGGACCGCGCGGTCCTCGACGGGTTGTTCCGCCGGTGCCCGATCGGTCTGGTCGTCCACAGCCCCGAGATGAGGATTCTGCGGGTCAACCGGGCAGTCGAACGATTCACCGACCTCCCGACCGCCTCATTCCGGGGAATGCCTACGGGCTCGCTTCTGATCCCCGAGGATGCGCGGAAAGCCGTGGCACGGGTACGCCAGGTGTTGGACACCGGAAGATCACTGGTCTCCACCGAGCAGTACACCCGCCTCGAGCGGGATCCGACGAGATTGCGAGCCGCGTCCGTCTCTGCCTTCCGCCTGGAAGATCCCGCGGGCCGGGTTCTGGGAGTGGCCGAGACGATCCAGGACGTCACCGAACACCATCGGGCCCGACTACGGCTGGCGCTCCTCGACAGGGCAGGCGCCCGCATCGGATCCACACTCGATGTGGGGGAGACGGCCCGGGAACTCGCGGCTGTACTGGTCCCCGACCTGGCCGACTCGGTGTCGGTGTACCTGTCGCAGTGGGTGACGCGCGGCGAGGAGCCCGCGCAGGCCTCAGCGGGGCCCGTCACACGGGTCGCGGTCCGCAGCGACCTGGCCCAAGAGCCCGGCCTGGCGCACCCGGAAGGGGAGCCGACGCACTTCGCGCCCGGCACCCCCCTTGCCAGCTGCCTGGTCGAGGGGCGGCCCGTCCTCGAACCGGTGCTCTCGCCCGAGTGGTTCTCCGCGGAAGCGCGTCGGGGCGCGCATGCACCCACCCTCTCCGCCCATTCCCTGATCGTGGTGCCACTGGCCGCGCGGGGCCTCGTCCTGGGCGTGATGAGCCTGTGGCGAGCGCGGCACCCGGAGCCGTTCGAGGCCGACGATCTCACGCTGGCCCAGGAACTCGCCGCCCGCGCCGCCGTCAGCATCGACAACGCCCGACGCTTCACCCAACAGCAGCAGACCGCGTCCACCCTGCAACGCACCCTGCTGCCGAAAACCATCCCCGACCAGTCGGCTGTCGAGGTCGCCCCTCGCTACCTCCCGGCCAGCACTGCTCCGGGCCTCGGCGGTGACTGGTTCGACGTCATCCCCCTGTCCGGGGCCAGAGTCGCACTCGTCGTCGGTGACGCTGTGGGGCACGGACTGCATGCCGCTGCCGTGATGGGCCGACTGCGTACGGCCGTGCACACCCTCGCCACCCTCGACCTGGAACCGGACGAGGTCCTCTCCCGGCTGGACGACCTGGTCAACCTCCTTGCCGCGGAACAGGAGACAGCCGGTGACACCGCGGACGAGCAAGTCATCGGCGCCACCTGCCTGTATGCGGTCTACGACCCCGTCTCCCGGCAGTGCTCCGCCGCGCGCGCCGGCCACCCGCCACCGGTCGTGACCACACCGGGCGGGCAGGTCAGCCTGCTCGACCTGCCCCCAGGCCCACCGCTCGGCCTGGGCGGCCTGCCGTTCGAGACCCGGGAGACCGAACTGGCGGCGGGCAGTCTGCTTACGCTCTACACCAACGGACTCATCGGAGAACGCCACATCGACGTCGACACGGCCCTGCAGCGGCTGCGCGCAGCGCTCACCCGCCCCTCGGATCCCTTGGAGCAGACGTGCCAGGCGGTTGTCGACTCCCTCGTACCCGCTCACCCCACTGACGACATCGCGGTGCTCATCGCGCGGACCTGTTCACTGCCGCCACAGAACGTCGCCTCGTGGCAACTGCCTCTGCTACCCACGGCCGCCGCCCAGGCCAGGACCCTCGTTGCCACCCAACTCACCGCATGGGGACTGGACCACTTGGCATTCACCACCGAACTGGTCGCAAGCGAGTTGATCACCAACGCCTACCGCTACGCCAGCGGTCCCGTGACCCTGCGGCTCATCCGTGAACGACATCTCGTCTGCGAGGTCGCCGACGCAAGCCATACGTCACCCCACCTGCGTCGCTCCGCCACTACCGATGAAGGCGGACGGGGCCTGTACCTGGTGGCTCAGCTGACCGAGCGCTGGGGCACTCGCTACTCCCGCGAGGGCAAGACCGTATGGACCGAACAGTCACTGGTCGGGCTGTGAGGATGACCCGGCGACGGGGGCGGACTCCCATGTGGTGGTAGGCGACGTTCGCCCTGTTGTCGGCCGGTGGAGCCCTGAGGCGATGTCGGGCTCGCCGTCCTCGGGTATGACCTCGCCGTCGGCGAAGTACAGGCGCGTCCTTCCGGGTTCAGCAGTCCTCGGGCGGCCCGAGGACGCGGTGCAGACCCGGCTCGATGTCCGGGGCGTTGATCGAGCCGTAGCCGAAGACGAAGCCCGGGCGCGCGGAGCGGCTCGCGGCGACCTCGGCCAGGGTGTAGACCGCCACGCCGGATGCCCGGGCCCGGCCGGCCCGGACCGCGAGGGCGTCGGGGTCGGCGAGGTGGCCCCGGGTGAATGTGGTCACGTGCAGGCCCGCGGCGGAAGGCACCAACTCGGCCAGGTCCGCGAAGTGGTCGGTGAGCGCGCGGGTGATGGCTTGGTGCCGGGCCGCGTACGTGTGCTGCATCCGGCGGACGTGCCGGGCGAGCAAACCGTCGTCGACGAAGCGGGCGAGCGCCGCCTGTGTGGGGACCGCGGTGTGCCAGTCGGCGGTGTACTTGGCGGTACGCAGCGCCGTGCGCAGCGGGGCGGGCGCCACCAGGAAGCCGACGCGCAGGGAGGGCAGCATCACCTTGGAGAACGACCCCACATAGATGACGTGTCCGTCCCGGTCCAGACTCTTCAGCGTCTCGACCGGCCGCCCGCCGAACCGGAACTCGCTGTCGTAGTCGTCCTCGATCACCGCCGCGCCGTGCCGCCGCGCCCACCGCAGCAGCGCCGTCCTGCGCCGCAGGGACATCGGCATGCCGAGTGGGAACTGGTGGGCGGGGGTGACGTACACGGCGCGGGTGTCCGGCGGGATGGCGTCCACCAGCAGGCCCTCGGCGTCCACCGGTATGCCCGTGACCTCGGCGCCCTGCGCCAGGAACGGCAGCCGGGCCGGTGGGTAGCCGGGCTCTTCGACGGCCACCCGGTCGCCCGGTTCGAGCAGCACCCGCCCGATGAGGTCCAGGGCCTGCTGCGTGCCGGTGGTCACCAGCACGTCGTCCGGGACGGTCCGCACGCCGCGGGAGAGTCCGATGTGCCGGGCGAGTGCGGCCCGCAGCCCGGCGTGGCCGGCCGGATCGCCGTATCCGACCGCCCCGGACCCGGAGGGGCGCAGTTCCCGGGCGATCAGGGGACGCCAGGCGTCGTACGGGAAGAGCCGGGCGTCCGGCAGGCCGACCCGGAAGTCGTGGGCCGCCGTGGTCCGTCCCGTGGTCTCCGGAGCGGCCCATGGTGACAAGCCCGCCCACAGGGCGCGCGGGCGCAGTCCCGAGCCGGTGGTGCCGGTGGCGGTCACGGTCCCACGCGTGGGCAGTCCCGTCGTACGCACATACGTCCCGGAGCCGACCCTGCTGTCCGCGTAGCCCTCGGCGACGAGCCGTTCGTAGGCGACGCCGACGGTGTTGCGGGCCACCGCGAGGCGGCGGCCCAACTCCCGGGTCGGGGGCAGCGGATCGCCGGGCCGTAGCAGCCCGTCGTGGATCGCGGTGCGCAACTGGCGGTAGATCTGGCCGGACAGGTCGCGCTGCCCGTCGAGCCTGACGTGCACGTCCATCTCGGATTTCCGTTTTCGGCTCGGCTGCTGTCGGTCTTCAGCCCGGCAATTGGCTCAATCATTTGGCAGCTTATTGGCTCTGGAGCTGAACCGCTGTGCGATTTTACGCTCCAGCCATGGACATACGACAACTGGACCACCAGGCGCTGTTGTTGACCGGGGAGGCGGTCTCCCAGGTGAAGCCCGACCACTTGAGGCTGGCGACGCCCTGCGCGGACTGGACCCTGTACGGCCTGCTTCGCCATCTGGTCAGCCAGAACGAGGGGTTCGCCGCCTCCGCCCGCGGCGCGGGGCAGCCGTGGGCGGTATGGAGGGACGGCGACCTCGGTGACGACCCGGCCGGGGCGTATGAGGCGTCGGTGGGTGGGGTCACCGGGGCGTTCGCGGAAGACGACGTGCTGGAGCGGCCGTTCGCGCTGCCGGAGGTGGGCGAGGACTTCGCTGTCCCCGGACGGACAGCGATCGGCTTCCACATGCTCGACTACGTGGTGCACGCCTGGGACGTCGCGGTAACGATCGGTGCCCCGTGGGAGCCCACCGCCGAACTCACCACCGCCGCGCTGCGCGTCGCCGCCCTGGTCCCGGACGAGGGCCGCGGCGCCGGTGCCGCGTTCCGCCGACGGCTCGCCGTCCCCGACGACGCCCCGCCTGGCGACCGGTTGCTCGCCCTGCTCGGCCGGGACCCGTCCTGGAGGCCGGGGCCATGCTGAGGAGCAGCTGGTGCCAGGGCCCGGCCGGGG
The DNA here is from genome assembly GCF_055639495.1 of Streptomyces sp. NPDC039424. Lineage (NCBI taxonomy): Bacteria > Bacillati > Actinomycetota > Actinomycetes > Kitasatosporales > Streptomycetaceae > Streptomyces > Streptomyces sp. NPDC039424. The sequence goes on from NZ_JBVKAI010000007.1 coordinate 251,930, forward strand.
ACGCCCTTGGCGACCGCGCCGCGGCGAACGGCGTCGACAGCGGCATGCTCGGTCGCCGCAGCGGCCCGCTGATCGTCAGCGTCACCGACTTCACCAGCCACGCATACCGAGACCTGCCCGGCATCGCCCGACGCGGCCTCACGCTGCGGCGCCACTGGCCGCATCTCGACGGAGCGGTCGGCATGTGGTTATGGGCCGAGCCCTGGGCCCGGCGCTGCGGATCGGTCTCGGTGTGGACCGGTCGGCGGGCCCTGGCGGAGTTCGTACGTCTGCCGGAGCATGTCGCGATCATGGACGAGTACCGCGAGCGAGGCACGATCAGGTCGGTGATCCGGGAGTGCGACAGCTTCGACGCGGCGCTGATCCGGCGGGACGCGGAGGCATGGCTGATGTCGGACGATCGCTGATGCCGCGCGGTGGGCGCCACCGCAGTGCCGCGAACAACGGCTTCTCACGGAGATCGCCGACTACGAGGAGCAGCGGGGGTGCCCGCCGGGGGAGCGGGGCACCTACGCACTGGACCAATGGGCTGCCGACGGTTCGCGCCCACCGAAGCCGCCCACGGCGAGGTCGCTTTCCGAACCGCGCGCACGGTGGCAGAAGTCGGCGATCCGGAAGGTGGGCGGCTGCGGCTTTCCGTTTCGCCATACCGCGCACGGCACGCACGCGGCGGCCATCCCCACACGCCCAAGCAGGAGCTCAATTCAGTTGCTCAAGGGCCATGGCATGGGGATAAATTCGTGATCGTGGATGAAATGGACTTACTCAAGCACTCCGGCGGCCCGGTCACCCGAAGCCGGATCAGCCATGACCTGGCCGCGCTCGGCCTCGGCGACGGCGACGTGGTCATGTTCCACACCCGCATGTCCGCCATCGGCTACGTGGCAGGCGGACCGCAGACCATCATCGGCGCGCTCCACGACGTGGTCGGAACGCAGGGAACCCTCATGGTGACCTGTGGCTGGAATGACGCACCACCCTATGACTTCGTCACCTGGCCGCTAGCCTGGCAGGACGACCTACGCGCAGAACACCCTGCCTACGATCCCGCCCTCAGCGAGGCGGACCACAACAACGGCCGTCTGCCAGAAGCACTGCGCCGCTGGCCCGGCGCCGTCCGCAGCCGTCACCCTGATGCCAGCTTCGCAGCCCTGGGAGCGGCAGCAGACGAACTGATGGCCGACCACCCCTGGGACGACCCCCATGGCGCCGACAGCCCTCTTGCGCGGCTGGTCGCCCGCGGTGGCCGGGTCCTGCTGCTCGGTGCTCCCTTGGACACCATGACGCTGCTGCACCACGCCGAGGCGCTGGCCGAGGCCCCCGGCAAGCGGTTCGTGGACTACGAACAGCCCATCCTCGTGCAGGGCCGGCGAGTCTGGCATCGCTTCCACGACATCGACTCGGAGAACGGGGCCTTCGACTACTCGGCTGTGGTGCCCGAGGGACAAGATCCGTTCGAAGCCATCGCCCAGGACATGCTCGCCGCTGGAATCGGTCGAAAAGGCAGAGTCGGCGCTGCCGAGAGCCACCTGTTCGAGGCCGCGCCAGTCATCGACTTCGCCACCGCCTGGATCGAGGAAAGACTGGGCAGGTAGACGCGCACTAGGAGTTCACCCCCTGGCCCTCTCGACGACCTGCGCACCCGCTGCCTGAGTTCCGGCGTCTGGACGCGATTCCCCGATACGGGGACCTTGTGGACGTCCGCGCAGCATGCCCAAGTCGAGGGCGACGGCAGAGGAGGAGAGAAGCGTCGCAGCGGCGAGGCTGCCCCACAGGGCGGCGGAGCCGTGGGGGGCGAGTGCGGTGATGACTGCTGGAGAGACGGCGAGGCCGAAGCCGGTGGAGAGCTGGAAACGGGCGAGGGCGCGGCCCAGGACGTGGGGCGGGGCGAGTGCGCTCACCAGTGCCGTGGCGCTGCCGGCGTAAATGATCTCGCCGAGGGTGCAGAGGACGGACACCGCGGCGATGGCGGGGGCGGCCCAACTGCGCTCCAGCGAAGCGGCGACGAGGAAGCCGAGATACGACACGGAGAGGACCACGCCGGCGAGGGCCAGCACGGTCCGCCGGGAGTAGCGGGACAGCAGAACGGTGATCGGCACCTGGAGAGCGACCACCAGTACCGTGTTGGCCACGAAAATGCCCGCCGACCATACCGGGGAGGCGTGCAACTGGGTCACCAGGATCAACGGAAGCGCGATTTCGGGGACGTTGAGGCAGAAGACGTAGATCACGTTGGCGGCGAGCAGGGCGCGCATGCCGGGCGCGGGATCGTCGTCCTTTTCCTGCGCCGGGTACGCGGCCGGATCCGCGTGAACACGGACCGACCAGGCCAGGGCCGCCGCGGCGATGTAGCTGAAACCCGTGACGGCCGCGAGCGCCTGCAACGCCGTGGTGCCGCCCGCCAGGCAGGCGGTGGCGATGAGCGCGCCGACGCCCAGGCCGGCGTTGCGCAGGGCGCGGCCCGCCGCAAGCGCCGCGTCCCGTTCTCGGCCGTGGGAGACCGTGGCCACCAGGGCTGCGTGGGCAGCCGGCCAGGCCTGGTTGCCGATGCCGAGGAAGAGCGCCGCCGTCGTGAACAGCCAGACGTTTCCCGCTGGGGCGGCCAGCAGGAGTGCCGTACCCACCACCCGCACCAGCATCGACGCCGCCACGGCCGTGCTGCGCGCCCCCCGGTCCAACCAGCGGCCCAGCGCGGGCATGCACACCAGACCTGCGACGACACCCACCGTCATGGCGGTGCCGGTCAGCGGTGCCGACAGGCGCAGCACCGTCACTCCGTACAGCAGCAGGAAGGGCCGCAGCAGGCCGGTGCCGAGCGCGTCCACGGCCAGGGCGACGGCGTAGCGGGGGCCTCCGGAGGCACGGACGAGGGTGCGGGGCCGGATCTTGGTGGTGGTTGGCATGGAGCCCACCGTGGCTTCGGATGGCCGGTGGGGGCACGTCGGTTGACGGACACCGTCAATCGACGCCTCCACCGACCAACCGGCCAGCGATGATGAAGGGATGACGCTGCGCATCGACATCACCGGCCTGCCGTCCGACCGGCTGCGGTTCGCCGCCTCCCCGCTGGCCGAGCTGACCGCGATGCTGCATGTGCTGGCCGCCCCCGGGCATCACCCTCAGCTCGCCGGCTGGGCCGCTGACGTCCGGGCCCGGCTGCGACCGGAGCTGGCCGAGCGCTTGCAGGAGGCGGAGTTCCTCTGGCGTTCCTCGTGCGCCGACTTCCTGCTCCCCGCCCGCCCTCGGCAGACCCTCGCCGAGGAGTTGGACGATGTCGACCGCATCGACGACGAGACCTATGTGACCGCCGCGCTCATCACCACGTGTGGCAGCAAACGGGTCCACTTCGGCGCGCCCTCTCCGCTCACCGATGCGGATGCGCGCGAGCGTGCCATGGACCTTGCCCAGGCCCGCGGCGCGCTCCAGGAGGCCTTCACGGAACGGCTGCTCGCGGACCCGGCCACCGTGCGGGCGCGGGTGCGCCACACACTCGAACAGTGCGCCGAGGCCTTCTTCGACACCGCCTGGACCGGTGTCGCCGCGCGGCTCGCCGCGGACCTGCGCCTGAAGACCGACCTGCTGGCGCGCCAGGGCATCGGCGCGGCACTCGCGTCCGTCTCCGGCGCCATAGCACTGGCACCGGACGGTGACTGCATCGTCGTGGACAAGCTGCAGGACAAAGCGACCGCCGCCCACAGCACCGGGGTCACCTTCATCCCCAGCGTCTACGGCCGCCCGCACCTGGTGGTGGTCCACGCGCCCGGGTGGCAGCCGGTGGTGCAGTACCCCGTGGCCGGGCCGAACCCGCCGGAGCCGGTGTCCCTGGAGACGGTCGGGCTACGACTGGAGGCGCTCGCCCATCCGGTACGGCTGCGCCTCCTGCGCACCCTGGCTCGCGGCCCGCACACCACCGGCGAGCTGGCCCACGCCTGGGAGCTGACACCCCCGGAGGTCTCCCGCCACCTCGCCGTCCTGCGTCGCGCCGACCTGCTGACAGCCAAGCGGCACGGTCGCTACGTCCACTACGCCCTCAACCTGCCCGCGATGACCACACTGGGCACGGACCTGCTGTCGGCCGTGCTGCGCTGAGCGCTCGGCGACTCCTGGCGCCCGCACCCTGTAAAGCGCGTCATTTGTGGGTGCTGACTGACCGGCAAGATAGGACAACTTGTCATCAGGCACTTCTTCGTCAAGTACGCAGGAGGGCGAGGGTAAGCGCTATCTGGCCAGCCGCCGGGCTGGGTTCGAACCTGTCCGAAAATGTATGGACAGTTGGCTACCCGCCCAGGACTCACCGCAGATCGAATAGTTCCAGTCAGTTCGGCATTCAAGAGGCGACAACGGAACGGAAAACTCCACCCATTGGATGCGACGACTCGCGCATTGATATCCGCATTCATCCCCGGCAAGCGGTGGGGCCGATTCCCGAGCATGTGCATATGGCTTACCTGTGACAACTTGTGAGGCCTCGGTGACCGCTGGGGTCGCTGTGCCTGTCTTCCCCTGTTTCTCGGCGCCGCCACGGGCACCGCAGCTGTCTCGGTCGGACCGCCGGAGTCGATGGCGGAGGCCGAGCTGAACAACAGACAGATATGCGACGAGAAAGGTATGAACGTGAAGAGAGCCATTTTAGTTTCCGTGGCCGCAGGGTCACTCCTGGTCGGCGGTGCTTTCACGGCAGCCCACGCGGTTGACGCGCCCGCAGGGTCGGCGGTGAAGGCATCGGCTCCGGTGCACGTGGCCGATGCTCGCGCAGACGGCAAGGCGCTGTTCGCCGGCCTGTACTTCGGCCAGGGAGGGGTCGGCGAGAAGCTGCTGAAGAGTGACGCTTTCATCGGGGATCGCAACGGTCAGCTGAAGAAGAACGGCACCCCCGAGGCACGTAAGGCGATCGCGAAGCTGACGGCCGCGATCGACAAGGCCTCGCCGGAGTTCTTCGCCAAGTTCTCGGCGAACGTCCGCAGCGGCAATCCGTTCAAGGTCAAGGACGCCGTCGACACCGGTACGGCCCAGATCGAGAAGATCGTCAAGGTGCAGTCGGAAGACGGCACGGGCAGCGGCAAGTGCGCGGTCACCGTCAACGTCGTGGCGTTCGTCAACGTCGTGGGGGGCATCAACGTGGCCTCCCAAGTCAACGTGGTGCTCGAACTTGCCCTCTGGTGGTCAGCGCCCGCCGGCTCCCTCGCTCCGGAGAAGAGCGATGAGCAGATCGCCGCGTTCACCAAGCAGCTCCGCGTGATCTGACTGACCCACCCCCGCGCGGCAGGCGGCTGTCCGTCGCCTGCCGCGCTCCACGCCCACCCCCGGGCGGACCGGAAGGACGAATGGGGTATGCCGAGGCGCAAGGACTGGCAAGACCGACTACCGCTGACGGTGGAGCGGCCGCGTTCCCTCGTCGGCTTCTCCCGGCGCTGGGTGGTGCTGACCGCCGTAGCCTGGTTGGTGCCCGCGCTCTACGTGATTCAGATTCATCTGCCCGGCAACACCCTCACCTTCCCTGGGCAGGACTCCGTGGCGACCACAGTCAGCCGACTGGCACCTCAGGGCTGGAGCTTCTTCACCAAGTCGCCCCGCGAGAGCGAACTACAGCCCTACGTTCTGCGTGACGGTGCCTGGCAGGACCGGCTGTTGGCCCCGCACGGTGCCCCGCACAACGCCTTCGGCCTGGACCGCCGCTCGCGCTCCCAGGGCATTGAGATGGCGCTGCTGCTCGCGGAGGCTCATGGGCTGCGCTGGACGAAATGCGACCTCGACCTGGCGGCGTGCCTGGGCCGGGCGAAGGGGGCGGGCACGGTCGCCAACCGCGTTCCCGAGCCAACCCTGTGTGGCCGGGTGGCGCTCGTGGAGCAGAAGCCGGTGCCCTTCGCCTGGCGCGACATCATGCACGCCACCCACACCGCCGACCGTCTCACCGTCCTGGACGTCACATGTTGAGTCACACACCGGTGCGCGCTCCCTCTCCCTGGACGAACGTCTACGGCCTCGCCCGCACTCTTCTCGCGCTCGGGACCCTCCTCACCCTGGCCTTCAGCGACTCCGCGACACTGTTCCGCCCGGTGGCCTTCCAGGGCGACCACCCCCCCTGCCGCGGTGTCGAGGCCGGCGGGGCCTTCTGCCTCGTCCCCGGCGACGAACTGGACGCAATGCGGTGGGCCTGCGTGGCGGTCCTGCTTGTCGTGGCCAGCGGTTGGCGACCGCGGCTGACCGCGCTTCCCCACGCGTACATCAGCTTCAGCGTCTTCACCGGCATCGCGATCGGTGACGGCGGCGACCAGATGACCACCGTACTGACCCTTCTGCTGATACTGCCCGCTCTCGGCGACGGCCGGCGATGGCACTGGAGCGCCGCCGACTCCACCGCCGTGCAACCGCGTTGGCTGCTACTGGCCGGTGACAGTGCCCTGGTCGTGGTGCGGCTGCAGATGTCGGTCGTGTACTTCCAAGCGTGCGTGTCGAAGCTGCCGCATGCGGAGTGGGGGGACGGCACCGGCATGTGGTACTGGGGGAACAGCCTGGCCTTCGGAGCATCCGGATGGCTGCACCCGCTGGTCGGCCCGGTGCTCGCCAACCCCGTCGGCGTCGCCGTGCTGACATGGACTCCGCTGTTCATCGAGATCTCCCTGGCAGCCGCGCTACTGGTACGGCAGCGGGTGCGTTACGCGCTGCTCGCGGCCGGTATGGGTTTCCATCTGTGCATCGCGGTGATGATGGGCCTGTGGAGCTTCGCGCTGGCGATGTGGGCGGGCCTGTTGCTGCTGTGCCTGCCGCTGGGCGGGGAGTTGCGCATGCGCGAGCCGAGTACTGGTCACGAATCCTCCGTCCAGCAGGCGCGCAGCAGGGCGACGGCCCTGGACTCCGAGAACCCGGCCTCACGAGCCGCCTCCACCAGCTGAAACGCGGCTTCACGCAGTCGTGCCTGTGCCGGAACAGCGATCACCACGGCACCCCGGCCGCGCCGGAGGTCGATCAGCCCCTCATCGCGCAGCTGCTGATAACCGCGCAGGACGGTGTGAACGTTGACCTCAAGAAGCCGCGCCACCTCCCGAGCGGCAGGCAGCCGGTCGCCGGGGTGCAGGGCGCCCTCGGCCAGCGCCCGTCGTACGGCGGCGGCGACCTGTTCCGCCAGCGGGACAGCGGAGCCGGTGTCGATGCGGATCAGCATCTCAGCGGTCCCGTCGAGCGTTCTCGGCCAGCAGGTCGCTCAGCAGGCCGGCCGCCGTCGCGGCGTCGTCCACGGCCACGACGAACTGCCCGCCGTCGTCCAACTCCAGCCACACCGCCTGCCCGGACCGCAGTGCAAGCCCGCGCCTGCCCTTGGCGATCCGGTACCCCCAGCCTCCCAGATCCGCCAACGGCCGAACCTCCGCGGCCCACGCCCTCTCGATGCGCTGAAGCGGGATGTGGATCCGGGGGACGCCGAACAGTGGCGGCCGGATGGTCAGCCCGCCGCCGTGAACGCTCACCCGGGCGCCTGCCATCCCCGCGAACAACAGCCCCACCGGCCACAGCCAGAATCCGGGGACCCATCCGAGGACACCCGCCATCACGGCGAGGACCGCGCCCACCACCCCGGCGGCCATCATCCATCGCGGGCCGACACTACGCACCCATACGGCCTTCTCACCCTGCCGCAGGCCCACGGATCCAGAGGTCGTCGGCCGATCTGTGCCGACGGGGCGATTCCGGGGCATGAGCACGCGCGCCCCGCCCGCGGCGGCCGCGGCCAGTCCCGCGGCAACGGCCAAGTGCCACAACGGCATCCGCGCCTCGCCGGCGGTGCCGGCGTCGGCGTTGGCCAGCACCGTCACCGTGAAGAGGTATCCCAGGGAGACGGCAGCAGCCGCAGAAGTGGCACAGAGCGCCCGCAGGGAGAGCGAGCCCCGTACCGCGCTCCGGGACAGTCCCACGCCGAGGGTGAGCAGGGTCAGCTGGGAGATCAGCAGCATCTCCACCGGGGACGCGGAGCCGTTGACGTCTCCCCTCTCGTCGAAGTGCACGGCCATGGGATCCGGCAGGTCGGGCCACGACACGGCGAACACCACAGCCACCAGCAGTGCGGCCACCAGGCAGGGGAGTCCGGCGAACCACTGCGGCGGGCCCGGCCGCCGGCCGCGGGAAGTCCGGTCAGGGCGGCGATCCATTCCGCCTCCTCGGTGAGGATTGTTCGCTTAGGACTAGAACAATGAGATGTTAGCTCGGTCGCATCAGCGCTGTGCGACGTGTTCCGGCCATACCTGCGGCGCGAAGGTGGCTGCCGTTGGGGAGGACCACGGGGATGGGGGCGTGCCCGGCACGGCTACGGGCCTCTTGGCGCTCTCCGTCCCCGAAGACCCCGGCACGGTGTTCACCCCGACGCGGTCAGCCCAGAGGCCACACCGTCGACCTCATCGCCCCGACCGCCGCGGCCCCCGGCGCACAGCGCGTTGTCGATCAGGGTGCTGGCCGCGTTCTCTTGGGCCAGTATGTGCTCCAAGGTGTCGCCGCGTGCCTCGGACATGGAGACCACGGCGCTCCGACGGCCGTCGTCGGTGACGCCGTTGAGGGTGATGTAGCCGCCGTCCCCGCCCTCGTGGCTCCAGTAGGTTCCCCCGCAGGTCAGGGGGCGTTCGACCAGGCCGAGCCCGTATCGGCCGCCGGGCCACATCTGCTGGACGTCCGCGCTCACGGGGACGGTCTGCTTCATCTCGGCGAGCTGCCGCGGCGGCAGCAGGCGGCCCGCGAGCAGCGCGCGGAGGAGGCGGTTCTCATCTCGTGTGGTCGTGGCGAACGCGGTCTCGTGGTCCACCGCCACCTGATCGGTGACGTCGACCAGGGAGCCGGGGCCGAAGAGCTGGTAGGCCTCGGCGTGCGGCCGGGGCAGGGCGGAGGAGGTGCCGGTCCACCGGGTCTGGTCGAGGCCGAGCGGGCGCAGGACGCGGTCCTCGATCTCCTGGTGGGCGGGGTGACCGGTGGCCCGCTGGATGATCATGCCCAGCAGGACGTAGCCGGGGTTGGAGTACGCCCAGCCCTCGCCGGGCGGGAAGTCCGGTGCGTGGGCCATGGCGCCGGCCACCAACTGCTCGGGGCTGTAGACGTCGTGGCGCTGCTGGTAGTACTCCTCCGCCGTGGTGTATCCGGGCAGGACGTTGCGGATGCCGCTGGTGTGCTGGAGCAGCCGGCGGATGGTGATCCGGCTGCCGTCGTTGCCGTTGCCCCGCACCACTCCGGGCAGCCAGTGGTCGACGGTGTCGTCCAGGGACAGCTTGGCCTCGGCCTCCAGTTGGAGGACAACGGTGGCGACCAGCGTCTTGGCCGTGCTGGCCATACGGAAGTAGCCGTCGGAAGAGACCGGGCGGCCGGTGCGCAGGTCGGCCGTGCCGCTGGTGGCGACCGAATGCCGGCCGTCAGGTGCGACCGCGCGGGCCTGCACGCCGCTGACACCGAGGGCGTGGATCGCCTCGGTGTCCCGGCGCAGCCGGTCTTCGGCGGAGGAATCCGCGGGCCGGGCTACGGCGGTGGTCGCCTCGGCGGCGAGCAGCATGGCGGTGGCCAGTACCACGGCGAGGCGCGTGCGCGAAGTCGAAGTCATGGCCAAACGCTAGGTCCGCCCCCGGGCGGAGACGATCGGGCGCACCCCAGGTTCGGGATGGGGATATCCCCAGCAGGGGGCCGTCACCGGTCCGGTGTGGACCGGTTCCTCGGCAGTCCGGGTCCCGGACGTGGTCGACGGCCAGATCAGCAGTCACGGCAGTGGCGAGAGCGTGGACCTGGAGATCGTCATCGACCGGCCCACGTTCGACGCCGCCGTACCGACCGCATTTCAGGGGTGAGTGAAGGCCGTCTGGAGGAGGTCGGCGAGGAGAGCCGCGCAGGAGCCGTCGGGGTCGAGATCGGGGTCGTAGATGGTCAGGTTCAAGCCTGCGCAGCGTTCCGACCGCACCAAGGTCCGTAGCAGCGGGGTGAGTTCGTCGGGCAGGAGCCCGCCGGGGTCGGGACTGTCGACGGCGGGCATGACGGACGGGTCCAGCACGTCAGCGTCCAGATGGACCCAGAACCCGTCGGTCACGGGCGCTTCAAGGGTCTGCAGAACCGCGCCCGCCAGCTCTTCGGCGCCCCGCTCCCGGATCGCTCCCACCGTCGCGTTCGCGATCTTCAACTCGGCGAGCTCGGCCCGATCTTCGTCGTAGTCCCGGATGCCGAAGAGCCGTACGTCCTCGTCCCTGATGTACGGCTTCAGCCCTTCGAGGTCCGTCAGGTCCGCCTGGCCGCGGCCGGTCGCGATGGCCAGCTCTTCACCGCCTGCGGCACCGATGCGGTCGGAGTTCCCGGGGTGCCGGAAGTCGGCGGATCCGTCGATGGCGGCGAGTCCGTACCGCCCGATGCGGCGCAGGGCGAGTGAGGCACCGAGCTGGATGGAACAGTCCCCGCCCAGGACGACCGGGAAGTCCCCCGCCCGGACGTGGTGTTCGATGCGATCGGCGAGCTTGCGGGTGTACGTGGCGATCGCCTCGGCGTTGAACACGCCGTCGCCCTCCCGCCAGCCACCGCGGTCGTAGCGGGGCGGCACCACAACTCCGCCCTCGAAGGCCCCGAGCCGCTGCACCAGCCGCTGCTCACGCAGCGCGCCCGCCAGCTTGTAGCACCCGGGCACGGTGCCTTCGCTGGGCGGCCGGAGGCCGAGGTTGGACGGGGCGTCAATGACCACGATGCGGCGCATCCGGCCATTCTGGCCGCGCGTGGTGGCGCGGGCCACAGCATTTCGCGACCCGCAGTAGCAGAGCGGCCCACGGCGGGCCCGGGGGCCGCCGGGGGCCGCCCGGGAAGGGGTCCCGTAGATGATCTCCGGGATGCATGACTTGCCGCTGTGCTGGGGTTCGCGTGCGTGCAAGACTGACCACATGTCGGAGGTCGCCTTCACGAGCGTCGCGCCCGTTGTCCCCGTCCGCAACCTCGACGCCGCTCTGGACCGATACCGTCGTCCGGGCTTCACGGCGCACGCCTACGAGGGTCCGCAGCGTTATGGCTTCGTCGAGCGGGGCTCGGTATCGGTTCACCTCAGCGAGTGGGCCGAGCACGATCCTCTTCGCACCGGCGCCGTCATCTACCTCTACGTGAGCGACGCTGACGCCGTCTATGCCGAGTGGAAGACCTCCGGTGTCGAGGGTCGCTTCCTGGAGCCGGCGGACACGCCCTCCTACGTGGACGCCGAGGGCACGGCTCACCGCGTGGGATCGCCGCTGGCAAGCTGAGGCGACGGGATCGCCGCCACCCGCCGGGGAGTGCAGGGTCAACACCCGTTCGTCGCCCGCCCCCTCCGGCGACGCCGCCCACCTGAGCCGGCACGGCCCTGCTCGACGGCGCCGCACTTGGTCTCGCGATCACCGCCGACCCTGAAGGCCTCGACGCTCACGCACCGCTACGAGACGGCATGTTCACCCGGGCCGAGAAATTCGAGGCCGCAGGTCCTAAGCCCGGTGGAGGGGCGTATCTCATACCCTGGCCCGATGGTGGCAAATCAGCGAGCGGTTAGCGTCAGTTGCATGGACACGAACAGCACGCTCGACGAGGCTTACGAAAGGCTGCATCGGACGGGACCGGAGTTCGAAGGCTGGTTGACCAATCACGGTCCCATGGCAGTGGAATCCATGGTCAGACGCGGGCACGCGCGACAGGTCCACCGCTGGTTGGACCGCTACATGCGTCGGCTGGACGAACGGCCACGCGGTACCTCGCCCATCACCGCCGACGGATGGCGTACGGCGCTCGGTGACCCTCATCGTCTCGGTGACTGGCTCGTGTTCTTCGAACGCGAGGTGATCGAACAGCCCTGGCGTGCGGTGCTGGAAACGTGGTGGCCACGGCTTCTGCCCGGCATCGCGGCCGGCGCCACACACGGGGTGATCCGTACCGGCCACGCGGTCCACGCCCTGCTGGATTACGAGGACGGGCCACGCTTGACCGAGCTCGGCCAAGCCCTCGGCTACTGGGCGGCCCGCTGGCAGCCCGTCCCGCTCGCTCCCCCCTCCGGCACCGCCGACCCGGCGTCCGCACTCGCCGGCGTTCCGCGCGTGCCCGACCAGACCGCGGGCATCAACCACCGGCTCGACCAGCTCACCGGCCTGACAAGCTGGCCAACCGCGCTGGCCGCGCTGAGACCCGCCACGGACGCCGAGCAGGCCCGGAAGCTGCTGGCCGATCTGACGACTGCCGCCGGCGTGCACTACCTCCCGAACGCACATGGCTCGCCCGTCATGCTGGTTCACGCCGTGACCGCGCCCATGGCCGTCCTGCGCACCCTGCCCGCACTCCCCAGCACCCAATGGGTCATGAGCCTGCACGCGGCCTGGGCGGCCAGCGCGGCCGTGACTGCGGCCTACGCCCCAGCCACACCCGCACCTCGACACAGCCTTCCCTCCGCCCCCGAATCGGCGGACGAGGTGTTCGCCCTTGCCGTCCGTCACCAGGACGAACACGTCATCAAGCTCGCCGACACCTGCCTCGACGTGCACCAGCACACGGGCCGCGTCGAGGCGCTTGCCGCAGTGGTCCGGGCGACCGAGCTGATCGACGAGTTTTGACGACGCGCCTTTGTACTGCGACGGCGTCTCCTCCGGGCTGGACCATGACGGTTCGGTGATCGGCGTGCCGGCAATAGCGCCCGGAGGCACTTCGCCGGACAGGCCGGCCGCCTCCCCGGGCAGGATGGGGAAGAGCTCGCCCGTCACCACCCCGAGCAGGACGACGTCCCGCCAGGTGTGGTGGCGTGCGGCGAAGAAGGTCCTCGGTGTGGAGAACCAGTCCACCGCCAACGGTGCCAAGGTCCTTCAGTGGGACGACAACAACACCCTGGACCACGAATGGGCCGTCGCCCCGCACCCCGTCGGCGGCTACACGCTCACCAACCGCCTCACCGGCAAGTACCTTGAGATCCCCAGCGCTTCCACCGCCACCGGCGCCTCCGCCGGTCAGTGGAGCGGCACCGGCTGCGCCTGCCAGCGCTGGAACCTCGCCCAGACCGCCCTGCCCCCGCTGGGCACCGGACAGTACATCCTCCTCAACAAGAACAGCGGCAAGCACCTGGACATCCCCAACGCTTCCACCACCACCGGCACAGCCGCCGACCAGTGGCAGAACTCCGCCTGCACCTGCCAGCTGTTCACCTTCCAGTCCGCGGGCGGCGGAGCCTGGACCGTCAAGAGCGTCAACAGCAAGCTCAACCTGGACATCCGCAGCGGCTCCACCACCACCCCGGGAGCCGCCATCGTCCAGAACACGCCCTCCACCGCCGACTCGCAGAAGTGGACCCTCACCGACGCGGGCAACCGCTACTACAAACTCGAGAACGTCAACAGCGGCCTCAACACCGGCGTCGCCCAGTCCTCCACCAGCAACGGCGCCCCCGTCGTCCAGTGGAACGACCTGACCGTCGACGACCAGCTCTGGAAGATCGTCCGCGTCAACTGACCGGCTGCCGCCCCACTGGCGTCGGCTTCACCATGGGCCTCCTGTCAGCTCGGGATCGCGATGCGAACCGAGCGACAGGAGGCCCTGGTGGTCGCGCCCGACGCACCGTCAGCAGCCAGCGATGACGTCCAGCGCCTCCGGTAGGTGGCCACCCCCGGTTCCCGTGTGCTCAACCGTTCCCGATGAAGAGTGCGGTCGCTGAGGTCTTGGGACGGAAGCTGGCCGCTCCGGTCGTGTCCGTCGATCCTCGAAGCGGCGATGTGGCGTGCGGGGGTGGCCCGTAGCCAGCCCACTGGCCTGGCGGCGTATGTCGTGGCTGAAGCCGTGGCCGGCGGTGTGCTGGCTCTGGGGCAATCTGTGTCGTTGATGCGGTCAACGCCGTGGAGGTGGCGCGGGAGCAGTGGCGGTCGCTGGCGGATCGTCATGGCGTGCGGGTGGCGTTCATCGAGGTGGTGTGTTCGGATCCAGTGGTGCATCGCCGGCGGTTGGAGGGCCGATCCCCTGGGATCGAGGGCTTCGTGGAGCCGACGTGGGAGGCGGTGGAGCAGTTGCGGTCGGAGTTCGCCCCGTGGGCCGATCACCGGTTGGTGCTGGACGCGGTGGTCGACGTGTCGTCCAACGTCGCGACGGCCCTTGGGTTCCTGGCCGCGGCATCCTGATCCGTCGTGGGTTGACCGCCAGGTAGGTGTCCTCACCAGCCCACCGCCATAGGAAAGGCCGCTACTGCCGTGTCGGCGGCCACACCAGTGCCTGGGCGACGATGACGTTGTCACCGTTGAAAGTGATGGCGGGGCCCTGGTGCAGTTCGTAGCCGAGGCCGATCGCCTCGCTGACACGTCGGCAGAATGTCTCGTCGTCTGGGCCGGTCAGGACTCGATAGACAGGCAGTCCGTCCGGGGGTGTGCTCATGTCCATAGGCAACTGGCCCTTCCACGCTGGTACGTGCCGGAAGGCGCGGCACGACGGTGTGCTCGGCATCGGATCGGTGCATCCTATCGGTGGGCGAGTGTGCGAAGGAGTTCCCGGCCGACCTGCCAGCCGCCGAGACGGCTGTCGGAGTTGATGTGTCCGTGGCCTCTGATGAGATGCGGTTGCGCCTGCCACCCGTGCGCGAACGAGGCCGCGGTCGTGGGGTCGCAGTAGGGGTCGTCGTCGCTGGAGACCATCAGACTTCGGCATGGCAGAGGGTGAGCGGACAGCTCAAGGAACGTTGACGCGGCCTCACGTGGGAACGCCGGTCCCTGGGGATCGGGTGGCGCGACCAGGAATGCCGTAACCCCGTCGGGCCGCGTCCGGGCCAGCCACTGAGCGGCTGCCCAGCAGCCGAGGCTGTGAGCCACCAACGTCACCTGGTCGTCGCGCTCGCAAGCGATCTCGTAGGCGGCCTGGACTGCGGCAACCCAGTCCCGTAGGTCCGGCATGTTCCACGAGGACGGTGCGATCCGGACCGCTGAGGCTCCCCACTGGTTCTCCCACAAGCTCTGCCAGTGCCTCTCATCCGAACCGTCGATCCCTGGGATGATGACGTACGCGGCCATCGCGCACCGCCCTTCCAATCGTGGCTCCCACGCGCTGTGGGCACCTTCTGCGGCGATTGTCGATGGACCGGCGGTGATGACCGGGCTCAGCAACTGATTCCTAAGAAAGTGGATGCGACAACGATGGAATCACTCGACAAGATCGACCGCGCCATCCTGGAGCTTCTCCAGACGGACGGCAGGCTCACCGGAGCCGAGGTCGGACGCCGAGTCGGGCTGTCCCAACCAGCAGCCGGTGCCCGTATCCAACGTCTGGAGAAGACCGGAATCATCACCGGCTACCGCGCGGTCGTCGCCCCGACCATGGTGGGACTGAACATCCACGCCGTCATCCGGCTGCGCACCAGCCACGCGCAGCTGTCCCAAGCACTCACCCTCGCCGCCCAGACTCCCGAGGTCGTCTCGACCCTCCGCGTGACCGGCGAGGACTGCCTGCTGTTCGACGTGCACTGCCCCCATGCCGAACGCCTTGAGCAGGTCGTGGACTCCCTCGCCCGCTACGGACCGGTCACCACCTCGCTCGTACTGCGTAGTTACCCAACCAAGTCGCTGCCCACGGCACCGCCGACAACGTCATGACCCGCAACAGCTGGACGTGAGTGCTGAGGCAGGCATCGTCACATCCGTGCGGCGGGTTGCCGACTGCGTGTGCCCGGGTGGGTAAAGGCGTGGATGGGGTTGGGGCGAATGGAACCGGAGTTTGCGCAGGGCAGGCTGATCACGGCGTCGAGCCCTCCGGTGGGTACGGGGCGCAGGGCGACATCGCCTCCTCCGGCGTGAGCGAGGCGTTGGACGAGGGCGAGGCCAAGGCCGGTGCCGCCTTTGGGGGCGTCGGGGGCTCGCCAGAAGCCAGGCCTACCCCCTTGCCGACTCCAAGGCACCCGGCAGCCCGCTGGAGAACATGGCGGGTATCCCCGCCCTGATCGCCCGAACCGCGGCCGACCCGCAGGCGGCGACAGCCGCCGGGCTCGGCATCCTCACCATCGTTCTCAGCTTCCAGTGGAAGCTCGTGCCCGCACCGCTGAAGAAGATCCCCGCCGCGTTGGTCGCCGTGGCCGCGGGCATGGCGGTCGCGTCACTCCCCGGCGTCGAGGTGAAGACCCTCCAAGTCGGCAACCTGCTCGATTCCGTCCACGTCCCCGGCGCGCAGCAACTGGGTCAACTCGCCGACCCGGCCATCCTCGGTGCGATCCTGACCTTCACCGTCATCGCCTCGGCGGAGAGCCTGTTCACGGCCGCCGCCGTGGACCGAATGCACAGCGGGCCGCGCACCCGCTACAACAGCGAGCTCATCGCCCAGGGGGCGGGCAACACATTGTGCGGGATCCTGGGCGCGCTGCCCGTGACCGCCGTCGTCGCCCGCAGCTCCGCCAACGTCCAGTCCGGCGCCAAGACACGGGCCTCCCGCACCCTGCATGGCCTGTGGCTGCTCGCCTTCGCCGTCCTGCTGCCCCAGGTGCTCGCCCTGATCCCGATCTCCGTGCTCGCCGGCGTGCTGGTCCACAGCGGATGGAAGCTGTTCGCACCGGCCGAGTTCCCGAAGATGTGGCGCCAGGACCGCGGTGAGTTCACCGTCATGACGCTGACCACCCTTGTCATCGTCGCCACGGCCCTGCTCGAAGGCGTGCTGTTCGGGCTCGCCGCCGGAGTCGTGCTGGCTGCCCTGCGCATGTCGCAGACTGTCGTCGAGCAGCACTCGGCTCATGACACGGCCAAGATCGTCATGGGCGGAAACGCCACGTTTCTGCGTCTTCCCAAGCTCATCGACGCCCTGGAGGCGGCAGCCGCCTCGGACAAGCCCCGCATCCGCCTCGACCTGACCGGCGTCACTCACCTCGACCATGCCTGCCGCAACCAGATCGAGGAGTTCGTCGCACAGCAACGGACATCGGGCAGGCGTGTGGAGGTGTTCATGCCCGGCGCTCCGGCATCTGTCACCGAGACGGCGAAGTCGGAACACGGTCGCACCGACCGACAGACCGATGCCGCGGACCGGCTCACCACCGGGCCTGCTGACACCTCGGGTGCTGCACCGGCATCGCCTCACGCACAAGACGCGCGGCCCGTGGCGCAGCCCATCGCGGAGATGGCCGCGCCGCCATCGCACCCGTACGGTGCGACCGCCCCTTCGCCGGAGCCCGGGCCGACGGCCGAGTGGTACTACCTGGACACCCGGCCTCCGACCGACGAATACGGAAGGCCACGCATGTTCCGGCGCGGAGGCAGGCCCTCACCGCATGCCTGAACACACAAACATTCCACGGCCGACCGCTCCTGCATTTGTGCGAGCAGGGCGGTCGCCGTTGCGGGCTGTTCCGCCATGCTGGGCAAAACGGGTTCTCCCCGTCGCCCGCCAGGCGCCGCACGGGCCCGCGGCCCGGCCCCAGCAGAAAGCACCCTCGCGGAATGCCCCTCGACCCCCTGGCGATCATCACCGCCTTCGGGCTGATCTTCCTCGCCGAACTCCCCGACAAGACCATGTTCGCCTCGCTGGCCATGGGCACGCGCATGCGGCCCCTGTACGTGTGGTTCGGCACCTCCACCGCGTTCCTCGTGCATGTCTCCATCGCGGTGGGCGCCGGAAGCCTGCTCGGCCTGCTGCCGCCCATGGCCGTCAAACTTGTCTCCGCCGCCCTGTTCGCCTTCGGTGCCTTCGTACTGCTGCGCGGCGGACACGACGACGAAGACGACACGGCGGCCAAGACGGTCACCGGCTTCTGGCCCGTCTACACCACCGCCTTCATGGCCGTCTTCATCAGCGAGTGGGGCGACCTCACCCAGATCACCACGGCCAACCTCGCCGCCACCCATGGCTGGCTTCCCACCGCGATCGGCTCCGCCGCCGCACTGATGTCCGTGTCCGCTCTGGCCTTGTTGGTGGGCCGGTTCATCGCCCAGCGCGTTCCGCTCAAGACGGTGCAGCGGATGGGAGCACTATGCATGGCGGGCCTCGCTCTCTGGACGCTCATCGAAGCCTTCGCCGGCTGACGTCGGCGACGCCACGGCAGGCCCGACGCTCGGACCGCCGCGGCAAGGGACGAGGGACCATCCGGCGGCGCGGCTTCAGGCGACGGCCGGCTGTCCGGGTGCCCGCAGGGTCAGGGCCTGGTGGTAGCGCCGCAGCAGGAGCAGGGCGGTGGCGGCGAGGCCGGTGAGGAGGCCGAGCCAGACGCCGACCGTCTCCAGACCGGCGAGGTGACCGAACAGCCAGGCGGCGGGCAGGCCGATCAGCCAGTAGCCGACGAGGGTGATCCGGAAGCCGCTCTTGGTGTCGTCCAGGCCGCGCAGCAGGCCGACGCCGATGTTCTGCGCGCAGTCGAAGAACTGCAGGACGGCCGCGACCAAAAGGAGGTTGGTGGCGATGTCCGTCGCGCTGTGCCCGTCGGCGGCCGACGGGTCGAGGAAGGGGCGCAGCACCAGGCGGGGGACGGTGAGGTAGACGATGCCGACCACGGTCATCACGGCCGCCGCGCAGGCCAGCGCCGTGTTCTTGATGCGCCGGGCCGCCGAGGTCCGGTCCAGGGCGAGTTCGCGGCTGACGTTGAGGGACGCGGCGTGGGACAGCCCGACCGCGATCTGGAAGACGATGTAGATGAGCTGGTTGACGGCGGTGTGCGCGGCCAGTGCGGCGCTGCCGAAGGTTCCGATCAGCAGGGCGACGACGGAGAAGAAGCCGGCCTCGGAGCCGTAGGTGGCGGCGATGGGTACGCCCAGGCCGGTCAGCCGGCGCAGGGTCGCGGGGCGGGCCCTCCATATCCGGATGTCCAGCAGCGGGGCGAGGCGGGGATCGCGGCGGGCGGACGCGTAAAGGGCCACGCAGGTCAGCGCGTACACCAGGGATGTGGAGACGCCGATGCCGGGCAGACCCAGCTCGGGAACGCCCCAGGTGCCTTCGACGAACGCCCAGTTGAGGGCCGCGTTGACGGCGACGGAGGCGAGGGTGATGCGCAGCAGGGCCTGCGGGCGGCGCATGCCGACGGTGAACTGGCGGATGGCCTGGAACCACAGGCAGGGGATCAGGCCGGGGGCGAGGGCGAGCAGCACCGGCCAGGCCGTGTCCACGACCTCGGGGTCCTGGCCGAGATGGGCGACGGCCCGGCCCACCAGCAGGATGACGAGCGCGCCGACGACGCCGGCCAGGGTGGCCAGCGCCAGCGCGGCGCGCACGACGTCCCGGACCTCCTCGGACGCCGCGTCGGTGAGCTCGTCGTCCTCGTCGGCGCGGGCTGAGGTCGCCGACACCTGGTTGCCGACCGCGGTGACCAGGCCGACGCCCATGGTCCGCAGCTGGTTGAAGATGACCAGCGCCAGGCCGCCGCCGGCCAGCGCCTCGGCTCCCGTCAGGCCCATCATCACCGTGTCGGTGGTGGTGAGGGCGACCTGGGCGAGCTGGGTCAGGGCGAGTGGTACGGCCAGGGTCGCCAGGGCGCGGCCGTCCCGGAGCAGGGTGGTGAGCGGTGTCGGCATCGGTGTCAGTTCTCGCGGAGTTTGGTCAGCAGCTCGTCGATCTCGCGTTCGACGGCCGGGTCGATGAGGTGGCGGGCGTTCATCCAGTCGTCGTTGAAGACGGTGTCCATGTATTTCTCGCCTCCGTCGTTGATCAGCGCGACCATAGTCGTGCTCGGCGCGAGGGAGGGCATGCGGATCAGCGCCTCGTACACCACACCGCCCGCGGAGCCGCCGATGAGGAGCCCGGTGCGGCGGGCGACGACCCGGGCGGTGGCGAACGCCTCCACGTCACCGACCTTCACGCCCTCGTCGATCAGGTCGAAGTCGACGAGAAGGCCGATCGTGGCGCCCTCGGGGGTGCCGGTGCCGGACTGGTAGTAGTCGTGGGCGGGACCACCGAAGGCGATGGACCCTTTCGGCTCGACGCCCACGATCCGCACGCCCGGCACGGTCTTGCGCAGCTCGCGGCCGGTCCCGCACAGTCCGCCGCCGGTGCCGACGGCACCGACCAGGACGTCGACACGTCCGTCCAGGGCGGCGTCGAGTTCGCGGCCGACCGGGTAGTAACCGACCGCGTTGGCGGGGTTGTTGTGCTGCTCGGTGAAGTAGGCGTTGTCGTCCTCGTCCGCCATCTTCTCGGCGAAGTCCTCGCGGGCGGCGGTGGCCAGCTCCTCGTCACCGTCCTCCGCGACATAGACGAGTTCGGCGCCCAGCGCTTTCATGCCTCGCAGTTTGTCGGAGCAGGCGTGGTGGTCGACGACCGCGGTGAAGGTGTAGCCGCGTTCCGCGGCGATGACGGCGAGGCCCAGCCCGGTGTTGCCCGAGGTCGACTCGATGATGCGGCCGCCGGGGCGCAACGCGCCCCGCTCCTCGGCTTCGAGGACCATCTGGCGGGCCATACGGATCTTCGCGGTGCCGGTGGGGTTGAACTGCTCCAGTTTCAGCAGCAGTCGGCTGCCGGTCTCGGTGCGGCACAGCTCGAACAGCGGGGTGTGGCCGATGAGGTCGGAAACACGACTGACCACGGCAGGACGCGACAGCGTCTTGTCCATCGGATGACTCCAAGTGAGGGGAGAAGTCTGGGCTTCGGGGAGAGTCAGGCGAGCGGATGGCGGTCGAGCCGCCAGCGGGTAAGGCCACCACCGTCGGTGTCGAGGACGACCTTCGGGGGGAGCGGAAGCTCGTGGAAAGGGGACTCGTTGGAGTCCATCTGGTATCCGGCGGTGTTGGGGTAGACCAGCAGGTCACCGACGGTCGGGCGGGCCGGCAGGAGCACCTTCCGCCAGGTGAGCATGTCGGACTCCAGGCAGGTGGCGCCGCCGACGCACGCGGCGTACGGCCGGTCGTCGACGGCTTGTGAGACAGGCAACGGGTCCGGCAGATACTCGCTGTTGAACCACTGCTCGGACAGGCTCAGGCTGCTGCCGTCCACGGTGACGATGCCGTAGCCGCCCCGGTCCTTGACACCTTGCACGCGGAACACCGTGCATCCGGCCCGGTCCAGCAACGCCCGCCCCGGTTCCAGCAGGAGCGCCACTCCCGCCGCGCGCAGTCGTTCGGCGAGGTCGTGCGCGCCGAGGACGGCACGCAGGGCGTCGGCGCCCGCCACGGGGGAGTGGTACGGGTAGAAGTCCGCCGCGTCGAAGGTCCTGCCCGCGTGGTAGTGGTCGGGCTGTTGTGCGCGCAGGAAGCCTTCCCAGTGCTCGGCGTCGGTGTAGTCGACGGCGAACCCGCCGCCGATACTGATCCGGTCCGCTCGCAGGCCGAGCACCCTCGCCTTGAGGCACAGCTCGATCGACTCGGCCGCCGACTCGGCGCGCGACCGTGTGTCGTAGCCGGACAGATGGAAGGAGAAACCCTCCATCACGACGGCCTCGCCCGCCTCCGCGCACCGCGCGAGGGCGGAATCCAACTCCCGATCCGTCAGCCCGAATCGGCTCTGCCGCTGTGCGGGCGGCAGCCGTCGCAGCAGCACTCGCGCCGCACGTCCCGTGGCCCGCGCCTGATCGATGACGCGATCCAACTCGTCGAGCGCGTCCACGGCGATCAGACAGCCCTGCAGCACGGCGACCCGCAGCAGGCCGTCGGCTTTGGCGGGCCCGGTGACCACGACGTACTCGCCGCGCACCCCGTGTCCGAGCGCATCGCTCAACTCGCCCGTGCTGGCCACGTCCACGCCCGTGCCGGACAGCGCGCAGCGGTCCATCCAGAGGGCGGCCTTGTTGGCCTTCTTCGCGTAATACACGCGGCCCTCAACGCCCGCCTCTTCCAACGCCCGGTTGAAGGAGGCCACGTTGGCGTCGAAGCGGTCGGGCAGCAGCAGATGGAACGGGCCGCCGAGCGCGTACGACACCTCGTGCGGCAGTCCGCTGCCGAGAATCGCGTCGAGGCGAGGGTCCGGGTGTGCGGGCAGCGGGGGAGCGGCGGCGGTGCCGGTCACTGCCACAGCCGCACTCGCGTTCCCAGACCCTGCTCGATGGCCAGTTGCGCGAAGCGGTGCCCGAGCGCGATGTCGGTGACGACCAGGCCGCTGTTGTACGCGAAGATCCGCTCGTCGGCCGAGCGTCGCCCCTCGGCCCGGCCCGCCACGACCTCGGGGAACTCCGCGTCCACCGGCGGGAAGTTGCCGTCCGCGTCGGCCATGTCGATGCCGGTGACCTTCATCTGTGCCTCACTGGTGGCCACGACCCGGTCCGCCTGCCGCAGAGTCGAGGGGGCGATACCGTGTCCGACCAGGATCGACAGCGCGCTCGGCTTCAGGTCCGCCGCCTCCACCGCGGCCGGCGTGTGCTGTCCTGCGGTGGCGACCACCACGTCGGCGTCGGCCGCGGCGGCCCGTACGTCGTCGACCACCTCCAATTCACGCCCGGGGAAATGGTGTTGGAGCCGTTCACGGACCGCGGTGAGACCGTCGGGGTGAGTGCCGTACACCATGAGCCGGTCCAGGTCCGGCAGTGTGGTGAGCAGGAACGGCAGGGCCAGCCGGCCCTGGGTTCCGGTGCCGATGACGAGAGCGCTGCGGCTGCCGGGCGCCGCGCACTCGCGGGCCAGCAGCGCCGAGACGGCGGGGGTGCGCAGCGAGCCGATGCGGCCGCAGTCCATCATCGCGACCGGCAGTCCGGTGACGTCGTCGTAGATGGTGAGGGTCGTGTAGTAGTGCTGCTCGTCGCGCGAGCGGTCCAGGCCGTGCTTGTACGAGGTCTTGACGGCGACGACCTCACGGACCCCGTCGCGGCCGAGCATGGCGTACGAGACGGAGTGGCCGTCCTCGGGTTTGACGGTGAGCTTGCGCGGGTTGGCGGACTTGCCGTCGGCCAGGGTGCGGTACGCCTGCTCGACCACGTCGACCACGTCGGTCAGGGAGATGTCGATGCCCGCGAGGTCGCTGGTGCTCAGGATGCGCAGGGCTTTGTCGTCCGCGGATGCGTCGTCCGGGGTGTCGGCGCTTGGGGCCACGGTGGTTCCCTTCGCTGTAAGGATGATTGACGATCAGTCAGACAAGGGCCACGAGCGCGGCCTGTCCGTACCCGTGTTCGTCGGCCTCGGTCAGGGGGCGGCTGCGGCGGCCGGGGATGCGCACCGAGGCACGCTTGAGCCAGCGGTCGGTGCCGTCGTAGCGGGCCTTGAAGGGCACCCGGCCGTGGACGACCACGTCGTTGTCGACGACCAGGACGTCGCCGGGCTCCATGGCGACGGCGACCGACACGCGCTCCAGTTCGGCCGTCAGACGGTCGTAGGCGGCGCGGTAGTCGGCGGGCGCCTCGTCGAGCGGGGTGTAGGCGGGGTCGTAGCGCAGGGTATGTCCGGCCTCGGTCTCCCACAGGACGGGGACCTTCGGCGGCTCTCCCGCGAAGGTCCGCGCCTCGGCGTAGGCGTCGTCGGGGAGGATCGGCAGCTCCGGTCGGGACAGCAGGGCGATGTCGTCCGGGCTGAGCCGGATTTTGCGGACGCTGGCGGCGGTGGTGGCGACGGCGTCGTGGTTGCGCATGCAGGCGAGCAGCAGCAGGTGGGCGCGGCCGGGGTGGAAGGCGTCCTCGGTGTGCGGGCTGAGCAGCACGGTACTGCTGGCGCCGGTCTGCTCGGCCTCGTGGCCGGGCGAGGGCACGATGTTGTGCACGAACCGGCCCTCCTGCTGGCCCTCCCAGGCGATGGGGTGGCCCATGGCGGTGGCGAGCAGCAGCAGGATCACGTCCCAGGTGGCGGCGCGATCGCCCGCTGCGGCCCAACTGCCGGGCGTGGGGCCGATTCCGGCGTCGTCGACGGGCAGTCCGCGCAGGACGAACAGGCCGTCGTCCGTGTCGACCGGGCGGCAGGCGTACAGGATCGTTTCGCCTAACCGGGCGGCGGAGGCCCCGACCCGACGGAGCAGTTCGGGACGTGCGGCCGAACTGCCGAACTCGGCGAGGATCTTCTGGGCGATGTCGGTCAGCTCGTCGACGGCGTGCACGTCGAGCTGGCGCAGGGGTAAGGCTCCCGTGGGCATGGCGCGGTCATCCGTTTCGGAGGCGGGTGCGGGTGCGGGTGAGAGATCGAGCTCGAAAGTGCCGACCTTGTGCGGCCGCCTGTGGGTCGGCTGTGTGATCGCTGCCGAAACGTATCAGCCGTAATTAGGTTAGGCAACCCTAACTATCCACCCGTGCTTCGATTGCGGTGCGTCGCACTCTCCATGTCAACTCATGCTTCCGTGCGCCGATTTGATGCTTCGGCAGGGCGGGCGAACGGCTCCGCGCGTCTTGCGGCACAGGATCTTCTTAGGGTAGGCAAGCCTAAGCAATCCGCCCCATGTGAGTTGGAACGAGGTCGTACGTGAACCTGAACAGACGTCAAGTGCTGTGGGCCGGGGGTGGAATGGGTGCGGCCGCACTCCTGGCCGCCTGTGCCGGTGGTGACGAGACCTCGTCCGACTCCCCGGCGAAGGCGAGCGGGAAGCCCCGGCGCGGCGGCACCCTCAGGGTCGGTGCGCTGGGCCGCGCCTCGGCCATCACCCGTGACCCGCACGGCACCCAGGCCAACGAGAGCGACTACCTGATCATCTCCCTGGTCTACGACACCCTCACCGTGCCCGGCGCCAAGCCGAACACCGGGCCCCGCCTCGCCGCGAGTTGGCAGGCGTCGGACGACCTGAAGACCTGGCGTTTCACGCTCGCGAAGGGAGCGAAGTTCCACGACGGTACGCCGGTCACCGCGGCCGACGTCGTCTGGTCGCTGAAGCGACTGCGCAACACCCCCGCGGGCGCCTCCCGGCTGCCCGGCATCAAGCCCGAGAACATCAAGGCCGAAGGCGACGACACGGTCGTCCTGGTCTCCGACTACGCCAACGCCGAACTGCCGCAGCTGACCCGCCTGACGACGTTCGTCCTGAAGAAGGACACTGCGGACAAGGAACTCGGCAAAGCGCCCGGCACCGGCCCGTTCAGGCTGGAATGGTTCCGCTCCGGCAATGCCCGACTGGTCCGCAACGACGACTGGTACGGCGGCGACGTCCACCTCGACGCCATCGAGGTCAAGATCTTCGAAAGCCCCCAGGCGATGGCGAACGCCCTGCTGGCCGGACAGATCGACGTCGCCTCCAACGTCGGCGCGGTGGCGGCCCGTACGGCCGAGAAGCGCGGGGGCATCCAGACCGTGCGCCGCCCCAACGACATGGCGATGCCGATCGTCATGCGCACGGCCGACGGACCGTTCGCGGACGCGAAGGTACGCGAGGCGCTACGGCTGGCCGTGGACCGCGAGGCCATGGTCAAGCAGGTGCTGTCCGGCTACGGCACGGTCGCCAACGACATCCTCGGCACCGGCGACCCCGCCTACGCCAAGGACATCCCGCAGCGGGGGCGTGACCTGGCCAAGGCCAAGTCGCTGCTGGCGGAAGCCGGCTTCGACCTGTCGAAGACGTACAAGCTGCTGACCACCGAGGACATCGCGGGCCTCGCGGAAGCGGCGACGCTGTTCGCCTCGCAGGTGCGCGAGGCCGGTGTCAAGGTGGAGGTGGTCAAGCAGGAGTCGGCCACGTTCTGGGACAAGACGTGGCTCAAGGGCGACCTGTACACCACCTATTGGGGCACCAACGACTCCGTGGTGTTCTTCGCGAGCAAGACCATGGTCTCCGACTCCGGCCAGAACGAGGCGGGTTGGAAGAACGCCGAGTTCGACACCGCCTACCGCAAGGCGATGGCCACCAAGGACGCGGCGGCACGGGCCCAGGTTCTGCGTGAGCTCCAGCGGATCGAGCACGACCAGTCCGGCTACCTGCTGTGGGGCATGGCCGACGGCATCGACCTGGCCGGCGCGGCCGTGCGCGACCTGCCCACACTGCCCGGCTACGGACGCGTCCAGTTCGAGACGGCATGGCTGGCTCGCTGACCCGCGGTGAACCGGTAGGGGCCACCCGGCCCCGGCCGGTTCCCGCGGCAGCACGTACGGCCCTGTACACGGCCGGCGTCATCGCGCGCCGCGTCCTGCTGCTGGCCGTGCTGCTCGCCGGCGTCTTCGCCGCCGTCGAACTGCTCCCCGGCGACGCGGCCACCGCCACCTCCGAGCGCGGGGAGAGCGCGAGCGACCTCGCCCGGCGGCGCCAACTGCTCGGCCTCGACCGACCCGTCCCCGAACGCTTCTGGGACTGGATGACGGGCCTGCCCACCGGCGACCTCGGCACCTCCGCACGCGGAGAGCCCGTCACCGACCTGCTCGCCCACCCGTTCCCCAACACCCTGCTGCTCGGCGGGCTCGCGCTCCTGGTGACCCTGGTCGCCTCGGTCGCGCTCGGCTGCTGGGCTGCGGCCCGCCCCGACAGCCCGCTCGACCGGGCCGTGTCGGCGAGCGCCACCGGCATCCTCGCGCTGCCGGAGTTCGTCGTCGCCGTCGCCCTCGTCCTCGTCCTCTCGCTGTGGACCGGCTGGCTGCCCGCCGTCACCCTGACCGACGCCGACGGCTCGCCCGCCTCCTGGAAGATGCTCGTCCTGCCCGTCCTCGCCCTGGCGATCCCGCAGATCGGCTGGAACACCCGCATCGTGCGGGCCGCCCTGGCCGACGAGGCCAAAGCCCCGCACATCGAAACCGCCGTACTCGACGGACTGCCCCGGCACCGCGTCCTCACCCACCACCTGCTGCCCGGCGCCCTGCCCACCATCGCCGCCGGCCTCGCCACCTCCACCGGCATGCTCCTGGGCGGCGCGGTCGTGGTGGAGACCGTCTTCAACTACCCCGGCATCGGCTCCGTCCTCGCCGGAGCGGTCACCGACCGGGACAGCCCCGTCATCGCCGGGGTCGTCGCCGTCACCGGCGCCGTCATCACCGGAGTCCTCCTGCTCGCCGACCTCGTACGCACCTGGGCCTCGGGAGGCCGGACATGACCGCGCCCCTTGTGCACCCGGATCCGACCGTGCGCCGGGCCGGCCGACGGACCGCCCTGCGAGTGCTCCCGGCCCTGCTGCTCACCGTCCTCGCCCTGGCCGGACCGTGGCTCGCCCCGCACGCCATCGACGCCCCGGTCACCGCGCCCTACGCGGAACCCGGCGGCGACGCCCCACTCGGCAGCGACCAGCTGGGCCGGGACGTCCTCAGCCGCGTCCTCGCCGGAGGACGCGAACTCGTCGTCACCTCGCTGCTCGTCGCCGTCCTCGTCACGGCCGCGGCCGCGATGCTCGGCGCGGTCAGCGTCCTGCGCCCGGCCGTCGGACGGATCGTGGAACGCACCGCCGACGTACTGCTGCTGCTGCCCGCCGTGCTCGGCATCCTCCTGGTCACCCTCTCCTGGCCGGACGGCGGACGCCTGGCCGTCGTCGCCGCGTCCGTCGTCCTCGGCGTCCCCTACGCCGTGCGGCTGGTCTCCGGCGCGGCCGCGCCCGTGGCCGCCTCCGGCTATGTGGAGGCGGCAGCCGTCGGTGGCGAGCGGCTGTGGTACCTCGTCGCCCGGGAGGTCCTGCCCAACCTGCGGGCGACACTCCTGGCGCTGTTCGGGCTCCGCTTCGTCGCCGCCGTCTACCTCGTCGCCACCGCCGGCTTCCTCCAGGTGGGCCCCCAGCCACCCGCCGCCGACTGGGCGTTGATGATCCGCGAGAACTCCGCCGGCATCCTCCTCAACCCCTGGGCCGTCCTCGCCCCCAGCGTCGCCATCGGCCTGCTCGCCATGAGCGTCAACCTGGCGGCCGCCGCCCTCGTCCCCGCGACCGGCCGGAAGGCGGTGCCCGCGCTGTGAACCACATGCCCGACTGGTATTCCGACAGCCGCGCGCCGGACGGGGAGAACACGGTACGGATCTCGGGCCTGACCGTCGCCGCCCCGAACGGCCGCCTCCTGCTCGACCGAGCCGACCTGGAGCTGGCCCCCGGCCGCGTCACCGCTGTCGTCGGCCCCTCCGGCTGCGGCAAGACAACCCTGTTGCGGGCCGTGACCGGCGCACTGCCCGCAGGCACCGAACGCACCACGGGCACTGTCACCGTCCTCGGCCAGGACCCCCTCGTCCTGCCCGCCCCGGCCCTGCGCACCCTGCGCCGCCACCACCTCGCCTACGTCGGCCAGGACCCCGGCTCCGCCCTCAACCCGCGCATCAAAGTACGCCGACTGCTCACCGAAGTCGCCGTCGACAAGGGGCCAGAGGCGATCCGGGCGCAACTCGCCGAGGTCCGGCTGCCCCTGGACGACGGCCTGCCCGACCGACGCATCGGTGGGCTGTCGGGCGGCCAGCAACGCCGGGTCGCGCTCGCCCGTGCACTGGCCCGCCGCCCCGCCGTCCTGCTCCTCGACGAACCGACGGCCGGACTCGACACCGTGCTGCGCGACGAGATCGCCGACCTCCTGCGCCACCTCGCCGAAAGCCACGGCATCGCCGTCGCCCTCTCCTGCCACGACCCCGGCCTGGTCACCCGGCTCGCCGACGAAGTCGTGGACCTGACCGGCCCGCACCTCCGGACGACCCCGCGCACCGAACCGGCCCCGCGCCAGCCCGCCCCCACCCCGTCCGACGGACCGCCCACACTCATCGCATCCGGCCTCCGCGCCGCCCACGTCCACCGCGGCCGCCGCGTCCCGGTACTGCACGCCATCGACCTCACCCTCGCCGCCGGAACCAGCCTCGGAATCGTCGGCCCCTCCGGCTCCGGCAAGACCACCCTGCTCCGCACCCTCGTCGGCCTGCACCGCCCCACCGCCGGCACCGTCAGCCTGGACGGCACCCGCCTGGCCCCCGCCGCACACAGCCGCTCCCGCGAACAGCGCCGCCGCCTCCAACTCGTGCCGCAGGACCCCCTGGGCACCCTCAACCCCAGCCGCACCGTCGGCGCCACCCTGCGCCGTCCGCTCCTGCTGCACCGCAGGGCCGGGCGGGCCGAGGCATCCGACCGTGTCCTCGAACTCCTGGAGCAGGTCGACCTGCCCGCCGCCTTCGCGGACCGCTACCCCCACGAACTGTCCGGCGGACAGCGCCAACGCGTCGCCGTGGCCCGCGCTTTGGCGGTCGACCCCGACGTGCTCATCTGCGACGAGGTCACTTCGGCGCTCGACGCGGACACCGCCGCAGCCGTCATGGACCTGCTGACAAACCTCCGCGACCGGCGCGGCCTGTCCCTCATCCTCGTCAGTCACGACCTGCGCCTAGTCGCCGACCGGACGGACTCGCTGGTTGTGATGTCCGAGGGACACGTGGTCGAGTCGGGCCCCACCGCACACCTGTTCACCTCACCGTCCCACCCCGTGACAACCGCCCTGGCCACGGGGATCCCGCTCGGCGGCTGACCACGACGGGATGTACCTGGCGGGGGCGCCCCCATCGGATGCCTTGCCCGCTACGGACTTTGGCGCGTTCGTATCGCCGGCACGGCAGTAGGGTGAAAAGGTGACCGCTTTACCGGAAGACCGGCCGCCACTGATCAGCGAAGACGACCGTGACACGGCCGTGCGGCGCCTGCAGGAGGCGTACGCCGAAGGGAACATCTCGCACGAGGATTTGGACGAGCGTCTCCACCAGGTGCTCACTGTCAAGACGCACAGCGAGCTCGCGTCGGCTCTGGCCTCGCTCCCCGAGGAGAACGCGGGCACCACGTCCACGATCGCCGCCGCCGGCGGACGGATCCAGCGGCGCGGCGTATGGCGGGTGCCTCGGAACCTCAAGGTCGAGTCCGCATTCGGAAGGGTGTACCTGGACCTCTCCAGGGCGGTCATCGAGCATCCAGTCGTCGACATCGAGTTGCAACTCGGCACCGGCGGGGCCAAGATCACGGTGCCTCGCGACGCGATCGTCGACATCGAGGATCTGCGCACCGGGTGGAAGGACTCGCACTACAAGCCCCTGCGGCGCTCCCGCCCCAGCGGACCGAGGATCCGGATCTCTGGGGCCATGGGGTTCGGGCGATTGAAGATCCGCCACGCGCGGCGTTGAGGTTCCATCCGCCACCAGGACCACCTGTCCGGCACTTCTTCGTCCCCGCTCGACTGGTGGTGCCGTGACCGCATGGGGCGTCGGGTTGAGTTCATGCCGCGACGGCGAGGAGACGTCCGCCCCGGCGGAGCGTACTTCAGCGCTGCCAACGGGTCAGGCTCCTTCCTGCGGCGGTTGACAGGGAGTTCTGGGCGGGCGAGTGACCTACCGGAATCGGGGGCCTTGGCGTCGCCGGGAATGGGACCGTAGGCGGCCTTCGGCGGGCCCAGGCCGTGCTCTGGCCGCAGGGCGCGCCCCTTGGGCCGATTGCCTCCTGGCGGGCGCCCACCTACCCGTCCACGGCCTCGGTGAACCGACTCTGACCTGGTCTTTTCCGGGTTTCGGCATAGGCTGGGGAGATCTGCTGGACACCATCCGGGGGGCCTCGTGAGTCAGGAAGGCATCAGGTACGACGCCAGCCACATCGAGGTGCTGGAGGGGTGGGAAGCCATTCGGAAGCGGCCCGGGATGTACGTCGGCTCGACCGGTGAACGCGGCCTGCACCAAATGGTGTTCGAGGTCGCCGGCCGGGCCGTGAACGAGGTCCTGGCCGGTCGCGCCGGCTCCGTCGACGTCGCTCTCTCGCCCGACGGCGGCGTACGTGTCGCAGACGACGGGCCGGGCGTCCCCGTGGAGGCCGCCGCCGGGGACACCTGCGGTCCCGACCTCGAAGCCCTGCTGACCCGCACGCACGCCGGGGCAGGGCCTGGGGGTCGCCACGCCGCGGCGATGAGCCTCTTCGGCATGGGACCCTGCGTCACCAACGCCCTGTCGAGCCGCCTGACGGCCGAGGTACGGCGTGAAGGAGTGTGCTGGGTCCAGGAGTACGATCACGGCGTCGCGCTCACCCCGCCCACCGCCGTAGGGCCGGCGACCGGAAGCGGGACCACCATCACCTTCTGGCCCGACACCAACATCTTCGGGACGGCGGAATGCTCGTTCGCCGTGCTGGCGGAGCGCTTCAGGGAACTGGCCTTCCTGAACCAGGGCCTGAGCATCTCTCTGACCGACGAACGCCCCCCAGGCGGATCCCGGCCGGTGCGGTACCAGTTCCCGGACGGGGCACGGGACTTTGTCGCCTTCCTCGAGGCACGGGCTGGGGCCCCCGTCCACCCGGACATCATCGGCTTCGCGCGGGAGGACCCGCGGATGGCGGGAACGGTGGAGGTGGCCCTGCGATGGTGCGGCTCCCGCGAGGGGCAGATCCGGAGCTTCGCCAACAGCGTGCTCACCCCCGACGGCGGAACACACGAGAAGGGCTTCCGCGACGGGGTAGCGGCCGCGGTCACCTCGTACGCGCGGCAGCTACGGCTGCTGACGGTCGCCGACCCCGATCTCGGAACCGACCAGATCGACGACGGCCTCACGGCGGTCGTGTCGGTGAAGCTGGACAGTCCGGAGTTCCTCGGCGCCACATGCGGCGCGCTGGGCGGCGCCGCAGTGCGCGCCTGCGTCGCGGAGGCCGTCCGGGAACACCTCGGCGCGCGGCTGGAGGGGCACCCGGATCAGGCCGCCGTCGTCGGCCGGATCGTCCGCGGCACCCGCCGGAACTGAGCGGCAGCCAGACGACCGGGACCGGCGAAAGCGGGGACCCGGCCGTCGGCAATCGCGAGCACGGCGATCAGCAGCCGCGAGCGCACATTCAGATGCCTCTTGCTACTCGGGTAGGCGGCGGCACACGAAACGAGCTCAGTAGCGGTGGTTGGGCCAGTGCGGGTCCTCCCAGCGAGCGGGACCGGTGAGTCCAAGCAGCCGTATCCGGTGGAGCAGTTCCTCGGGTACGTCCTGGGCTTGCAGCCGTGCGAGGGCGTGGCGGACCAGCCAGGCCGCGAGCTCGGTGCGCAGGGTATCTGTGTCGTCCCACGGGTCCCATGGAAGTTGGTCTCCCAGCAGGTCGTACTCCCAGTGGGCAGCCGCTTCGGCCAGGTGCTGGTCGGCGACCGGGTGATCGAGCGCCTCCCAGGTGCTGAGCCACGGGCTGAGCGTGGCGGATGCCTCGGTGCACAGCGCGAGGACCTCATACACGGGGACAGCGGGAGCCGGTTCGGTGAGGATGTGAGCCCACCAGGCATGCAGGAACTCCCATACCGCCGCGCTTTGGTGCGCGGGCCACTGCTGCCAGTCGCCCCGAGAGAACGAACGTCCGACCTCGGCCATGCCGAACATGGGCTCCATGTGGCCGTTGACCAGAGCTCTGGCGAATTGAGGCAGGATACGGCGCAGCACAGCGCCGTGGTCGTTCCAGTCGGGGGCATTCCACGTACGACGCAGAAGGTCCGGATCGAGCTCCACGTCCGGGGTCTTCAACAGCGCGAGTTCTTCTTCGCTGCCCCAGTGGCAGTCACACTGGGTCTCGTCGCTGTGGGCGGTCATACCGCGAAAGGTGACGGCCAAGCAGTCCAGAGCACGGTCGAGTCGGAGTCGTACGGGACTGTCGTCGAGGTTCATCGTTGTCGGCACGGCCTTCAAGGACTCCGGGTGGCTTCCGCCAACCGAAGATCACAACCCTACCGGTCCCAGCTGCCGTCGTCACCGGAAATCGCCCCCTCTCCCAGCCGCTTGCGATGTCTCGGGTACCACTCGGCGAAGAAACGTCCCGTGTGGCGCTGTCGGACCCATGTGACAGGATCCGCCTCATGGATCTTGCTGCCGCGTTTGCAGACCTCGACCGGGTTGCCTGGCCGGAACTGCACCATGCCTATGGTCCCGCTGATGATGTACCCGGTCTGCTGCGCGCGTTGACGGCCGCGGACGACGAGGCCGCGGCGGAGGCCGAGCAGGAGCTGTGGAGCAGCATCGTGCACCAGGGCACGGTGTACGAGGCCACGGTGCCGGCTGTTCCCTTTCTGGCCCGTCTCGCGTCGGCTGGTATCCGCCGTGCAGAGCTGCTCGGCATGTTGGGTGCCATCGCCGAGAGCACGGACGACTCGGGCCTGGACCAGCCGGGTGCGGCGCGTGCGGCCGTCGTCGCGCAGCTGCCGCTGATGCTGCCCTTGCTGTCGGACGCCGCCCCCGAGGTGCGGCAGTGCGCGGCCTGGGCGGTGGCCCAGTGCGGGTGGGCGGCGGGACCGGCCGCCAAGGCGGCGTTGCGGCAATGCTGGGAGGCGGAAACCGATCCGGTGGTGCGTGCGGACGTGCTGACCGCGTTCGTACTGGTCGACCGGGAGGCGGCCGAGGAGCTGTGCGCGGCCGCCTTGCGCGCTACGGAGCCCGCACCGGTGCGCGTGGCAGCGCTCCTGGCCTGTGTGGACACCGGTCGCCCCTGGGACAGGCAGTTGGCCGCCGTCGTAGCGGGGCTGTCGCCACTGGAGCCGCACACCGCAGGCGGCCAGTGGCAACGGGAGCCGCTCAAGGACCTCGTCATCGGCCTGTACGAGCGTGGCGACCTGGAGGCGGCGATCGAGGTTGTCGTCTCGGCGCTGGAACGCGCGGTGGAGGCCGTACGCGCCGACACGGATCCCCGGACGACGGTCGCAGAGGCGACCTGGGCGGCCGCGTCGCTCGCCCTGCGCTCAAGGACGGCACCGGCGCGGTTGCTGCCGGCGATGCTGCCGCTGTTGGACACTCCGGCCACCGCAGACAACGTCATCACCGCGCTGCGCGACTGGGCCGAGCCCGCCCCGCAGGCGGTCCCGGCACTGATCCGCCTCGCGGAGGGAACGAGTGAATCGGCCGACCGTGCCCTGGCAACCCTGGTGTCGCTGGGCGCGCCCGAGGCGGCGGATCTCCTCGCGCGACGGCTGACGGACCGGCCGCACACTCTGAAGGCCGCCTTCCAGCGCACCACGCAACTCCCCCCGGCTCCACTGCCGTGCACACCGGCGTTGCTCGACACTGTCCGCACACGGCTGGCCGCTGTGACAGCCGAAGCCGCGACACAGCGCAAGCGCCAGTCGCTGCTGGCGGGCGGCCTCGCGACCGTCAACGAGCCGGTTTATCTCGCCGGTCTCCTGGCGGGTTGGGGGCCCTCTGCTCGGGCCGCGATACCCGAGTTGGTGGACGCTCTGCCGCATCACCCCGTCCCGGTCAGCCGGGCGCTCGCCGCGGTCGCCGACGCGAAGCTCGACCCAGGAGTGGTCACCGCCCTGCGAGCCTGCGCCGAGGACGGCCCCCGGCCGAACCGCCAGGCGGCCGCGACCGCGCTCCACACACTGACGGACGACGCCGGACCCTTGGTCGCCGTCCTGGGGACGGCGCTCAGCGAGCAGAGCGGTACGCGCGAGCAGTGTGCCCAAGCCGCCGTCTCACTCGGCGAACATGCCCGCCCGCTCGTTCCCCACCTCCAGGCGCTGCTGGCCGAACCGGCGGAGAGCCGGACCACCATCCCCGCAGTCCGAACGGGGCTGGCGGCGGCTGCTGCGATATGGAAGCTGACTGGTGATCAGGGGATCGTACTGCCCATGGTCCTGGAGGGCCTGACCTGGGCAACCAGACCATGGGGCCACCAAGCCGCGAACCGCGCGGCCGAGGTCGCCGTTCTCCTCGGTCCCGCCGCGCGGCCGGTCACCCCTCACCTGGTGCCGATGCTCGACCGACCGGACACGGTCGTAGCCGCCGCGCGGGCACTGGTGGCCGCGCACCCGGGAAGTGACCGCCCCGCCGGTGTCACGCTCACCGAGCTTGTCGACCGCATCCTCCCCTCAGCCGCGCCAGGCGCGTACCTGAACTCCGCGTTGGCCGCGCTCGAGGCCCTCGCCACCCTCGGCCCCGCCGCGTTCACCCCCACCCAACTCGACCGTGTGCAGATGCTCGCCGACGGGGAACGCCGCATCGTGGGCTCAGGTGTCCAGACCGAGATCATTCACAACGACACGGAGTTCCGCGCCGTCGCCCGGCGCGTGCTGGCGGACCTGGCGCGCTGAACTGTGCCCACCGGCCCCATCCAGCACAACGGGGGTGGCGCTATCGCTGACGTGAGCGACCCTCGTTCGGCTCGGTGGTCTCCGACCCGGCATCTTGGAGATCCTTCGCCACTTCCGCCACAGCACCGACTCCGCTCTCGGACCCGCGGCTCGGACTGTGCCGCTGATCACCAACACGCGGACACGATGCTCTCGGTTCTCGCCCACATCCCCGGCGTCTCGATCGAGAACCGATGCCAGAACTCACCGACACCCGCTCTCCGGCGTCACCTGCACGGCTAGCCGCCGGTGGCACCGGCGCGCCCCTCGTCCCCCTGTGGCCTGAACCGGAGACGCATTACATGTCTTTGGCGATGCGGTCGAGCAGCTCGGTGAGCAGGCCGTGCTCGCCCGCGGTCAGCGCACTGGTCCGCGGGAGCAGGGCACGCAGAGCAAGCGCTGCGCCGGCGGGACCTGGCGTCTCCGTGGCGGGAGCGTCGGTCGTGATCGCGGCGATGACCGCTTCCCTGGCCAGGTGGGACACGGTGAGGTCCCGGCAGTCCTCGGGGGTGGCGATGAGGGTGAGGGTGGTGCCGCCGCCGACGGCGTGGACCAGCTGGGTGGCGCGCGCCTCGTCGATCCGCAGTCGGCCTGCCTCGGCGATCCGGTGGATGTGGGAACCGAGGATTTCCAGCGCGGTCGAGGCGGCGGGAGACAGGGCGCCGGGGCTTGGCTCGGCGTACATGAGGGTGTACAGGGCCGGGTTGGCGAGGCCGAATTCCAGGTTGAGGTTCCAGCCGGTGCGCAGGTCCTCGACCGGATCACCTGTGGGCTCAAGGCCGGCCTTCGCGCCGATATGGGTGGCGAAGCCGTGTGAGGCGACCGCGTCGAGCAGGCCCTGCTTGTCGCCGAAGAGCCGGTAGATGGTCGGCGCCTGGACGCCTGCCGCGGCGCTGACCGCGCGGGTCGACACCGCTTCGCGTCCGCCGTCGGCGAGAAGCCGGGAGGCGGCGGTGATGATCCGTTCACGGTTGCTCTCCGCCGAAGCGGAGCGGTCGGTCTCCATGGTTTCCAATGATAACGGCTCACTGTTAGCGGTTTGCCGAATCATCGGAAACGTGACACCGTTAACAGTGGAAACAGGGGTGGGCGAGAGCCGATGATCCGGCACGGCGCCCCGCACCGAAACCGTCCCACTACAGGAGGCTGCCGTGATCGTCATTACCGCTCCCACCGGCCAGATCGGCCACCAGGTCCTCGACACACTGCTCGACAGCGGTCATCCGGTCCGTGTGATCGCCCGCGATTCCGCCCGACTGGCTCCGCGTACGCGTGAGCGGGTCGAGGTCGTGCAGGGCTCGCACAGTGACCCCGAGATCCTCGCCAAGGCGTTCAAGGGCGCCGACAGTGTCCTGTGGCTGGTCCCGCCGAACCCTGGCGCCGACGACATCCTGGACCACTACCTCGACTTCACCCGCCCGGCCTGCGACGCCTTCAGGACTCAGGGCGTTGAGCGCGTCGTCGGCGTCACCAGCCTGGGCCGCGCCTACGGCGAGCACGCCGGGCTGCTGTCACCAGCGTTCGCGATGGACGACATGATCGAGCGCGCCGGGGTGAACTACCGGGCCCTGGCCATGCCGTTCTTCATGGAGAACCTTCTCAACCAGGTCGAGGCGATCAAGGCGCAGGGGATGTTCTTCCTGGCGAACTCGGCGGACCGCCCGCTGGCGACTGTCGCCACCCGTGACATCGCCGCGGCCGCCGCCGGTCTGCTCGGGGACGGCTCCTGGAGCGGGCAGGGCACCGTCCCGGTGATCGGCGACACGTTGTCCCCCGATGAGATGGCGCAGGTCCTGACCGAGGTGCTGGAGCGGCCGGTTCGCTTCCAGCAGGTCGACGAACTGGCATACAAGGCGACGATGATGCGGTACGGCATGAGCGACGCCTGGGCGCAGGGCCTGGTCGACATGGCCGCCGCCCAGAACGACGGCATCTACGACGCCGAGCAGAAGTCCCTGGCCTCGGCCGCCCCCACCGGCTTTCGTCAGTGGTGTCAGGAGGTGCTCAAGCCTGCCCTCCTCACGGCTTCGTGAAGCGCGGCACGATCGGGCTCGCGGAGTGGCTGGGGCCTGTCCTTTCCCTCGTGCTCTTCCTCGTGGCGGGTTTGGCGTCGGGCATCGGATGGCGTCCGGGGAGTCGGCCCATTAAGGAGCCGTCGGACGCCGTCGGGCAGCCCCTAGGAGGCAGCCGATGTGCCGGTTGACGCCGGCGTTTTGCCGGGCGGGGTGGGCTGGCCGGTGAAGACGGCGAGGTGCCAGGTTCCCTTGTCCCGGGTCACCGTGAAGGTGTCGTTCATGGGCTTGCCCGCCTTGTCCGTGGCGGCGAGATGGGCGCTGCCGGTGTCGGGGCCCATGTCGTGGTCGATCTCGAGATCGCTGATCTTCCATCCTCGGCCGCCTTTGTCGGTGAGGATCTTCGCTGCTTCTCGTCGCGACCAGGGCTCGTCTTTCACGCCGCCGATCCGGATGAGGCTGGTCGCGCTGCGTGCGTTGAGAGCGGTGACGTAGTCGTCGACGGCCTGGCGTGCGCCGTCAGCCGGTGAAGTGGCCCGCTCGGCTTCGTCGTCGTGTGACGAGCAGCCGGTCAGGGCCAGTAACGCGAGCGCGGCGGCGGCGAGGTGGCGAAGGTTCACGGCGGGGCTCCTTCATCTCATGAGGGGGCAGCAGCTTGACATGTGCGGTGGGCATGCCCTCGGCGTGCGCCGTCTACCCGGCCGACACGGAGAGGAGAATCTTGCGCGCCTCTTTCGCGCGTGGAGAGCCCAGGGCGGTGTAGAGGGACAGCGCCTGGTGAAGGTGATCGATGGCGTGCGCCCGCTCCCCCCTGCCCTGCCGGACGAGGGCCGTACCGATGTGGGCGCGGGCCTGTTCCTCCTGTTCCCCGATTCCACGGGCCACTTCCAGCGCGGATGCGTGAGCTTCCAGGGCCTCGGCGTGCCGTCCGGTGCCGTGCAGAGCCTCGCCCAGGCCGTTGAGGGCGCCCGCCTCCCCATACGGTTCCCCGGTCCGCCGGAAGTGGACCAGGGCCTGGTGCTGATGCTCGGCGGCCTCCTCGTACCTGCCCTGACGGCACAGCGCGTTCCCGAGGTTGGACAACGCGTGTGCCTCTCCGCCGGTGTGCCCGAGCCGCCGGAAGAGAGCGAGCGCCCGCTCGAAGCGCCCGGCCGCGGCCGAGTGGTCGCCCAGCCGCGCCAGTACGATCCCCAGGTTCCCGAGGGCGCTGGCCTCCCCGAAGGTATGGCCCGTCTGCCGGTACAGTGCCAACGCCTGCTGATACCGCTCGATCGACGCCGGGTAGTCCTCCAGCAACTCCCGTACGATGCCGAGGTTGTTCAGCACGTCGGCCTCACCGTGGGCATCACCGACCGCGCGAAACAGCTCGACCGCCCTCTCATGGTGCTCGGCGGCCTCCCCGTACCGGCCCTGCAACTCGTGCAGCACGCCCACATTGGTGAGATGACGCGCCTCCCCGGTCCGATACCCGACCCGCCGGCACAGCGACAGCGCGTCCGCGTGGTGCTGGTGAGCGGTCTCGTAGTCTCCGAGCCGCCGGTGTACCGCGCCGACACAAGCGAGGACATCGACCTCACCACGGGCGTCTCCCACCGCACGGGCCGCCCGCACGGCGTGCGTGTGAACGGTCAGCGCGTCGGCGAAATGCCCCGAGCGCTCGTAATGGCGGTGGAGCGTGGTGGCGAGCCGCACGGTGTGCCGGGACGGCCCGGGCTCCTCGGTCCTGGAACACAGCACCACCAGCGTGTGCTGCGCGGCGCGCAGCCACGCGCGGCACTCGTCGGCCGTACGCAGCGGCGGCAGACCGGTGTCGGGCACCTCGACGGCGGGACGCAGATGCCGTTCGGCGGGATACAGCACATCCATGGCCACCGCCGACGCCGCCAGACAGTGGTCCAGCAGACGGGTCACGGCGGCGTCCCGCTCCACCGCCCCCTCGTACCGGCTCGCGAGCTCCGCGGCGTAGGCACGCAGCAGGTCGTGCATGCCATGGCGGCCGGGCCCGGTCCGATGCACCAGGTGCGCACGGGCCAGGACGTCCAAGGACCGCCGCGTCCGTTCCACGGGCTCGCCGGCCAGGGCGGCGGCCGAGTGCACGTCCACATCGGGCCCCGGGTGCAGGCCCAGCAGCCTGAACAGGCGCGCCTCATGCTCGGGAAGGCGGTCGTAGGACCAGGAGAAGACGGACCGCACGGCAGCCCGGGGATCTCCGTCGTCGGAATCCAGCAGATCCAGCCGGCGCCGATGGTCCCGCAGCTCCTCCACCAGCTGGGCCAGGGAATCCAGGGGACGTGACACCACCAGTTCGGCCGCCACCCGCAGGGCCAGGGGCAGCCACCCGCACTGCTCGGCCAGAGCGGACGCGGCCGCGTGGTCCGTGTCGACGCGCGGCCCGATCAGGGCGCGCAGCAGGGCCAGTCCCTCGTGCGGGGAGAGGACGTCCAGGACCACTCGGTTCGCCCCGTGCACCGTCACCAGGGACGACAGCGAGTCCCGGCTCGTGATCACCACTTTGCACGTCGGGCTCCCGGGCAACAACGGGCGCACCTGCGCCGCGGAGGCGGCATTGTCGAGGAGGACGAGCAGACGCCGTCCGTCGACCGCTGTGCGGTAGCGCGCCGCCCGGTCGTTGAGCCGCAGCGGTATCTCCTGGCCGGGCACGCCCAGCGCGGTGAGGAACCCGGCGAGGGCCTGAGCGGCGGAGACCGGCTCATCCGGATCATAGCCTCGGAGATCGACGTAGAGCTGTCCGTCGGGGAAGACCTCACGCACCTGGTGCGCCCAGTGCACCGCCAGCGCGGTCTTGCCCACGCCCGCGGTGCCGGAGACGGCGGAGACGAGCACCGCCGCCCCGCACTCCCCACCCTCCGGACCGTCCGTGGCGACCAGGCACCGCGTGAGCTCGGCCAGTTGCTCCTCTCTCCCGTGGAAGGGCCGTACGGCCATGGGGAGTTGGGCGGGAATCGGGACCAGGGTCGGGACGGCCGTACTGACAGCGACCGCCTCGGATCCCGCACCCGGCGACTCCTCCCGTCCGGTGCCGCGCAGCATCTCCTCGTACACCGCCTGCAGTTCACGGCCCGGGACCACGCCCAGCTCGGCGCGGAGCTGCCGGCGGATCCCGGTGTACGTGTGCACTGCCTCGGCCGTTCTTCCGGCGGTGGCCAGGCTCCGGATCACCGCCACGGCGAGCGGCTCGCACAGCGGGTGCTCCGCCTGCAAGGGCTGCAGGATGGTGAGAACTTCCTCGGGCCTTTCCTGCCGCAGCAGTACGCGGGCCCAGGCGAGCGCAGCCTCGACACGTTCCTGCGTCCACGCGGTCCGCGTGCGCTCCGCCCACGCCCCCGGCACCCCCGCCAACGGCACACCGCGCCACAGCCGCAGTGCCTCCTCCAGGACGTGCGCGCGGCGTGTGTCGGACAGCTGCGGCTCGCGCCCTTGCACGACGAGCGAGCGGAAACGGAGCAGGTCGACGGCGTGCTCGTCCGCCTCCAGCACGTATCCACCGGAACCCCTGCGGATGCGGAGCGGTGGCTGGGGCATCTCCGCCTCACCACCGCCTGCCGCGGATACCGCGTCGTCAAGGAGCCGCCGCAGACGGCTGATGTGCGAATAGAGGACCGACCGGGCCCCATCGGGCGCGGCGGTGTCCCAGACGCGATCCACCAACGTGTTCACGGGGACCGGTCGGCCGGTATCGGCCGCCAGCGCTGCGAGGACCGCTCGACGACGCGGCTGCCCCGTGTCGACCACGCACCCCGC
Source organism: Streptomyces sp. NPDC039424 (assembly GCF_055639495.1). Taxonomy (NCBI): domain Bacteria; kingdom Bacillati; phylum Actinomycetota; class Actinomycetes; order Kitasatosporales; family Streptomycetaceae; genus Streptomyces; species Streptomyces sp. NPDC039424. The sequence continues at coordinate 292,446 of NZ_JBVKAI010000007.1, forward strand.
GACGCGCAGTTCCAAGGGTCCGAGTAGGTGCAGGTTCATGGTGCCTCACGTGGGACGGGCGGTGGAACGACCAGCCGGTGGCGGGGTTCTACGTCCGCCGAGCAGGAGCCGGGATTCCAACGGCCCTCCGTCATTCGCTCCGGGGCCGTCGCAGGACGGCCGTCACAAGGTTTTCGCAAGGTTCACCGTAGATCCTCACCTCACGTGCCGTCAGGCGGATCGCGGCAGGCGCTGCGGGCCGCACAGAGCACCGACGCCGGCCCGCGCAGGGCTCCCAGGGAGGGGCGTTGCCACCCACCCTGCCGGCAGTAGCGCGAGGCATGGCCTAGCCGACGCAACAAGAGAATGGAACCGCATGCGCAACATGATGTCCCGAGCGAACCGAACGGTGGTCTCCATCGTTGCCACCGCCTTCATGGCGTCCGGAGCAGTCGTCGCGGGGGCGACGACCGCCTCCGCGGACGGGTGCGTGGGTCCCCTGTGCGGCGCGGTGAAGAACAGGACCGGCGGCACGATGCACTACACGATGAGTCTCGGCGAGGGCCCGCACTACTGCGACGTGTGGAACTGGGACGGCGGCACCGGGAGCGAGTTCAAGCACGCCAAGTGCAAGCAGGAGTCGTTCGGCAACGGAACGCGGGGCGGTAACGGCACCGGCCAGGACGTCGACGCCTTCACGTTCGCCACCCGCGGGTACCACGAGCGGTTCTCGCGGGTCGGTACCTGGCACTGGCGGAAGAAGGGTGTCTGGACGAAGATCCGGAGCGGCGAGATCGCCGACTGCGGCGTCGGTGACAAGAACGAGGTCTGGTGCACCGTGCTCGTGCAGGCCTGAGACATCCCGGAAGGCGGCGGCACATGGCACGTGCCGCCGCCTTCCGGCGTGACGACGTGCCGTTCGAGGAGACAGGTGCCCGGTACGCCACCAAGCCACAAGACGGGCGAGTACGGCGAGGCGGAGATGCGGGACCGGTACCGGGGACGGTCGCCGGCCGATATTGGGTTGCCGCCCGCCACGCCGATGCGGGCTAATGCCACCCATGGCTGACATCCAGGGCTCGTACGACGAACTGTTCACCGCGGTGCCCACTGCGCTCGGCGCGTTGCTGGACGGCGGGGACGTGGGTGGGTCGGTGGCGGTGTTCGTGGGCGGGGAGCCCGTCGTGGACGTGTGGGGCGGGTTCGCCGACGCGGAGCGTACGGTGCCGTGGGAGCGGGACACGATCGTCAATGTCTGGTCCGTCACCAAGACGATGACCGCGTTGTGCGCGCTGGTTCTGGCCGACCGGGGTGACCTCGACCTGGACGCGCCGGTGGCCCGGTACTGGCCGGAGTTCGCCGCGGCCGGCAAGGAGGAGGTCCTGGTCCGCCATCTGCTCTCGCACACCGCGGGCCTGCCCGACTGGGACGGGACCGTCGAGGAGCTCTACGACTGGCCGTCCGCCACGGCGCGGCTCGTGGCGAAGGCTCCGCAGTGGGAGCCGGGCAGTGCGGCCGGGTATCACTCGCTCACCCAGGGGTTCCTGGTGGGTGAAGTGGTGTGGCGGATCAGCGGGCGGAGCGTGGGTGAGTTCTTCGCCGACGAGGTGGCCGGGGCGCTGGGGGCCGACTTTCATATCGGGCTGGCCGCCGAGCACGATCGGCGCGTGGCGCTCACCGTCCCGCCGCCGGGACGGGACGCGGAGTACCGGGCCAGCGCGCCCGGCAGCGACGCCGCCGCCCACGCCGCCGGGACCGCCATCCGCGTCCGCGACGGCAACAGCCTGGCCTGGCGGCGCGCGCAGATCCCCGCGGCGAGCGGCTTCGGTAACGCCCGCTCGGTCGCCCTCGTGCAGTCCGTGATGGCGTGCGGAGGGGCGGTGCTCGGGACGCGGCTGCTGTCGGCGGCGGGGTGTGACCGTGCGTGGGAGGAGCAGTTCAACGGCGACGACCGGGTACTGGGGATGCCGGTGCGCTGGGGTCTGGGCTACGGCCTGTTCGGCAGCACCTACGGGTGGGGCGGCTGGGGCGGCTCGGTGGTCATGATCGAGCCCGAGGCCCGGATGGTGGTGGCGTACGTGACCAACCAGATGCGTGAACCCGCCGAGGACAACAGGGGGTTGGAGATCCTCATGTCCGCCTACGACGGCCTCAAGGGGCTGCGCGGCTAGAGCGCTTTGTCGCCCCCTGCGACCGCACTACGCAGCAGCGGCTCGCAAGGACCGTCCTCCCGTCAACCTGCCGATTCCTATGGGGAGATGAGCGACAGAGGGTCCCCCTGTTATGGTGCGCCTGTGTCTTCGATCAAGCAGTTCCAAGTCACCTTCGACTGCGCAGAACCTGCGCGCCTCGCCGGCTTTTGGTGCGAGGTGTTGGGGTACGTCGTACCGCCGATCCCGAGTGGGTTTGCCACTTGGGAGGACTACCATCGCTCGCTGCCGCCTGAGGATCAGGTCGTCTACTTCGCATGCAGCGATCCCTCGGGTGTGGGCCCCCGCCTGCTCTTCCAGCGCGTTCCCGAAGGGAAGATCGTCAAGAATCGGGTGCATCTCGATGTGCGGGTCGGAACCGGACTCGTGGGTGAAGAGCGCCTCGCCACGCTGGAGGCCGAATGCGCACGACTGGTCGCGCTCGGTGCGGTGCACGTGCGAACACTGCTTGCCGATGACGACAACGAGTCGTGCATCCTGATGCAGGACATCGAGGGCAACGAGTTCTGTCTCGACTGAGCATCCTTCGCGACGGCGAGACCCTCGCCTTTCAGACGGCAGTCGCGAAGGATCTTCCAGGTCTTCATCCGTGCGAAGACGTGCTCGCGGACAAGATCCTCTCTGCCGTGAACAGCAGTTACGGGGCAACCCTTAGCCACTGATGGCATTCCAGCAGCCGGTCAGATCGCGCTGGGTATGTATCGCTCCGCAATGACTCCGGCCGTCATCCGCAGTCTCGCGTAATAGGTCTTGCAGTAGTCGTCGCCGATCAGGGGCAGGATCTTGTCCAGGTCCGCGATGCACGCCCAGAGGATCGCGACGCCCTCATCGTTGAGCCCGCCGTTGAGTTCCCTTTGGGTGAGGGCGGCGACGTCCGCATCGAGCAGGATCAGCTCCACCCCTTCGAAGTCCACTCCACGGAAGCCTGCGGGGAACGGCGCGCGCATGTGCTCCTCCCACAGCTGGGGGAGCCGGCCGTCATGGTTTCGTTCGCTCATGACCGTGATCATTTCCTTTGGAGTGGCCGGTGCGGAAGAGGGGGGGAGTCGCGGGGGAGTTGTCCGGTCGCCCCCGCCCATGACAGACGCGGTTGTGGACGGTCGACCAGGCGCGCTGGCGTCAATCGATATACGTCCTAAGTGAGTTGCGGCGAGACCTCGGTCGCGACCCACTCCATCGCCATCCCCGCATGCCCAGTCTCGACGGGCAGCCACAGGGTGCAGGCGGTGAGCCCCGCCTCGGTGAGCCGCCCGAGGTCGTCGGCGACGCTCGCTGCGGTGGGTGCGGCGCCGCCGAGTGGTCGTCCCGGGTGCGAACCGCCGCGGGGATACCGGGCGGAGTGAGGAACGCGGCTGAAGCGAGCGTCAGGCGGTCGGCGTTCTGCGTGTCGCCGGCGAACTCGTCCGGGTTCCAGCCGGTGCCGACGCCCAGGATCAGGCGGCCGCCGGACACGACGTCCAGGGTGGCCGTTTGGTTGGCGAGTACCAGCGCCGGGTAGTACGGCGCGACGAGTACGGACGTCAGCAGCCGCAGGCGCGTCGTCACCCCCGCGACGGCCGACAGCAGAGCAAGCGGCCGCCCCGTTTCCCCGGCCAGTCTCGCGCCCCCTCGTGGTGCGCCGCGAGTGCGGTCGATCGCGAGGACTCGCTTGCTCCCCGTTGTCTCCCGCACATAGCATTACGATTGTAATCCAATGGCGGCCCCGGAGGGTGCCGCCCTTGTGCTGGGGCAGGCGGCATCCGATGTGATCGGCATGGATGTCAACGCACACCCGTCAACAGGAGAAGGACATCATGAGCACGTACCTGGCAGACAAGGCCGAGGACCTCACCGTGGAGGGTCCCTCCGCGACGTTCACCTACCGGCGGATGGGTCCGCGCGGCGGCGTCCCGCTGGTCCTCCTGAACCGCTTCCGCGGAACCATCGACTGGTGGGACCCGGAGTTCCTGGACTACCTGGCCGCCGACCACGATGTGATCGTGTTCGACAACGTAGGCGTCGGCTACACCGACGGCGAGCCGCGCGACTCCCTCGAGGGATTCGCTCAGGGAGCCATCGAGTTCATCGACGCACTCGGCCTGGCGCAGGCCGACCTGCTCGGCTGGTCGCTGGGTGGCATCGTGGCCCAGCGTGTGGCCGTGCGGCGCCCCGAGCTGGTGCGCAAGCTCGTCGTGGCGGGCAGCGGCCCGGCCGGCTGGGTGCCCGACGCTCCGCCCTTCAGCGAGAAGGTCCTGGGCATCATGGCCAAGCCCGACGCCGACCTGGAGGACATGCTGTACCTGTTCTACCCGGAGACGGAGGCGGCCCGCGCCTCTGGGCGCGAGCACTTCGACCATGTCTCGACCCGGCTCGCCGACGGCGGCCCCGCGGTCTCCGAGACGGCGGCCCAGGGCATGCTCACCGCGGCGGCCACTCTCCTGGCGGCCCCCTTCGACCAGGTGGTGGCGGAACTGGAGGCCATCAAGCAGCCCGTCCTCTACGCCAACGGCCTGCACGACGTGATGATCCCCGCCCACAACTCCTACGTCGCGGTCCAGCACCTCGACAACGCCACCCTCGTGCTCTACACCGGCGCCGGCCACGCGTTCCTGTTCCAGTACGCCAAGGCCTTCACCAAGCAGGTGGCCGACTTCCTCGCCGCCTGACCACGCTGATCCCACCGGTTGTCCGCGCACTCACCCGGCTCAGTCATGGCGGGTGGGCGATGCGGGCTGTTGGGTGTGGCGCTCCGGTCGCCAGGTCGTGGTGGTACCGGTGGCCAGGATGGTCACGCCGCCATCGGGCCACTCGATCCGTGCTCTTGTGCCGGTGGGCACGGTCGTGTGCACCTCGATGCCCGAAGCGCGCAGCTCCCATCGGATCGCCACGCGGCCGTACGGTGACTCGTGGGCGGCGCCGGCCCAGGAGATGCCGCCGCCCGGTCGTGGGCGGAAGACGATGTCCCGGTAGCCGGGTGAGGCGGCGGTCAGCCCGGCGACCGTGGTGTGCACCCACTGGGCGACCGCGCCGAGGGCGTAGTGGTTGAAGAGCTCCTCGGAAGCGACCCGGCGAGGTCGTTGACGAACTCGGACTGCGTCTTGAACGAGCTCAGCATCAGCCACAGCAGCGGCGCCACCTCGATCACCAGCAGCAGGGCGACGAGTGCGTTCCGCACCGGACGCCGGGCGGGCAGGCCCTTCCGACGGGGCGCCGTCGGCCGGTGGGGGAGAAGTTCCCGTGGAGGCGCCGTCAGGGTGTCGGTCATGGGAGTTCAGCCCTTGGTCAGGTCGCGTCGCGAGAAGCGGAAGATGATGAGGGAGACGCCCAGGCAGACGACGGTGAGCAGCGATGCGATGGTGCTGCCGTAGCCGTAGTCGCCGTAGGAGAACGCGGTGCGGAACATGTACAGCGTCAGGGGTGTTGTGTCGCTGCCCGGTCCGCCGTTGGTCAGGGCCAGGACCGAGTCGAACACCTTGAGGGTGCCGTTGATGCTGAAGACGGCCGACGACAGCACCGCCGGCCAGGAGAGCGGCAGGACGATGTGCCGGATCAGCCGCCGTCCCGTGGCGCCGTCCATCCGCGCGGACTCGATCGTCTCGTCGGGGATGTCGAGCGTCCCGCGCAGATGAGCACGCCGTAGAAGCCCATGGAGCGCCATACATCCATCACGACCAGGACGAGGAAGGCCCCGCCGCCGTCGGCGAACCAGTCCCCGTGGTGGATGCCCAGCGCCTCGACTGACATGCCGGGCGAGGTGAAGAGTCGAGACTGCCAGGAGGGTCGATGCGCGATTTCGGCGATGACCTCATCTCCTTCGGGGCGTCGTCTTGCAGGCTCATAGAATTACGCTCATAATGTAATGATGCTGCTCCCTCCCCCTCCGGGGAGGCGGGGCCGACGCCCTCGCAGAAACCCCCAGGCCGAAGGGCACCACCGTGCATGAGCCGCAGGAAGTACGAGGCGACGTCGTGACGTCGTACAAGAACGCGCCGACCCGCACCCTCACCGCCGGGGGAGTGGCCTTCGCCTATCGCGAGCTCGGTCCCCGGTCCGGTGTGCCGGTGGTCTTTCTCAACCATCTCTACGGGGTCCTCGACAACTGGGACCCCCGGGTCGTCGACGGCATAGCCGCCAAGCGCCGGGTCATCACGTTCGACAACAGGGGCGTCGGCGCTTCCACCGGATCGACCCCGCGCACCATCCAGGAGATGGCGAAGGATGCCGGCACCTTCATCCGGGCGCTCGGATTGGAGCACGTCGACATCCATGGCTTCTCGATGGGCGGCATGATCGCCCAGGTGATCGTGCAGACCGACCCGCAGCTCGTCCGCAAGCTGATCCTCAGCGGCACCGGTCCTGCCGGTGGCGCGGGCATCAAGAACGTGACGGTGCTGTCCCATCTCGACACCGCCCGAGCTCTGCTCACCTTCCAGGACCCGAAGCAGTTCCTCTTCTTCACTCGTACCGCCAACGGGCGTCGGGCCGGCAAGGAGTTCTTGGCCCACCTGAAGGAGCGCACCGCCGACCGGGACAAGGCGATGTCCCCCATCGCGTACAGCAACCAGCTCAAGGCCATTCACCGCTGGGGTCTGGAGCGGCCCCACGATCTCTCCGTGATCCACCAGCCCGTGCTCGTCGCAAACGGTGACAGCGACAGAATGGTTCCGTCGAAGAACTCGGCCGACCTGGCGCGACGACTGCCGAACGGCGAGTTGGTGATCTACCCCGACGCCGGGCACGGTGGCATCTTCCAGTTCCACCGGCAGTTCGTGGAGACGGCGCTCGAGTTCCTCGAACGGTAATAGGCGTGAAGTGCGGTCGTCGCTTCGGCCTAGGGCGGTGCCGCAGAGCCGTGAGGCCCTTTCGGCCTGGAGTGGCGGACGCCGCGGAGAACGGGGTCCGGGGCTGCCATCCGCGATGATGGTGGTTCCGGTCGCGGCAGCCTCCCGGCGACTCCGTGGGGCGGCCGTAGGCATCCCTCCTCACCTCATGAATGCGAGAGCGTTCTCGATTCCCTGCTCAAGGACCTCATCGGCGAAATTCCGGTCGGAGAGGGCGCGGGACAGCTGCAACGTCCCCACCATCATGGTGAAGAGCCCGATGGCCGTGCCGCGAGCGGACTTCGGATCCTCAGGTGTCAGACGGGCGGCGATCTCATCGACGATCTCCCGCGCACCGTCGGTGTAGGCCTGCTTCGTCCCGTCCTCGCAGCGGCCGATCTCGTCGAGCAGGGCGGCGGAGGGACAGCCGACGCCGGGCTGGTCCCGGTGCTCGGGCGACAGATACTCGCGGACCAGGTCCTCGAGCCCCGGGCGACCGGGCCGCAGCGTGGCGTACCTCGCGACCTGCGTGCGCAGTTCGTCGGCCACGACATGGGCGACGAGGTCGTCCTTGGACGCGAAGTGGGCGTAGAAGGCTCCATTGGTGAGCCCGGCGTCCGACATCAGCGTGGAGATGCCCGAACCGTCCAGGCCGTCCTGCTTGAACCGTTGGCCGGCCTTCTCGATGATCCGTTGCCGCGTCACCTGCTTGTGCTCCTTGGCATAGCGCACCACGGGCTTCCTCCGTTCGCTCCTAAGGCCGTTAGCTCGCACTCCAGCTTAATTCATGGCCTGACGCACGTAATATTATGATCAGCAGGTGATTCGGCCGCTGATATGTGGTGGCGGTGCGGACCGGGGGGCGATGGCTCACGAGCGGAGGCGGGCACCAGGTCCCGGCCGGGCGGTGACTTCCCTGGGGGTGAGGGCGGAGTGCTCCGCGGAGCACTCGACGACGACGCGGACCGGAGCGTCGCAGTCGGTGTGGCGGACGTCCAGTACGGGGCCCTCGGCGCCGAGGGCGTACATCTCGCCCCACTGGCTCAGGGCCATCAGGACAGGCCACAGGTCCCAGCCCTTGGGGGTCAGGCGGTACTCGTTGCGGGAGCGGCTGCCGGGCTCCCGGTAGGGGACCGTCTTGAGGATGCCGGCCGAGATCAGCTTCCGGAGGCGGTCGCTGAGGACGGCTTCCGACAGGCCGATGTGGCGGTGGAAGTCGTCGAAGCGGCGGACTCCGTTGACGGCGTCACGCAGGATCAACAACGTCCATTTCTCTCCGACCACGTCGAGCGTGCGCTGGACGGGGCAGTTCTCCGTGCTCGCCTCAAGCCACTCCATCCCGCCATCGTAAGGGCCTGGCTTCGTCATTGACAGCCAGATGAGCCGGAAGCTAGCTTCACCCGTAAAAGCCAGATGGGAAGGTGCGCGGTCTTGGGACGAACACGTACGTATCAATGGGAAGATCCCGCGATCCTCGCGGAAGCCGCCGGACGCATGGCCGGCATCGACTTCCTGCGCGAGCTGCAAGCGGGGCAACTGCCGGGGGCGCCCATCAGCTACACCATCGACTTCGCCTTGGACGAGGTGGAACCCGGCAGGGTGGTCTTCTCCCTGACGCCGGGCGAAGAGCACTACAACCCGATCGGCAGCGTGCACGGCGGCGTCTTCGCCACCCTGCTCGACTCGGCGGCGGGGTGCGCCGTTCAGTCCACCCTCCCGCAGGGCATGGCGTACACCTCACTCGACCTGACGGTGAAGTTCCTGCGACAGATCACCGTGGAGACGGGCACGGTGCGCGCCATCGGCACGGTTGTCAACAAGGGCCGTCAAACCGCCCTCGCGCAGGCGCAGTTGGTCGATGCGACGGACCGTCTGCTCGCCCACGCCACCAGCAGCTGCATGCTCTTCCCGGTGCCTCCTGCACGCGGGTGACCCCGGCGGCTACGAGTACTGGCCGTGTCGAGGCGCCCGAAGTCGGTGGTTCCCTCGGGCGCCGGGCTGTCCTTCGTCAGGCGGCGTGGGTGGGGTAGTCGGTGTAGCCGGCCGCGCCGCCGCCGTAGAAGGTGTTGGGGTCGGGGGTGTTCAGGGGGGCGCCGGAGCGCACGCGCTCGACGAGGTCGGGGTTGGCGAGGGCCATGGTGGCGACGGTGACGACGTCGGCCAGACCGTTCTCGACGTCCTTGGCGCGGGTGGCGATGTCGGCGCCGGCCCGGTTGACGATCAGCGTCGTCGGCCACGGCTCGCGGAGGGTGAACAGGAGTTCCTCGTCGCCGCCGTGGCCTATGTGCAGGTAGGCGAGGTCGAGGGGGGCGAGGGCGCGCAGGAGGTGCGGGTAGAGCTCGTGCGGGTCGCTCTCCGCGAGGTCGTTGATCTGGGAGGGGTTGCCGGGGGAGATCCGGATGCCGGTGCCGCCTGCGCCGATCTCGTCGGACACGGCCGTGGCGACCTCCACCGCGAAACGGATGCGGTTGTCGAGGGAACCCCCGTACTGGTCGGTGCGCTGGTTGGTGCTGGGGAAGAGGAACTGGTTGACCAGGTAGCCGTTGGCCCCGTCGATCTCGGCGCCGGCCGCGATGGCGGCCGCGGCGGCGCGCCGGAAGTCGTCGACCGTCGCGGCGAACTTCTCGGTGGACAGCTCACGCGGCACCGGCATCTCCTGGAGCCCGGACGCGGTGAACGTTCGGCCGGCCGGTTTGATCGCGGAGGGAGCCACCGGCTGCCGGTGGCCCCTGGGTGGGTTGCGCAGCCTTGCACATCGCCAGCCAAGAGGGTGGGTCCCGGTCCGTGGCCCGGCCTCGTTGATCACGATCAGCCGCCGCTGCAACCGGCGGTCGCGTTCCCTCTGGTTTGCCGCGACGGCCAGCTGATCAAGCAGATCCGCGTGCTCGATGGCGGCGGGTGGCGTCCTGACCTCAGTCGTATCCAGGCCGCGTCAGAGGAAATCCAGACCGGCAAAAGGTACCCGCACCCTGGTCGACGGGCCGTGTCCACGCAGTGTGCGGGCTGCGCTCACCCATCGCCGGCCAGGACGTGGGTCGCTCCGATCACGGAGTGTGACCGGAGCGGCGGAGAACAGGGCGCAGGGCCTCGATGACGCCGGGGTCGTCCACCGTGGAGGGGATGGGTTCGTCGTGGCCGTCGGCGATGCCGCGCATCGTCTTGCGCAGGATCTTTCCCGAGCGGGTCTTGGGCAGGGCGGCCACGACCGTGACGTCCTTGAGGGAGGCGACGGCGCCGATGCGGTCACGTACGAGCTGGACGAGTTCGGCCTCGACCTCGCTCGGTGCGCGGTCGATGCCGGCTTTCAGGACGACGAAGCCGCGCGGTACCTGCCCCTTCAGGGCGTCGGCGACGCCGATGACGGCGCATTCGGCGACATCGGGATGGGAGGCCAGGGCCTCTTCCATGCTGCCGGTGGAAAGCCGGTGTCCGGCGACGTTGATGACGTCGTCGGTGCGGCCCATGACGAAGACGTAGCCGTCCTCGTCGATGTGGCCGCTGTCGCCGGTGAGGTAGTAGCCGGCGTAGGCGGAGAGGTAGGAGGCGACGTAGCGATCGTCGTCCTTCCAAAGAGTGGGGAGTGCGCCGGGCGGTAGGGGGAGCCTCACGACGATCGCACCGTCGACGCCTGCGGGCGCCGGCTCGCCGGAAGCGTCGAGGACGCGTACGTCCCAGCCCGGCAGCGGTCGGGTGGGGGACCCGGGTTTGACGGGAGCTGCCTCGATGCCCACGGGGTTGGCGACGATGGGCCAGCCGGTCTCGGTCTGCCACCAGTGGTCGATCACCGGGATGCCGAGAAGAGCGCTCGCCCAGTGATAGGTCTCGGGGTCGAGGCGCTCACCGGCGAGGAAGAGGTGGCGCAGGCCGGTCAGGTCGTAGTGCGCGGTGAGCGTTCCCTTCGGGTCCTCCTTGCGAATCGCCCGGAAAGCGGTGGGTGCCGTGAACATGGTCTTGACCCGGTACTCGGCGGCGACGCGCCAGAACTGGCCCGCGTCCGGAGTGCCGACCGGCTTGCCTTCGTACAGGACCGTCGTGGCGCCGACCAGCAGGGGCGCGTAGACGATGTACGAGTGCCCGACGACCCAGCCGACGTCGGAGCCGGTGAACATCGTCTCGCCCGGGCCCACGTCGTAAACGGCACCCATCGACCACTGGAGGGCGACCGCGTAGCCGCCGCAGTCACGCACGACTCCCTTGGGTTTTCCGGTCGTTCCGGACGTGTAGAGGATGTAGAGGGGATCGGTGGCGGGGACGGGAACACAGTCGGCCGGCGGCGCGGTGGCGACCAGGTCGGCCCAGTCGAGATCGTCGGGACCCAACTCGGCGGGCTCCTGCGGGCGTTGCAGGATCACACTCTTCTCCGGCTTGTGGACCGCGAGTTCGATCGCCCGGTCGAGCAGGGGCTTGTACGCGATGACACGCTTGCCCTCGATGCCGCAGGAGGCGGAGACGACCACCTTGGGGGTCGCGTCATCGATGCGGAGGGCGAGTTCGTGCGGGGCGAACCCGCCGAAGACGACCGAGTGGACCGCGCCGATACGTGCGCAGGCCAGCATCGCGACCACGGCCTCGGGAACCATCGGCATATAGATGACCACACGATCGCCGTGCCCCACGCCGAGCTGCGCGAGGGCTCCGGCGAAGGCCGCCACCTCGTTCCTCAGCTGCGCGTAGGTGTAGGTGCGGCGGGTGTCGGTCACGGGTGAGTCATGGACGAGCGCGGGCTGTTCGCCGCGGCCGGCCTCGACGTGCCGGTCGAGCGCGTTGAAACAGACGTTGAGCCGCCCGTCGGGGAACCAGCGGTAGAAGGGTGCGCCCGAGGAGTCCAGGGCGCGTCGCGGAGTGACATCCCAGTCGATGCTCTCCGCCGCCTTCAGCCAGAAGCTCTCCGGGCCTTCGGTACTGGCGCGGAAGACATCCTCGTACGTTCCCATCGCGCACTCCTTTATGGCTTCGGGGTTCTGCCGCTTCGAGCCCGGACCACGGCGGCGGCGTACGGAAGCGGTGTGGCACACGAATACAGCGTGTCACCGACGAGGTGAAGCATGACAGCCGGGACCGGCCGCCGGTCACCGGACTCGCGGTGAGGCCGGGAGCCGGCCGGCAGCCGCTGGACGGGGCTGCGGCCGGGTTAGGCGAAGCCCGGCGTCAACGAACGGTTCTTCCGGTCAGGCGCCGAGGTACTTGCGGAGCCACTGCCCCATCTGCCCGATCGCCTCGTCCACCTCGGGCACACGGCCTGCGCCCAGGACGAACGAGTGCTGCCCCTCGGGCATCGAGTGGACCTGAGAGATGACCTTGAAGTCGGCGAGCCGGCGGCCGAGCTCGGCGCCGTCGTCGGCGAGGGTCTCGTACTCGCCGTAGTAGACGACCGTGGGCGGCAGGCCCGTCAGGTCGGCGTTCGCGATGCTGATCTCGGGGGCGGCGAAGTCCACCGCAGGGTCCTGCAGCCAGGCTCCTCGGAAGAGCTCGAGGGTGGCGCGGCTGAGCATCTTGTCGTTGTCTTCGTTCTCGTCGACCGACGCGTGCTGGATGGTGAGGTCGGTCCACGGCGAGACGCTCACGATCGCACCAGGGGTGGCCTCGCCCTTCGCCAGGAGGCGGAGCGGCAGCATCACCGCGAGGGTGCCGCCGATGGAGTGGCCCGTGCTGCCGATGTTCCGGGGCTCGTAGCCCTGGGAGAGCAGCCAGCGGTAGGCGGTCTCGGCGTCGTCGAGCTGCGCCGGGTAGGGGTGTTCGGGCGCCAGGCGGAAGTCCACGACGAGGGAGCGGGCGCCGGCCGCCTTCGCGATGTGGCCGGCGGCCTTGCGGTCGGAGTGCATCGAGGCGGTGACCGATCCGCCGAAGTGGAAGTGGAGCAGTGCCCGGTCGGGGTCGGCGCCCTCGGGGATGCACCAGAGGGCGGGGACGCCGTTCGCGTCCACTTCGGCGTAGGTGACGCCTTCCGGCTCGGTCGACGCCCTGTGGTTCGAGTCGACGATGTCGCGGATGACGGCCAGGTCGAGGCCCGGCGTCGACGACTTCGCGCTCACGCTCCCGAGGAACTCCGCGAACTGCTGTGCCTCTGGGCTTACTCCCATGGTGACGCTCCTTACGGGTCGCTGCCACGTCGACATCTCGCGCGCAGCCGGGTTGATGTGCCGGCCGCGACGCTAATATCTGAGTATAGGAAAGTAAACTCAGGTGAGGTTAGAATCACCCCCATGAATGCGTGGACCGAAGCACCGCAGGACGTCGGCATGGACCCCCGTCTCGACCGGGACACGTCGAACTGCTCGATCGCGCGGACCCTCGAGATCGTGGGGGAGAAGTGGACGATCCTGATCCTCCGCGAGGTCTGGTACGGCTCGTCGCGCTTCGGCGACTTCGAACGCGTCCTCGGCTGTCCTCGCAACCTCCTCGCGGCGCGGCTCCGGATGCTCGTGGAGGAAGGGATCCTGGCCACCGAGACCTACAAGGAGCCCGGCTCGCGGAGCCGACCGAAGTACGTGATCACTCCCAAGGGGATGGATCTGGTGCCGGCCGTGATGGGGCTCCTGCAGTGGGGTGACCGTTACCGCGCCGACCCGGAGGGGCCCGCCGTACTGGCGCGACACCACGCATGCGGCGCAGCCGTCGACGTCCAGCTGCGCTGCGCGGAGGGCCACCCTGTACGGGCGGAAGACATCGAGAGCGTCCCTGGCCCTGGCTTTCGTATGAAGCCGGCCGAGTGAGGGGTGGCGGCGGCCACTGCTCGACCTCGTCGGCGAGCGGCCGACGCGGCTGCGCCCGCTGGGTTGCCCACTCCTCGGACTCGCGGCATCGACAAGGCCGAGTGGCAAGATCCAGGATCTCTACGCGCAGATCTACGCCTGACATCCGACGAGCAAGGACCCCTGACGAACCATGCCGCCCATGGCTGATCCCGCTGAGGCCGAGATCCTCGCCGACGTCCACCGGGGGGTTGGCAGGATCCTGCTGAACCGCCCCAAGGCGCTCAACGCCCTGACGACAGACATGATCGCCGCCATCGACCGTGCGCTCGCCGCGTGGGAGCACGCGCCGCTGTCCGCTGTGGTCTTCGCCAGCACCAACACGAAGGCGTTCTGCGCAGGCGGAGACATCCGCACGATCCGCGAGCACAGCCTCGCCGGGGATGCCGGGGCCAGTGAGCGGTTCTTCGCCTCCGAGTACCGGCTCAACGCGCGGATCGCCGAGTATCCCGTCCCGGTCGTGTCGCTCATCGACGGCCTGTGCATGGGCGGCGGCCTCGGCCTGTCCGTCCACGGCACCTTCCGTGTCGTCACCGAGAACGCGGTACTGGCGATGCCTGAGACGGGGATCGGGTTCTTCCCGGATATCGGTGCCAGCTACTTCCTGCCGAGGCTGCCCGGCGCGATCGGCATGTACCTGGGGCTGACCGGGCACCGGCTCGACGCGGCCGACGCCCTGTACACGGGGCTGGCCACGCACTTCGTCCCGGCGGACGGGCTCGACGCCGTCGTGGACGCACTGGCCGACCATCCCGGCGACCCGGTGGACATCGTCCTCAACCGCCTTGCCGGCCGCTCCCCGGTGGCCGAGAGCGGGCTGGCGGAGGTGCGCGGGGACGTGGACTGGGCGTTCGGCGCTCCGGCCCTCGGCGAGATCGAGGGACGCCTGCGCGACCTCGGCACCCCTTGGGCGGCGGCCACGCTGGTCGCCTTGGAGGCCGCCTCGCCGCAGAGCCTGGAGATCACTCACGCCCTGCTGGCCAGGGGCAGGCAGCACACGTTGCGCGAGTGTCTCGACACCGAACTCGCGCTCACGCGCACGACCATCCGCACGCCGGACTTCCTGGAGGGCGTCCGGGCGGCCCTGGTCGACAAGGACCGCAATCCCGCCTGGCGGCGGGCGTCGCGTGGTGGACCGTCGAACCGAGCAGGTTAAGTTTACTTTTCTATACTCAGCCGATAGTGTCGTCCTGTGTAGAACGGCACGCCTGCGTATGACGAGCCCGTGCGGCACCGAAGAGGAGCCTCGCGACGGCTGTGAGTCCTGGGCGCAGCGGTTTGCGTGCCACGTTCGTCCCGGGTGCGGCGCGGATGCCCGAAACGGGCCAGGTGATCGAGCAGATGGGCCGGTTGCCCCGGCGGCGTCTTGAGGCCTGACGTGGAAAACCGTCCCGTGAACACATCGACCGTCGAGAAGACCACCGAGAAGATCACGAAGATCACGCAGAAGGCTGGCTGACATGAAGGCATTCGTCGTCGAGAAGTACGGCAAGGACGGCGTGCGCGCCGCTGACGTACCCGAGCCCACCGTCGGGGACCGTGACGTGCTGGTTCGGGTGAGCGCCACCAGCATCAACCCGTTGGACAAGATGGTCCGCAACGGGGAGTTCAAGCTGCTTCTGAAATACAAGGCTCCGTTCGTGCTCGGCCACGACGTGGCCGGCGTCGTGACACGGGTCGGCTCCGCCGTACGCGACTTCAGAGTCGGCGACGAGGTCTACGCCCGTCCGCGCGACCTGCGGATCGGAGGCTTCGCCGAGTTCATCGCGATCGACCAGGACGACGTCGCGCTCAAGCCGGACTCGCTCACCCTGCCGGAGGCAGCGGCGGTGCCGCTGGTGGCCTTGGCCGCCTGGCAGATTCTCGTCGACCGTGCCCGCGTGAAGCCGGGCCAGAAGGTGCTCGTCCACGCCGGTGCCGGTGGCCTCGGGTCGACCGTCATCCAGCTGGCCAAACACCTCGGCGCCACAGTGGCGACGACCACGGGCACCCGCACCGAGGAGTTGGTGAGAAGCCTCGGCGCCGACATCGTCGTCGACTACACCAAGGAGGACTTCTCGAAGGTCCTGTCCGGCTACGACTTGGTGCTGGACTCCCTGGGCGGGGCGAATCTCGAGAAGTCGCTGAGTGTGCTGAAGCCCGGCGGTCTGGCCATCGGTGTGGTCGGCCCGCCGGACGCCGGGTTCGCCAAGCAGCTCGGCGCTCCATCGTTCCTGGGTGTGGTCATGAATGTGCTCAGCCGCAAGGTGCGCAAGCAGGCCAAGGCCCTGGGCGTGCGCTACCAGTTCTTCTTCATGCAGGCCAACGGCTCCCAACTGCGCGAGCTCGGCGCCCTCTACGACAGCGGGCAGCTCCGTCCGGTCATCGACCGGACCTTCCCGTTCGACCAGACTCTCGAGGCGATGGCGCACGTCGAGCAGGGCCGTACCCGGGCCGGCAAGGTCGTGGTCTCGATGGTGCCCGACAACGACTGACGCGAACTCCGCCGTCAGTCATCCGGGACGCGCCCACTTCGTTGGGGAGCGGTCCAGGAAGCGCGAGGCGTAGCGGTCCGCCCCGAAGACTCGTCGGCGACCGTCAGTACGGCACGGACGATCGCCTCGCGCAGCCCCGTCGGCCGGGCGCCGGAACCGCCGCCGTGGCGGGCTTGATGGGCACCCGGCGAGAGCACGGCGTCTCCGGGCCGCCGTGCGCCACCGGGTATCGCGCACGAATCGGCGCTCATGCGTCGGCGCCCAAATCCAACTCTTCGAGAACGGTGACGAGCTGACGGCGGGCGTCGGGGGCGAGCCCCGCAGCGGCAGGGGCAGGTTCACCTCGGCGGCGTACCGCAGGTGGGAGGCGGCAGCGGACATCACGCGCAGGCCGCCGTGCCGGCGGAACAGCTCCCACAGCGGTTCAAGCCGGTCGGACAGGGCCGCGGCGCGGTCCGCGTCTCCGGTGCGCGCCGCGCGGGTGAGGGCGAGCGCGGTCTCGGGGAACAGACCGCCGATCACCGAATACCACACATCGCAACCGGCGTTCAGTCCGGTGGCCGCCGCCCAGTCGCCACTGATCCCGATGGTGGCCCCCTCCGGGACCCGGGCCCGCAGTGCCTCGACACGCTGCTTGGCGGCGGCCAGGTCGCCGGACACGGGCGGGAGCTTGATGGAGGCGACCCGTGGCAGCTGAGCGATACGGGCGTGGAGTTCGTCGGTGAAGTGCACGTGGGTGGTACGGGGATTGTCGTAGACGCACAGCGGCACGGACAGCTCCCGGGTGACGTCCTCGTACAGGCCGAACACCTCGTCCTCGGTGAGGGGCTGGTACGTCATCGGAGCCAGCAGCACGGCCGACGCGCCCGCCGTCTGCGCGTCCTCGGCGAGTGCGAGGACCTCGGAGGTACGCAGCGCGCCGATCCCGACCATGACCGGCGTCCCGGCAGCGGCGTCGATGGCGATCCGCGCCGCCCGGGCGCGCTGGTCGCGGGAGAGATAGGCGTAGCCACCGGTGGAGCCGAGTGCTCCGATGGAGTCCACCCCGGCCTGGGCGAGGCGGCTGACGAGCCGGGCGTAGGCGTGTTCGTCGATGCCGGACTCGCCGGCAGGGGTGAGCGGGAAGCCGCTGAGGCCGGTGAACATGGCAGAGGGTCCCTTCGTACAGTGCGGCTGAGACGGCGGCCGGTTCGGCCGCACGAGGAGGTGCGGTGGTCAGGTGGCCCGGGGGTCGGTCAGGACGGCGGCGAGGTCGTCGGCGAACTCCCGGCCCCGCTGTTCGGTGAGTGTGGTGGTGGTGACCCGCAGGGCCTGGTGCCCGGAGGGACCGGCGGTGAAGAGGTCTCAGGGCGGTGCCGCCCAGCCGCGTCGCGCCAGCGCGTCCGTGACCGCACGGGCGTCGGTGTCCTGTTCGATCCACACGTTCAGCCCGTCCGGCCGGTACGCGGGCGGGGTGGCGATACCGCGTGCGTTGAGTGCGGTGACCAGCAGCCGGCCGCGCTCGGCGTAGGCGGTGCGCGCCCGTGCGTGCAGCTTGTGCACCCGGGGGTCGAGGAGGAGCTGACGGGCGGTGTGCTGCAACAGTCGGCTCACCCACATCGTCCCGGGCGCAACCGGGAATCCAGGTGTCTGGCGGTCTCCTCGTCGGCGGCGACGAGGACCAGGCGCAGGTCGGGGCCGAGGAACTTCGACACCGACCGCACCAGCGCCCACCTGGCCGTCTCGGGCGGGGTAGTCCGCTGGTACGGTACGGCGGACACGGCCGAGAAGTGGTCGTCCTCGATCACCACGACCTGCGGATAGCGCGCCGCCGTGCCTCGGCGTCGGCGCCAGAGCGCTTTCCCGGTCGCCGCACTCATTCGGCCGTACGTAGCAGCAGCTTGCCCGTCGAGGTGCGCCCGCCCATCAGCCGGTGTGCCTGGGCCGCGTCCGACAGTGCGAACTCCGCGGTGACCGGCAGGTTCACGGTGCCGTCGGTGACCGTGCGGAAGGCGCGCTCGGCGAGAGAGCGCAGCGCCTCGGGCGCCGACTGCGCGAGAGCCAGGATGGAGAAGCCCGCGACGGAACGGCCCCGCGCATAGAGCTCCGGCTGCCCGACGTGCCACGGCTCCGCCCCGCTCGCGTTGCCGAAGGAGACCAGGCGTCCGAAGACCGCCAGAGCGTCGAGGCCGCGGAGGAGGGTGTCTCCGCCCACTGGGTCGAGCACCAGGTCGACGCCCCTGCCGTCGGTGGCGCGGCGGACGTCGTCGGGGAAGGTGTCGGTGGTGAACACCGCGTCGTAGCCGTGCTCGAGGGCGTGCCCGGCCTTGGCTGTGGAGGAGACCACGCCGTACACCGCGCCGGCGCCCGCCGCCCGGGCCAGCTGCCCGGCCACCGTGCCGATGCCTCCGGCCGCGCCGTGCACCAGCACACTCTCACCGGTGCGCAGCCGGCCCACCTCGTGGAGCAGGGCGTGCGCCGTGGGCAGCACCGTGGGCAGTGCGGCTGCCGTCCGCAGGTCCAGGCCTTCAGGGAGCGGGAAGACGGTGGCGGAGTCGGCGACCACGACCTCCGCGTACGCCGCGCTGTTGACCAGCGCCACGACTTCCTGCCCCGGACGCAGCCCTTCGACGCCATGGCCGACGGCCCGGATCCGTCCGGAGGCCTCCAGGCCGGGGCGGAAGGGCAGCGACTCCACCCGGTACCCCTCGGCGCGCGCCTTGAGGTCGGCGAAGTTCACACCCACAAAGGCGGTGTCGATGGTCACCTGACCTGGCCCCGGCTCGGGGGTGTCGACCTGCACGACCTTCAGCACCTCTGGGCCGCCGTACTCCTGAAACTCGACTGCGCGCATGAACGGAAGCCGCCCTTCGGATGAGTGTTCAATGGGAAGCGAACACTGGAACTGTAAGATATTCATCGAACACCAAGCAAGCAGGCCGGGCGCGCACCCTGAGCCACCATCGAGGACGCACAGGACAAGGAGAGGGGCATGTCGAACCGGGCTGCGGGCGGCAGTCACCGTGCGGCGCCGGTCCACACGGATCCCGCGGACGTTTCCGTCCTGACCGCGCTGTCCGCGGTCGCCGACCCTGTACGCGTCCAGCTGATCCGTGAGTTGGCGGGATCAGCCGATTGGACCCGTAGCTGTGGCAGCTTCGACGTACCTGTCGGCAAAGCCGCACTCAGCCACCACTTCTCTGTCCTGCGCGGTGCCGGCCTGGTCGAACAGCGCGACAAGGGACCCAAGCGAGTCAACCGACTGCGCCGCGAGGAGTTCGACGCGCGCTTCCCCGGCCTGCTTGATCTGGTTCTCCGCGCCGATGGCGCCGGCTGAACGGATGCCCTGCCTCCTCACCCCGCCGCCTTCCCCGGCATGGGCAAGCTCTCCATCGAGGTCAACGCCACCGACGCCATGTGGGTACGCGTCGGATCAGCAGGGTTGGTGACCTCCATGCGCTACGAGTCGGGGCCTTCGACGATGGGAGTCAGGCCGTCGAGGAGTGCCTTGAGGCCGGATTCGAAGAGCGCGTCGAGACGCAGGTCATAGCCGTCGTCGAAGGCTCCGACCACCTTGGCGAAGGTGGGGAAGCGGCCGGATTCCAGCATTTCCTGTAGGAGAGGGGCCCGGCTGTCCATCCACTGGTCTTCCGACTGGCCTGTGGAGGCTTCGGCGTGTGCTTCCCATTCCAGGTGCACTGCCAGGCCCTGGACATGGCTGTAGATCAGTACGTGGATGTCGAACAGGGTGGTGGGATCGAGGCCGTGACCGTCGAGGGCGCTCAGCATCCAGTCACCGTGGACCAGCAGATTGGGCACGAGCAACGGGCGAGTGAGAGAACCGAGTTGGGCCAGCCACGGGTGCCTGCGGTACAGGGTCCAGAGGGTCCGAGCGCCCAGCTCGACGCGGGAGCGCCACCCTTCGGGCGCATCGGCGGGGTAGGTCTCTTCGCCGAACGCGGCGTCGGCCATGAGCAGGACGAGGTCGTCCTTGCTGGGGACGTACCGGTAGGGCGACATGGCGGCGACGCCGAGCCGGGCCGCGACGCCGCGCATGGAGAGCGCTGACAGCCCTTCGCCGTCGGCGATGTCGATGGCCGTGCGGACGATCCGGTCGAGGGTCAGCTCCGGCTCGGAGGGCGGGGCAGGTGGCGACTGCCTGCGGGGCGGCGTGGCGGGAGCGGTTCCGGCGACGACAGTGCCGGTCCGGGGGCGGGTGTTGACAAGTCCCTCAAGGCGCAGGGTGGTCAGGGCCTTGGTGGCGGTGGCGAGCGCGACACCCCATTCCCTGGCGATCTGACGGGTCGAGGGAACCCGGTCCCCGGGGCCCAGTTCCCCGTCCATGATGCGTCGGCGGATCCCGGCGACGATGCGCAGATAGGGCGGCTGATCGGGTGGGCCTGTGGGCTTCGTCACACCCTGCCGCCTTCCTTCTCTGTACTAGTGCAGACGCTATCAGCGAGGGCGCCGAATGAAGGCCGACTGCCCCTGCGGGACAGTGGTCTGGCCTGGTTGAAGGGACTGCGCGTACGCCGTACGTTCAAGATTGCGTACACCGTACTGGAGGAGCTTCCGATGCAGACCGTTCTCATCTCCGGCGGCGGAATCGCCGGTCCCGTGCTCGCCTACTGGCTTCACCGCCACGGCTTCGAAACCACCGTCGTGGAACACGCCCCGGTTCAGCGCTCCGGGGGCCAGGCCGTTGACGTCCGCGGCGTCGCGCTCGACGTTGTCGAGCGGATGGGCCTGCTGGAACAGGCACGACGCGTGCGCACCCGGATGCGAGGCATGTCGATCCTCGACCCCGAAGGCCACGAGATCGATCGCTCCACCGAGGCGACCTACAGCAGCGGCCGACTCGACAGCGACGACATCGAGCTGTTACGCGAGGACCTGGTGCGGATGGTGTACGAACACACGCGCGCAGACGTCAAGTACCTCTTCGGCGACAGCATCACCGCGCTCGACGAGGACGAGACCGGCGTGCACGTCGACTTCATCCACGGGGCGTCCCGCACCTTCGACCTCGTGATCGGGGCCGACGGCCTGCACTCGACCGTACGGCGCCTGGCCTTCGGCCCCGAGGAGAGCTTCGCTCAGCACCTGGGCTACTACCTCGCGGTGTTCAGCGCGGACAACTTTCTCGCACTGGACAACTGGCAGATGTGGCTGCGCGACGGCGACGCAGGGTTCGGCATCATGCCCGTGCGCGACAACACCGAGCTCAGGATCGCCTTCGGTTTCCAGTCCGCGCCGCTTGGTCCTGACCTCCCCAGCAACGGTGCGCTTCGGCGCCTCGTCGCGGACAAGCTCGCCGCCCTGAGGTGGGAGGGGGCTCGCCTGGCCAAGGCTGCCTGGGACGCGCCGGACTTCTACTGCGATGCGATGGCCCAGATCCTGATGGACCAATGGTCGCGGGGCAGGGTCGCCCTGCTCGGAGACGCCGGCTATTGCCCCTCCCCACTCTCGGGGCAGGGCACCAGCCTCGCCCTCGTGGGCTCCTACGTGCTGGCTGAATGCCTCGCTCAGGCACACGGCGATCACCAGACCGCGTTCCCCCAGTACGAGCAGCGGATGCGCACCTTCGTGAGCCTCAACCAGGCCCTGGCCACGGAAAATCCGGGCGCACCTGCCTCCGAGGCATCCGTCACGCACGCCAAGAACGCACTCTCGCTGGACGACTGACTTCCTGCCAAGTGCGCGCCGTCGGCTGGCGCGGCCGCGAGCGTCCAGTTCGGTCCGGCGGCCGGCGCAAGGCAGCCACCCCTGCCCACACCGCTTCAACGTCCTCTTCACGTGTGATGTCGGCCTGGAAGGAGCCGCGGCGGGCCAGGACCGCCGCGGTCTCCTTCTGCGCACCGCAGATGCCGGCCACCAGCACCTGCGCGCCCCGCCGCACGAACAGCGAGGCGCCGGCGCCGGTGAGCACGGCCACGTTGCCTTCGAGTAGGCCGCCCGGGCTCTTCGTGTGCGAAAGGCCGGCGTCCGCGATGGCGGTCGCCGCGGCAGGGCCGCGCGAGTTGGCGCGAGACGGCGAACGGCCTGATCGACGCCGTGGTCGCGCTGTGGCAGGCGCCCGTCACACGCGCGGGTTGACCGCCGGGCCCTGCGGGGCACCCATGCTTATGTGGAGGGGCGGCGGGTTGCCGGCGTTGTGCGTCTACACGGTCAGGGTGCCGCCGTCGGCGCCCGACGAGCCGGTGCTCCCGCTGGCACCGCAGCCGGCCACAAGCGCCGCCGCGGCCACGGCGACTATGCTCCATATTGTGAGGCGCCTGGTTCTCGATTCCACCTGGGTTCCTTCATTTTCACTGGGGCACGGTCCTGGCAGACCGTGCCGGCGGCCGCGCTGACGGCCGCCTGTGTCGGTGGTGCTTCGCCGTTTCGGGGTCAGAGTCGGGGCGGCGAAGCGACCGATGCCCCAGTTCGGCGGAGGCGCGGTAGCCGCCCATCGCCATGCGGTCGGCGAAGCAGAACAGCGCGGTGGGGCATGGTCCCGCCCGCAGCAGTCGGCGGGCCGCCCGGTACCCGCCGGCAACGTCGGAGGTCTCGGGCAGCACCAGCCGGGGGTCAGGTCGCCGGATCGAGGAAGGTCAGCACTGAGGCGTCCTCCTCGATCAGCGGGACCAGCGCGGCGTTGAACGGGCCGCCGTACGGGGCGTTCAGGTGGGCCTGGAAGGCGTCGTCGTCCCGGTACACCTCGAAGATCCAGTAGGCACGCGGGTTGGCCTGCTTGGTGTAGACGTCGAAGGCGAGGTTGCCCTCCTCCTCGCGTACTTTCTTGGCGTACTCCAGGATCAGGCGGGCGACCTCGTCCTCCGTGCCCTCGCGGGCGGTGAACTCGGCGAGCAGGGTCTTGTTCACGGTGCGGTGTCCTCCTGGTCGGGGTCAGTCACGGTAGGGGCCGAGATGCCGGACGCGGGCCTGGTCCGGCTTCACCGAGCCGTTCTCGCTCAAGACCTGCATGCCCTGGCCGGTGGGATCGGGGCAGATCTGGTCGGTGATGACGGCTTCGCCGCTGCCGCCGAGAACGATGTCATCGTTGACTTGTGTCATCGATGACATCGATTGGGCCCGATGATGGGGCAATCCGGCCGACGCGTCAACGGTTCGGGTGCGATGGATCGTCGCGGAGCTTGCCTGCCCGTTATGCGGGGTCGGCCGTGGCGAGCTGCGCCAGCTGGCTCTCCCACGGCGGGTTGGGACCGGCAACCGAACAGGTCAGGGCCGCGACGCGGACGCCGAACCGGCAGGCGTCCGCGACGTCGTCGAGGCGGACTTCTGTCAGCCGGCCGCCGAGAAGGCCGCGGGCACCGAGGTGGTGCAGCAGTCCGGCGGTGAAGGAGTCGCCCGCCCCGACCGTGTCGGCGACGCTCGTCGCGACGGCGGGCACCTGGACCCGTTCACCGTCGAGCGAGGCCAGGGCGCCGTCGGCACCGCGGGTGATCACGACGAGCCGCGCCCCGGCCGCATGCCAGATGTCGCACGCCTGCTCGGGCGGGGTGCCCGGCAGCAGGAGTTCCAGGTCGTCCTCGCTGAGCCGCAGCACGTCGGCGAGGGCGCACCAGTGCGCGAGCCGGGCGCGGTAGACGTCGGGATGCACCAGCAGCGGCCGGACGTTGGGGTCGATGCTGATGGTCGCGTGGGGGGAGGCCGCGGTCAGGAAGTCCTCCACCACCGCAGCGCCGGGTTCTTGGACCAGGGCCAGGGAGCCGGTGTGCAGGCAGGTGGTTTCGGACAGGTCCACGCCTCCCAGTTCCCCGGCCGTCCACTGCCAGTCGGCCGTGTTCTGCGCGTGGAAGGAGAACGCGGCCTGCCCCTCGGCGTCCAGCTCGGCCACCGCAAGCGTGCTGGGCTCGGCAGCCTGGACGGCGTCCGCCAGGTCGACCCCTGACGCCTCCAGGTGGGCGCGGAACATGCGGCCGAACACGTCGCCGGACAGGCGCGCGAGGAAGCGCGCCGGGGTGCCGAGACGGGCCAGGGACACTGCCGTATTCGCAGGTCCGCCGCCCGGCAGTACACGCAGGGCGAGTTCGTTCGAGGTGCTCGCGGGTTCGGTGAAGGCGTCCGCGACGCACTCTCCCAGGACGGTGATCTGACGCGGGCTCATGGGCTGCTCTTCTCTGACGGACCTACGGGTACCGGTCACGTCGGGGAGCGGCCTGCGGACAGCCACGGTGGGCGGCGGCCGCGGATGTTTGCCGATTTGTGACAAGTGCAAGGCATTGACGTTTCCGGGAAGCGGAGTCCATCATCCTCGCCAGGCAGTGTCAACGATGACATAAGTCAACGCTGACACCCCGGGCGGCACGCTCTGATCCCAACCCCGTGCCGCTCGCTATCCCACAGGAGTCGATCATGTCTCGCACCACTCGTCTGTCCTCCTCCCTCCTCAGAGCCGCCGCGGTCACGGGCGTCGCGGCCCTCACCCTGACGGCCTGCGGGTCCGGCTCCGGATCAAGCTCCTCGAGCTCCGGCTCGGGCGACGTCAAGGTCGGCCTGATCACGAAGACCGACACCAACCCGTTCTTCGTGAAGATGAAGGAGGGCGCGGAGAAGGCCGCCAAGGAGAACGGCGCCAAGCTGGTCACCGCGGCGGGCAAGTTCGACGGCGACAACGCCGGCCAGGTCACGGCCATCGAGAACATGGTCGCCTCCGGCGTGAAGGGCATCCTGATCACCCCGAGCGACTCCAAGGCCATCGTGCCCGCGATCGCCAAGGCCCGCGCCAAGGGCGTCCTGGTCATCGCCCTGGACACCCCGACCGAGCCGGAGAGCGCGGTCGACGCCCTCTTCGCCACGAACAACCTCAAGGCCGGCCAGCTGATCGGCGAGTACGCCAAGGCCGTCATGAAGGGCAAGAAGGCCAAGATCGCCACTCTCGACCTCGCGCCGGGCGTCTCCGTCGGCGTCCAGCGGCACAACGGTTTCCTGAAGGGCTTCGGCGTCAAGGAGGGCGACTCCTCCATCGTCTGTTCCCAGGACACCAACGGCGACCAGGCCAAGGGCCAGACGGCCATGGAGAACTGCCTGCAGAAGTCGCCTGACATCAACGTCGTCTACACCATCAACGAGCCGGCCGCGCTGGGCGCGTACACCGCTCTCAAGGCCAAGGGCCGGGAGAAGGACGTCCTGATCGTCTCCGTCGACGGCGGCTGCACCGGTACCCAGGCGGTCAAGGACGGCAAGATCGCCGCCACGTCGCAGCAGTACCCGCTGAAGATGGCCGCCCAGGGCGTCAAGGCCGTCGTGACGTTCGCCAAGGACGGCAAGAAGGCCTCCGGTTACACCGACACCGGCGTCACCCTGATCACCGACAAGGCGCAGACCGGTGTCACGGCGAAGGACACCGCGTACGGCCTGGAGAACTGCTGGGGCTGAGCCGCCCCGAGGACTTTACGACGCCGCGTTCCCCTCAGCGGGGCGGTCGGCCCCTCCTCCCCGACCCGGGGACGGCCGCCCCCTCGTCCCCCTGGCCTCTGGCAAGGACGGACCAGGACTTCTGTCTTCCGACAAGGACTTCGCATGACAGCCACGACCACGCCGTACGCCGAGCTCAAAGCGCCGACCGCGGCGCGCAGACTGCTCACGGCACCGACCACCGGCCCGCTGGTCGCCCTCCTTCTCGCCTGTGTCTTCTTCTCTCTGTCGACCGACCAGTTCCTCTCCGGGGGGAACTTTTCGCTGATCGTGCAGCAGGTCATGGTGGTCGGCACGCTCGCCATCGGTCAGACTCTGATCATCCTCACGGCGGGCATCGACCTGTCGTGCGGTGCCGTGATGGCGTTCGGCAGCATCATGATGGCCAAGATGGCGGCGGAGGGTTCCCTTCCCCCGTTCCTGGCCATCGCGCTGGGTCTGGTCGTCTGCGGCGGCTTCGGGCTGCTCAACGGGCTGCTGGTGCAGAAGGTCCCGCTGCCGCCGTTCATCGTGACCCTCGGCATGCTCAATGTGGCGTTCGCGCTGACCCACATCTATTCCAAGGAGCAGACGGTCACCAGCCTGCCCGGGTCGCTGACGGCCCTCGGGCAGACCTTCCCGCTCGGACACACCGACATCACCTACGGCTCCCTGGTCACCATCGCACTGTTCCTCCTCCTCGCCTACTCGCTGAGCAGCACCGGTTGGGGCCGGCACGTCTACGCCCTGGGCAACAGCCAGGAGGCGGCGCGGCTGAACGGCATCCGTACCTCCCGGCTGACCATCGGCGTCTACACCGTGGCCGGCCTGCTGTACGGCATCGCCGCCCTGCTGCTCATCTCCCGCACCGGAGTCGGCGACCCCCAGGCAGGACAGACCGAGAACCTCGACAGCATCACCGCCGTGGTCCTCGGCGGCACCAGCCTCTTCGGCGGACGCGGATCGGTCCTGGGCACCTTCATCGGAGTCCTCATCGTCGGTGTCTTCCGCAACGGGCTGCAGCTGATGGGCGTCGCCTCCATCTACCAGACCCTGATCACCGGCGTCCTGGTGATCCTCGCGGTGACCGTCGACCAGATCTCCCGGAAGAAGTCCCGATGACCACCACCAGCACTCCCACCCCCGTTCTGCAGGCCCGCGGTCTGGTCAAGCGCTACGGCCACGTCACCGCCATCGACGGCGCCGACTTCGACCTGCTGCCCGGCGAGGTGCTCGCCGTCATCGGCGACAACGGCGCCGGCAAGACCAGTCTCATCAAAGCCCTCACCGGCGCTGTGGTGCCCGACGCCGGCGAGATCCGCCTCAACGGCGAGCCCATCACCTTCTCCGGCCCGCAGAGCGCACGCGCCCACGGCATCGAAACGGTCTACCAGGACCTGGCGGTGGCGGCTTCCATGGACATCGCCTCGAACATGTTCCTCGGGCGCGAACTGCGCCGCCCCGGCGTCCTCGGCAGTGTCTTCCGCATGCTGGACAAGAAGCGCATGCGCCAGGAGGCCGCCGAGCACATGGCCGATCTGAAGATCGGCCTGCGCTCGCTGACACAGTCGGTCGAGACCCTCTCCGGCGGACAGCGGCAGGCCGTCGCGGTCGCCCGTTCCGTCGCCTGGGCCCGCA
Organism: Streptomyces sp. NPDC039424; assembly: GCF_055639495.1. Lineage (NCBI taxonomy): Bacteria > Bacillati > Actinomycetota > Actinomycetes > Kitasatosporales > Streptomycetaceae > Streptomyces > Streptomyces sp. NPDC039424. The sequence goes on from NZ_JBVKAI010000007.1 coordinate 319,676, forward strand.
GTGTCGTCGTCATGGACGAACCCACCGCCGCCCTCGGCGTCAAGGAGTCCGGCCAGGTCCTGGACCTCATCCGCCGCGTCCGGGACAAGGGCCTGCCGGTCGTCCTGATCAGCCACAACATGCCGCACGTCTTCGAGATCGCCGACCGGATCCACGTCCACCGGCTGGGCCGGCGCGCTGCCGTCATCAAGCCCTCGGACTACTCCATGGCGGAGGTCGTCGCCATCATGACCGGCGCTCTGACCGTCGACGAGGCCGGAGACACCGTCGTAGCGGACTCCGAGGCGGCGAAGGCCGCCGGCGTTCAGGCCGGCTGACGACGCGATGCACCACTCACAGGTTCCGGCCGGGGCCGCGGCCGGAACCGACGAGCACAGGGAGACCGTTTCCTCCATGGCAGCGAACCGCCGCCCCACCCTGGCAGATGTCGCCCGCGAAGTGGGCGTCAGCGCCAAGACCGTCTCCCGTGTCCTCAACGAGGACGGCCCCGCCTCGGCCCAGACCAGGGAACAGGTCCTCGCCGCCGTGGCCAAGCTCGGCTTCCAGCCGAACCTCATGGCCCGCAACATCCGCGTCGGCGGACCCGACACCACCGTCGGACTGGTCATCCCCGACCTCGGCAACCCCTTCTTCGGAGCCGTGGCCCGCAGCATCGAGGACACCGTCCGCGACCGCGGTCTCACCCTCCTCATGGGCTCCTCCGCCGACGACCCCGGCCGGGAGCGCGCGCTGACGGACAAGTTCCTCGCCCGTCGCATCAGCATCCTCATGGTCGTGCCGTCCGTCGGAGCCGACCACGCCCACCTCAAGACCCACCGCGCCGCCGGCCTGCCCGTCATCTTCATCGATCGTCCGGGAGTGGGCCTGGCCACGGACAGCGTCGTCAGCTCCAACCGCACAGGCGCCCACGACGGCGTCGCCCATCTGATCGCCCACGGACACCGACGCATCGGCTTCATCGGTGACCTTCCCACCAAGCTCTACACCCGCCGCGAGCGCCTGGCCGGTTACCGCGAGGCTCTCCAAGAAGCCGGCCTCCCCTACGACCGTTCCCTGGTCACCAACGCCCACGACCAGCACGGCGCCTCCGCCGCCACCTCCCGGCTCCTGAACCTGCCCGATCCCCCCACCGCGCTGTTCGCCGGCAACAACATCGTCGCGCTGGGCATCGTCGCCGAACTCTCCCGCAACGGGCGGAAGGACGTCGCCTTCGTCGCCTTCGACGACGTGGCCCTCGCCGAGGCACTCGAACCGGCCCTGACCGTCGTCGCCCAGGACCCCGAGGAAATCGGCAGAACCGTGGCGACCACCGCCCTGGCCCGCCTGGATGGCGACCGCTCCCGCGCCCGCACCATCACCGTCCCCACCCGACTGATCGTCCGAGGGTCGGGCGAGAGGTCTGCCCCGGTGCTGCAGGAGGGCTGATCCCCTCGGGGTGCACGTTGGCCAGAAGTGGCCGGACGCTGGATGGCCGCCGGCAGCTTGGTCGTGTCTTCGGACAGATCGCCGGCGATAACGGCACTGTTGCCTCGCTTCGGCTGTGGCGCCGCTACTGATGCTCCGACGTTCGGCTCAGTCGTCGGCCGCTACAAGGAGGGTGATCCGCGCGGCTGAGCGTTCGATGACCACGAACTCGTGAAAGCAGTCGTGCACGCGTCCCCAGTCATGAACCGCTCCGTCGCCGAGCTCGCCCAGGTAGTAGACACGATCGGCTGCCGCCAGGCGGTCGAATACCTCCCGCTGCAGATCTGCCTCCAGTCCGGCGGGTACCTCCCAGGCCGGATCAACCCACTCTTGCAGGATCTGCGTGGCCTGTGCCCCGCTGATGCGCTCGTAGACGTCGGGAGTGACCGAGCTCAGCCAGTACGGGCCGTGCCTGATCCCCTCCGGCAGCACCCCACCACCTGCATAGTCATCCCGAAACTGTTCATGCACAACGAGTGCTGCGAGCAGCCTCGTGTCGCCGACAGACTCCGCAGGAAGGCGGAACTGCTTGACGTCGACCCACCGGAACCCATGATCCTTTGGGTTCGGAGAGTAGCGCCGAAAGTTGATGAAGGCGCCGCCCTCGTGCGTGAGCCCGTTCTCCATGGAGGCAGCCTAGTGTGCGGCGTAACCGCCGTTACCTGCGCAGGGCACTGTGAGCGTCGCGGCGATCCGGCTCTGGCTCCGGGGGTAGATCCATTATGGCGGTCTGCGGAGGTTCCTGTCACCGTTCTCCGGAATGATCTTCGCATCCGATATGCGCCCATAGGGTTGCGGGCGGGGAGCACAACCCGCCTACTGAACCTGGGAGTTGAGAGTGACGCATGATGTTGCCGTGCTGGCGGCGGAACTCACGGACATGGCCGCGGCAGACCACCGGTCCTCAGTCAACGCCAACAGCGATGACCCCGCCGAGCAGTTGGCCTGGCGCCGACTGACCGCACGGCATGGTGACCGCCTCAGCGAGATCATGGACGAGTACGGCTGGCCGACACCGGAACTCGTCGGCGAGGAGGCCTCACGCGCAGCGTGGCTGATCGCCCAGCACGCCGACCGGCAGCTCAACGTCCAGCGACGCGCCCTCCAGCTGATGCGGCAGGCGGCTTCGGCAGGCTCAGCCGGCCGACGCGAGCTGGCCTTTCTGCGCGACCGCACACTGGTCAATGAGGGCCGCAAACAGATCTACGGCACTCAGATCGCCGGCGTGAAGGACGGATCACCGGTTCCGTGGCCCTGCGAAGAGCCCGAGCGTATGGACGAACTCCGTGCGGAAGTCGGCATCGAGCCCTTCGACGAGTACGTTGCCAAGTTCGCGCCGGCCTGATGACCCGTTCCTGGCCGCGGTCGACATCATCCAGTGCTGACCGGCGCCGCCACCGCAGCGCGTCACAGCGTCGAGGTCGTCCCCTCCCCGGACGCGCTGCCCGCGAGCCACTGGTCCCATCCCAGGTTGAAGTCGGCGTAGCCGTTGTCGGCCGGGGCCTTGGCGCGGGGCGAGCCGGTGATGGTGACGGGGTCGCCCTGCTTGACCTGACCGTAGAACCACTTGGCGTCCGACATGGACAGGTGGACGCAGCCGTGCGAGCCGCGGGCGCTGCCGCTGCCCGGGTTGGGGTCGCCGGTCGAGTAGTGCACGTACGTGCCGGACTGGGTCAGGTGGACGTCCCAGGGCAGCGTCAGGTCGTAGTAGTTGGGGCTGCCCTTTTTGCAGCTGATGCCAACGCTGCAGGAGGTCATGTGGACCTTCTCCTGCTTGTCGATGACGGCCATCGTGCCGTTCCACGTCGGATACTGAGCGCTGCCCGCATTGATCGACAGGGTGCGCACCGCCGTGCCGTTCCGGCTCACCTTCATGGTGTGGCCGGTCACCGAGACATCCGCGCGCACGTCGTCGCCGATCTTGAAGGTGTGCGTGTAGCTGTGCACGCCGTAGCGTCCGTTGCCGTTGCTGACGCCCTTCATGTCAGCGTCGATCTTCACCTTCGTGCCGGAGGGCCAGTACGTCTTCGGTCGCCAGTCGGCGCGCTTGTCGCCGAACCAGTGCCAGGCGCCGACCACCGGCTGCGAGGCGCTCACCTTCATGTGCTTCTCCACCGTGGCCCGTGCCTTTGCCGCCACCGGGTTCGTGAAGACCACCGAGATCGGCATGGCCACGCCGACCGTGGTTCCTGTCTGTGGGGTGATCGTCTCCAGCAGCATCGGCGGGCCCGCGGGCTTCGTCGGTGACGGCGAGGCGCTCGCACCCGGCTTTCCCGACGCCTTTGCGTCGTCCCCGTTCGCCTTGTCACTGCCGCCCCCGCCGCAGGCACTCGCGCCCACCAGCATCACACCCGTGACGAGTGCGATCCCTATGCCGCCCTTGCGCCGTCCCACGACCTGCCCCGCTCTCTCGCTCTTCGGCCCTGACGGGCCCGACTCCCTGTCAGACGGCCATGGCGTGGGCCGCAGTTGCGTGCATCGCGTAAAAGCTCTCTCAAGACTCGCTGCGAACCGCCGGTTCGGGGACGATGAGGGGCGCGGTGTGGCAGTGGCCCAGGGCGATCCCGGTGAATCCCGCGGTGCCGATCGCCGCCTATGGGGCCGGAACCGTCTACGGGCTCGCCTTCACGAACCCGCTTGACGTATGCGGGGACGAGACCGGCGACCGGACGGGAAGTGTGGGGACGCCGCGACCTGGGCGGAAGGCGCGCGGGGTGCCCTGCCACAGCACCGAACGCGGCTCCAGGGCACAGCCCGGCCTGCCACCGATCGCCTCAAGCCCGCACGCTCGACGAGTGTGGAAGAGGGCCTTTCCCGCGCGGCCGACAATGTGGTCCCCGCTCTCCGGTGTCCGGCGCTTCCCTTCGTTCCATCCGTCACTCACACCCAGCGTGCTCGCTGCACTCACCGGATGGCAGGGCGGGTCGTGCCGGGGAACGGGGTTCAGTGATGTGCCAGGCCGTTTCGGACCGACCTGCGGAGCACTTGCGCCATGAAGCACATCAAGCTGGGAGACCTGGACGTCTCCCGTATCGGCCTGGGCACCATGACGATGCCCGGCGTCTACCTCAGCCCTGGCGAGGCCCCGGACGAGAGCGAGTCCATCCGGGCGATCCACCGGGCACTCGACCTCGGCGTCACCCTGCTGGACACCGCCGAGGCCTACGGCCCCTTCGTCAACGAAGAGCTCGTCGGCCGGGCCATCAAGGACCGTCGCGACCAGGTAGTCCTGTCGACGAAGTTCGGCATGTACTCGTACACCAGCGGCGGCATGGGCCACATCGACGGCAGCCCGGCGAACCTCCGCACCGCGATCGAGGGCTCCCTCAAGCGGCTCGGTACGGATCACATCGACCTGTACTACCAGCACCGCGTCGATCCGAACACGCCCGTCGAGGAGACCTTCGGCGCCCTCGCCCACCTGGTCACCGAGGGCAAGATCCGCCACATCGGCCTGTCCGAGGCGGCCCCCGAGTCGATCCGCCGCGCCCACGCCGTCCACCCCGTCGCCGCACTGCAGTCGGAGTACTCGCTGTGGACGCGGGACGTGGAGGCGGAGATCCTGCCGCTGCTACGGGAGCTGGGCATCGGCCTGGTGCCCTGGTCGCCGCTCGGCCACGGCTTCCTCACCGGCAAGATCCGTGCCACGGAGCACTTCGAAGCGAACGGCGTCGCCGCCGAGGCCGATGCCACCCCCGCGCAGGTGGGCCTGGCCTGGCTGCTGGCGCAGGGCGACGACATCGCCCCGATCCCCGGCACCAGGCGGGTCTCCCGCGTCGAGGAGAACACCGCCGACGCCGTCGCGCTGACGGCCGAGCAGCTCACCCGGCTGAACAACCTCGCCCCCGCCGCCGGCGACCGCCTCCACGAGGCGGGCATGCGGCTGGTCAACCGCTGACACAGGCGACGACGGCACTGCGAATGGGCCGTCGATCGACGAGAGTCTCGGGCGTCCGACCGCTGACGAGTATCGATACATCGACTTTGAACAGCACAACTCACCAACCGGACAGGCGGCGCGCGGACTGCTGGCGCCCCTGGACCCACCTCCTCAGTCGGACATGTCTTCCGCGGGAGGCGCGGCGCCGGTGCTGCTCGCGCGCTGGTGGGCGACGATGCCGGGCAGTTGCTCGTAGATCGCGTTGATGAGGTCGCAGATGCGCTCGGCGATCAGGCGGCCGAGACGGGTGAGTTCGTAGTCGGCCCGCCTGGCGACCGTGGGGTGGTGTGTCCGCGTGACGAGGCCGTCGTCCTCCAGCCGTTGGAGGGTCTGCCACAGCATCCGGTCGGAGACCCCGGAGACGTCGCGACGCACCTCGGCGAACCGCAAGGGGCCTTCGACCAGGGCGGCGAGGGTCAGGGCGCCCCACCGGCCCGTCGCGTGCTCCAGCACCTCCCGCGACGTGCACTGTGGGCCTCGTCCTTGGTGCAACCGGCGCCACCGGCGCCCTGTTCGTGGAGCGGGCCACTGCGGCCGGGCACGAGGTGGTCGCCTTCGTCCGGACGCTTCCAAGCTCACCCCGGCCGACCGGCTGACGATGGTCGAGGGGGACGTCCGCGACGCCCGCGGGCTCGCCGAGGCGATGCGCGGCACCGACGCGGTGGTCAGCGCGCTCGGTCTCGGCAAGGTCAAGGACCCGGGGAACCTGATCGCCGACACCACGCGCGCGCTGGTCCGGGCTGCCGAGGAGAGCGGCACCAAGCGCGTGCTGATCATGTCGGCGTTCGGCGTCGGCGAGTCCCTCGCCAAGGCTTCGGCGTTCGCCCGGTTCCTCTACAACTCGGGTGGCAAGGCGGCCTTCGCCGACAAGGTCGCAGGCGAGCGGATCCTCACCGCCCCCGGTCTGGACTGGACGCTGGCCTACCCGGTGCTGCTGACCGACAAGCCCGCCACGGGCAACGTCCGCGCCGTCGACCTGACCGCGCTCGACCGCCTGCCCGGCCTGCCCGGGATCTCCCGAGCCGAAGTCGCCGCCTTCCTGCTGGACGCCGCCGTCGAGGGCTCGTGGTCCCGGCGCACCGCGGTACTCACCGCCGGTCGCTGACCCCGTCGGCACGCCACCTCCCGTGACCAAGACCCTCGGGCTCATCCGCGACGCGCACGCCAGGGCCGCCAGGCTGCACCGATGGTCCCGCGTCGCGTAGTACCGCGGTACTACGCGCGCGGCGCAGTTCAGCCTCCCGGTACCACCAAAGCGGGGTGATCCGGCGCCTAGCGTTGCCGGTGTGGCGTCGGAAGCGCCGGACGCCGGAGGCCTACAGGAAGAACGCGAATGATCGACGCACGGCAGTTGACCAAGAGGTACGGCGAGAAGACGGCCGTCGACGGGCTGGAATTCGTCGTGAAGCCGGGCACCGTGACCGGCTTCCTGGGGCCCAACGGCGCGGGTAAGTCCACGACCATGCGCATGATCGTCGGCCTCGACGCCCCGACGAGCGGCTCCGTCACCGTGAACGGCCACCACTACGCCCGCCACCAGGCACCGCTCCAGGAGGTCGGCGCCCTCCTGGAGGCGAAGTCGATCCACCCGGGCCGCTCGGCGTACAACCACCTCAGGGCCCTCGCGCTGACCCACGGCATTCCGCGCCGCCGGGTCGACGAGGTCATCGACCTCGCCGGACTGGGCAGCGTGGCGAAGAAGCGGGCCAGTGCCTTCTCCCTCGGGATGGGCCAGCGGCTGGGCATCGCGGCGGCGCTGCTGGGCGATCCGCAGACGGTGATGCTCGACGAGCCGGTCAACGGGCTGGACCCGGAGGGGGTGCTCTGGATCCGCAATCTGCTGAAGGCGCTCGCCGACGAGGAACGCACGGTGTTCGTGTCCTCGCACCTGATGAGCGAGATGGCTCTGGTGGCGGACCACCTGATCATCGTGGGGCGCGGTCGGCTGCTGGCGGACACGACCGTGGCCGACCTGATCCGCGAGGCGGGCGGGGACACGGTGAAGGTGGCGACGCAGGACCCCGCGGGGCTTCGGGACGTGCTGGCGGGGCGGGGCGTCGACGTCACGGGCCGGATCGGCTCCGAGGAGTTGCAGGTGACCGGGCTGACCGCCCGCGAGATCGGGCTGAAGGCCGCGGAGCACGGGATCGCACTGTTCGAGCTGAGCGCGCGGACGGTGTCGCTGGAGGAGGCATTCATGGACCTGACCAGGGATGCCGTCGAGTACCACGGCTCCACGACCGGGACCGAGACCCTCGGGAGGCCCGCATGAGCACCCTCACCGCGACCGCCGAGGAACCCCGGACCGCCCCCGCCCGCCCCGCCTACCGGGTGACCGGACGGCGCGTGCTCTCCTCGGAATGGGCCAAGCTGTGGTCCCTGCGCTCGACCTGGATCACCTTGGGCCTCGGCCTGCTGTTCCTGGTGGCCTTCGGTCTCATCTCCGCGAGCCGCTACAAGTCGGGGATCGACTCCGGCCACCTGGACCGGGACTTCGCCGACTCGACGGCCGTGAGCCTGTCCGTCTTCGGTACGAACTTCGCCCAGCTGGCCCTGGGCGTGCTCGGCGTGCTGGTCACGGCGGGGGAGTACTCGACCGGCATGATCCGCTCGACGCTCGCGGCGGTGCCCCGCCGACTGCCGGTCCTGTGGTCCAAGGCGGCCGTGTTCGGGCTGGTCGCGCTGGTGGTGGGGACGCTCGGCGTGTTCGTCGCCTTCCTGCTCGGAAGCGGAATCGTCTCGGGTACGCCCGCGGCCATGAGTCTTTCGCACGCGGGTGTCCTGCGGAGCCTGCTGGGTGCAGGGCTCTACCTCGGCCTGGTCGGGGTGATCGGCGCCGCCCTGGGCGCGCTGCTGCGGTCGGTGGCCGGCGGGATCTCGGTGCTGGTGGCCACCCTGATGCTCATCCCCGGACTGATCTCACTGCTGCCGAGCTCCTGGCAGGACGACATCAGCCCCTACCTGCCCTCCAACGCCGGGGAGGCGGTGTTCGCCCTGACACACGACTCCACGACCCTGTCTCCGGCCGCCGGGCTGCTGGTCTTCCTCGGCTGGACGGCACTGGCGCTGGCGGGCGCGGCCTACCGGCTCGCGCGCAGCGACGTCTGACACCCGCACCATGGCAGCGTGACATCCGTGACCACCGATGACATCAGCGGGATGGGGCCGCTGGTCGCCCGTCTGTCCCGGGGCGGCCAGCGGCTGCGGCAGGCCGACCGGACACATCCGTGGGTGCTGGACACCGCGGTCGTGGTCGTGGTCGTCCTGATGTTCTGCCTGCCCGACCTGTTCCACGGCGGTGTCGACGACGGCGACCGCCCGCGCCGGTTCCGGCTCGTCTTCACCCGACTGCCCGTCGCGGGAATGCTGGCGCTGCAGGCCGGCCTGGTACTGCCCCTGCTGTGGCGGCGGCGCAAACCCCTCGTGGCCTTCGCCGCCATCACAGCCGTGTTCGTCCTCCAGTGGTCCCTGAACGCCCCGCTGCGCGCGGACATCGCCCTGCTCGTCGCCCTGTACAGCCTGGCCCTGCACGGGCCGCTGCGGCAGCTGCCGTGGGCCTGTGCGGCCATGGCGGGCGCCATGGTGCTGGTCGCGGTACGCGCGTCCTCGGCCGTGTCCGTCTGGGACGCGCTGTTCTTCCTGCTCAGCACCGCGACCGCGGCCCTCGCGCTCGGCCTGATGGTGCGGATCCGCCGGGCCCAGCTCGCCGGACTGCGGGACCGGGCGGCCCGGCTGGAGATAGAGCGCGACCAGCGCAGCAGGCTGGCCACGGCCACCGAACGCACCCGTGTCGCCCGCGAGATGCACGACATCGTCGGCCACAACCTGTCCGTCATCATCACGCTCGCCGACGCCGGTGCGTACGCCACCGACATCGCTCCCGAACGGGGCAAGGAGGCCCTGCGGCTCATCGGCGACACCGGCCGACAAGCCCTCGGCGAGCTGCGGCGCGTGCTCGGCGTGCTGCGCGAGACCGCGGACGGTCCCCAGGGCGGGCCCGAGCTCAGCCCGCAGCCCGGCATCGTGGACATCGGCGCCCTGTGCGCCAAGGTGCGCGCCGCCGGACTGGAGGTCGTCTACCGGACCTCCGGCGACGTGGACGCCCTGGACGACGGGGTACAGCTGACGGTGTACCGCATCGTCCAGGAAGCCCTCACCAACATCCTGAAGCACGCCGCCACCGACACCCGGGTGCACCTGGCGATCCTCGTCGAGGGCAGCCGGCTGAACATCAGGGTCCAGGACACCGGCCCGGCCACACCGTCCGGGCCGCCGAACGAGGAAGGACACGGACTGGTGGGCATGCGGGAACGAGCGGCCTTGTACGGCGGTACCGTCAGCGCGGGGCCGACGGGCGGTGGAGGATGGAGCGTCGAGGCCGTCCTCGACCTCACGCCCCGAGGCGGTGACCGATGACCACCGTGCTGATCGTGGACGACCAGCCGCTGCAACGCTACGGCTTCCACATCCTCCTGGACTCCGTCCCCGAGACCGACGTCGTCGGTGAGGCCGCCCACGGTGCCGAGGCCGTCCGCAAGGCCGCCGAACTGCGCCCGGACGTCGTCCTGATGGACGTCCGCATGCCCGGCATGGACGGCATCGAGGCCACCCGCCGCATCGTCGCCGCGGGCGGCCGCTCGCGCGTCCTGGTGCTCACCACCTTCGATCTCGACGAGTACGTCCACGCCGCCATCCGGGCCGGTGCCAGCGGTTTCCTCCTCAAGGACGCGCGCCCTGAGGAACTCCTCGCCGGCATCCGCGCGGTCGCCTCCGGCGACGCCGTCATCGCGCCCGCCCTCACCCGCCGTCTCCTTGACGAGTTCGCCCGCTACGTCCCCACCCACCGCGCAGACTCAGCCGAGGACCCGGGACTCGGCTCCCTCACCGACCGCGAGCGCGAGATCCTCGTGGCCGTCGGCAAGGGCTGGACCAACGGTGAGATCGCCACCCGGTTCGTCCTGTCCGAGTCCACCGTCAAGACCCACGTCGGCCGGGTCCTGGCCAAGATCGGAGCCCGTGACCGCATCCAGGCCGTGATCTTCGCCTACGACCACGGCCTCGCCCGGCCCAACGCGGACTGAACCGGCGAACAGCGGCCGAGGTGGACTGGAAACGGATTTCGCCCCAGCCGGGCGTGCTGTGTAGAGTGGCGGGGTCGACGCGGGGTGGAGCAGCTCGGTAGCTCGCTGGGCTCATAACCCAGAGGTCGCAGGTTCAAATCCTGTCCCCGCTACGAGACGAAGGGTCCGGCAGCCGCCGGACCCTTCGACGTTTCTGGCCTGGGGCTGCTTGGCCCCCTAGGGATTCGTGCCGGTGTCGCCCTCGTCATTCAAAGAGTTCCGATGCTTCCTCTCGCCCCGAGCAGAGAGGTCGTCTCGCTCGTCCAGCAGCTCCAGGAGTGCGGCGTCCGCCTTCTGCCTGTCCTCTCTCGTCAGTTCGAGAGGTGCGTTGCTGTAGACGGTGTACCGGTCGGGATCGATGATATTGGCGGCCCTCAAGGTGAACGTCACAAGGGTGCGCCACCCCTTGCGGTGACCGACCCTCGCTTGAAGTTGGACCTTGTAATTACGGGGCTCTGGAAGGAATCCGGAAAACGGTGCCTCGAACTCGATGAGGAGTTGCCGTGCTTCTCTGCCGACCACAGCGAATCCGGCCGGCAACTGCGGCTCGTCCTCCGGCCCGGGTTGGAGACGGGACGGTGAAGACATCCACAGGAGTGGCAGATGGGAGGCGGGCTCATCGGGGAAGGTCAACCTGAGGTCCTGCACGACTATCGGCTTGGCGCCGGTGTTGTGAAGGACGAACGGCAGCCGTAGGCGGGCCATGGAGTGGCGGGCGATAGCGGCAAAGGAATGAGGCTCCCAGGACTTCAGATGCCCTTGCCTGGCGTTGATCCACCAGAAGGATGTGACGGTAAAGATCAGCGCGCAAACCGATACAACGCCGGCTCCAGGAATCGATGGAACGTCCTGAACTGCGGCGGCTGTCAGCGGAAGCACAAATTCAGTGTGCCAGCCCGAGGGTGCGCACGCTAACAGAACTGGTGCGGAGCAGCTGGGTTCCTCATCCTTCGGCGATGAGGTGCGCCAGCAAAGCGTCCAAGTCGATGTGCACGGGCTCGGCCCCCCTGGGCACCGCCGCCTCCGTTTCCCGCAGGAACGTCTTGATTTCCCGCGCCGGGGCTTTGAGCAAGGCCGCGCCGTCCGGCGCGTTGAGAAGGATGTAAAAGTCGCTGACGGCGTGCTCCTCGGCGGCCCATACGCGTATGTCCCCCTCGCCGGCGGGGCCGGCCAGGCCATCGGCCAGAAGATCTCGCCCAATGATCCATTCCACCGACTCGTCACTGCCGGCAACGGTGAATGCGGCGCGGACGGCATAGGGATCGCGGGGCTCGTACTGCAGCGTCATGCTCACGGGCATGGACCTCTCGTGCGAGACGACCAGCTGGACAGACAGCCTCCGAATTACGGTTTTCAACGACTTCATTGCTCTCACTCTTCGTGCCGAGTCATACGGGGAGGGTCATCGGTCCCAGCGGTGGCAGTGGACGCGGGAGAGCCCGATGCCTTGATGCCCCGAGTTTCCGTACATCGTACGGTACTCTCCTCGGTCATGCCATACATCGTATGGAAAGCGAAAGGGATCCACAGGCGATCTTGACGTCCTGCTCGGTGGCGAGTTCGACATTTCCGGACATGCTCTGATATGAAGGTACTTCCATACAGCGTATGGAACGGATCGGAGTGCCGCCGGATCGGCGGCCCTTCGTTGCGACTGATGGCCGTCGGCTGTGCCCTCACGAGGGGTGAACTCGCCGATGCGGTCGATATCGATGGGGCGTACCGCATCACCTGCGTAAGCGATCGCTGGGATTGCGGACGACGCCGACACGAAGGAGATAACCATGAGGAAGCTCACGAAGCGCGTTTCTCTCGCTGCCGCCTCCGCTGCGGTCGCGGGTGGCGCCGTTCTCGGCGTCGGGGGCACCGCCTCGGCCGCGGTACCTGAGTCCGCGCACGTGCAGCGCCCGGCCGTTGGCGCCAAGGCCGACGACCACCGCGGGGACCGCGATGTCACCTACCGGCACAACAACACCGAGGAGGACTACCGCCGGGACGGACACTACTGGGATGACGAGGACCGCGGCTGGAAGCACGACAGGGCCTACCGCTACGACTGGGACCGGTCCGACCGCGACTCGAACCGGTACGACCACGACTGGGACCGGTACGACCACGACTGGGACCGGTACGACCACGACTCCAACCGGTCGAATCACGACTCCAACCGGTCCGAACGCGACGGAGGCCGCAACGACCGGTGACGCAGGCGCCGTTGGCACGGGTGGGCTCAGACCGTGCACGTCGCCGTGACACCGGCCGGGGGCAGGGAGGCGGCCGCTGATCTCGGGATCAGCGACTCCTGACCGCGCCCGGGCGGAACGCCGAGCAACAGGCCGACCGACAGCGGGCGGTGCGTGTGAAATGGGCGCCGGTACTCGGAAGAGCACCGGCGCCCATGGCATGCCGCCTCTCATCTACCAGGCGGTGGCAGTGCCCTCAGGCATAGGCGACGGCGTCCTCGACGGGCACGCGGGGCAGTCGCGGGAACCACGGGTCGGCACCGGGGTGACCGATGTTGACCACCAGATGCGAACGCCAGCTGGTACCGGCGAAGAACTCCCCGTCCACACCGGCCTTGTCGAAGCCCGCCATGGGACCGGCCGCGAGCCCTGCCGCGCGGACCGCGAGCAGGAAGACGCCCGTCTGCAGTGCCGAGTTGTAGGCCGCCATGCTCTCGCGTGCGTCGACCCGGTCGGCGAACGCCGCTCGCAGCATGTCGCCGCGGGCCGGGAAGACTGTCGGCATCTGCTCGTGGAAGTCGACGTCATACGCCAGGATCGCCACGGCCGGTGCTTGAAGCGTCTTGGCCCTGTTGCCCTCGTCGAGATGCCGGACGAGCCGCTCCTTGCCCTCGCGGGTGCGCACGAAGAGGACGCGCAGAGGCTGGCCGTTGGCGGCGCTCGGCGACCAGCGGGCGAGTTCCCAGATCGTGGCGAGTTCGTCGTCGGCGACGGCCACCTCGGCGAAGGTGTTCGCGGTGCGGGCCTCGGTGAACAGCACCTTTCGGCCGGCGTCGTCGAGGACATCGAGGGCCTGCGGTGCGCGGTCGGTCATGCTCATGGTTTCTCTCTTACTTCGGTGGTGCGGATGGTGTGGTGCCGGGGCGGGTTGACCGCCCCGGCACCACACGGTGGGGACGGGGTCTGCGGAGCCGGACGGGGCGCGAGGACCCGGCGCTGTCCACGCGGGCCTGGCCACCTGGCCGACTCATGTGTGGTGTGCTGACCGCTTGTTGCGCTCCGCTCCCAGGCGGGCGAAGTAGGCGATCAGGTCGGGGTCGTCGACCGCCGCGGGGTTCAGGACCTGCTCGGCGGGGGCACCCTGGAGCAGGCGCTTGACGGGCACCTCCAGCTTCTTGCCGGTCTTCGTGTGCGGGAGCGCCGGTACAGCGATGATCTCGTCGGGGACGTGGCGGGGTGAGGCGTCGGCGCGGATCGCGTCGCGGATCCGGTCGCGCAGGGGATCGTCCAGGTTGACTCCGTCCGCGAGGACCACGAAGAGCGGCATCCAGTAGCCGCCGTGGGGTTCCTCGGCGCCGATGACGAGGGCCTCGGTGATCTCGGGGAGGCGTTCGACGACGTCGTGGATGTCGGCACTGCCCAGGCGCACGCCGTTGCGGTTGAGGGTGGCGTCGGAACGGCCGTGGACGATCACCGAGCCGTGCGAGGTGAGCGTGATCCAGTCGCCGTGCCGCCACACACCGGGATAGGCGCCGAAGTAGGCGTCGCGGTAGCGGCTGCCGTCGGGGTCGTTCCAGAAGTACAGCGGCATGGACGGCATGGGGCGGGTGACGACCAGTTCGCCGACCTGGTCCAGGACAGGGGTGCCCCTCGGGTCGTAGGCGGTCAGTGCCACGCCCAGGCTGGGGGCGGACAGTTCCCCCGCCCATACGGGGGTCGTGGAGGCGCTGCCGGCGAAGCCGGAGACGACGTCCGTGCCTCCGCTGGTGGAGGCCAACTGGACGTCGGCGCCCACGTGGTCGCGGACCCAGGGGTACGCGGAGGCGGGCAGAGCGGAACCGGTGCAGCCGATGACGCGGATGGCCGACAGGTCGTGCGTGGAGGGTTCGATGCCCAGCTTGGCCATGGCCAGCAGATACTGGGGACTGGTGCCGAAGACGGTGACCTTGTGACGGGCCGCCAGCTCCCACAGGAGGTCCGGTCGTGCCTGCGGTGCCGGGCTGCCGTCGTAGGTGCAGGTGGTGGCACCGGTCAGCAGGGTGGAGACGACCAGATTCCACATCATCCAGTGGGTGGTGGTGTACCACAGCAGGCGGTCCCCAGTGCCCAGATCGGTGTGCAGGCCGAGGGTCTTGAGGTGTTCGAGCAGGACCCCGCCGTGCCCGTGGACGATGCCCTTGGGCAGGCCGGTGGTGCCGGAGGAGAAGACGACCCACAGAGGGTGGTCGAAGGGGACCGGAGCGATGGTGAGGTACTCGACGCGGGTGGCCGCGTCCTCCCAGGGAACCGTCAGCCCCGCGTCCCCGCTCTCGGGCCAGGCAAGGCCCACGTGGTCGACGAGCACCGTGGCCTTCAACGTGGGCAGAGCGCGGACCAGTTCGAGCGAGGCGGTCCGGCGGTCGTGTGTGGTGCTGTTGAAACGGTAGCCGTCAGCGGTGATGAGCACGGTGGGTTCGAGCTGGGCGAAGCGGTCGGCGGCGGCCTTGGGCGCGTAGTCCTGGCCGCACACCGACCACACCGCGCCCAGGCTTGCGGTGGCGAGGAAGGCGATGACGGCGTGGGGTGTGTTGGGTAGATAGCCCACCACCCGGTCGCCCTGCCCGACACCCAGGTCGCGCAGGCTGGCGGCGACGGAGGCGACCCGGGCGCGCAGCTCCCGGCCCGTGATCTCATAGCCGGCTCCGGTCTCGTCCAGGGCGGTGATCGCGGGAGCGTCCGGTTGCAGGTTGCGCAGCGCGTGATGGACGTAGTTGAGGGTGGCGCCGGGGAACCAGCGGGCGCCGGGCATGGTCTCCTCGGCCAGCACCCGCTCGTAGGGAGTCGTCGCGTCGATGTCGAAGTACTCCCACACCGCGGCCCAGAACCCTTCGAGGTCGGTGACGGACCACTGGTGCAGGGCCCGGTAGTCCGTGGGCTCCTGGATCCCTTCGGCTCCCCGGTGCCGGGCCGCCCACCGCGCGAAGTCCGCGATGCGGCTGTGGGCGGCCGACTTCGGGTCGGGAACGAAGAAGGGTTCCGGATACGACGCACGGGGCGGGGTGGTCATGGTGTGGTGCTCCTCGTCAGGCGGGCCGGGCGTCGGCGGTACGGCGGGCCGTGTGCAGCAGGGGGGCCCAGGCGGCGGTGTCCGTGAAGTCGCCGGTGCCGGCCGGGACGGTGTCCACCACGACGCGGTCGGGGCGCAGCAGGACGGCGTCGGCACGGCCGCGTGCCAGCCAGTCGGCCAGGGTGCCGTCGTCGCCCAGGTCGTCGACGTGGATCGTCGGGGCACCCAGTGCCGTGGCCACGGCCGTGATCCGCGTCGTGGGCGGCGCGGCGGTCAGGACGGCGAAGGAGTCCCCGAGGACGTCATCGAGGCGCACTCGCCCGCCGTCGTGCCGTACCCAGGGCTGCGGGCAGAAGGTACCGGCCAGCGCGCGGCCGGTCAGCCTGGGGCGGCGCCGTACGAGTGGACCGGCGGTCAGGGCGGGGCTGAGGTCACGGCTCACCGCCGCGGTCACGCCGGGGATGCGACAGGCCGTGCCCACGACGGCCCGGCGGAACGCCGCACCGCGGTCCTGTCCGCCGGTCATGGCCCAGCCGACGGCGACCGCGACGCGGATCGCATGGCGGGCGTGCGGCTTGCGCTCGCGTTCGTAGGTGTCCAGCAGCCCGTCGTGTGCGCCCTGTTGGAGCACGCGGGCGAGCTTCCAGGTGAGGTTGTGGGCGTCGCGCAGGCCCGAGCACAGACCCTGCCCGACGAATGGCGGGGTGAGGTGGGCGGCGTCGCCCAGCAGGAAGACACGCCCCCTGCGCCACCGGTCGGCGAGACGGGCCTGGAAGGTGTACTGCGCCTGCCGTATCACGTCGAAGTCGTCGCCCCGCGAGGCGTCGGGCGGCAGGTCCACCCAGGGGGCCACCAGCTCGCGCAGGCGCTCCCATCCGTCCGGGCCGTCCAGGTTCTGGTCGTCGGCCAGCCGGAACTCCCAGCGGTAGCGGTCCTCGCTGATGCGCATGAAGGTGGTCGGCCGGGTGGGGCAGCAGATCTGCTCGGCACCTTCCCAGGTGCGCACCGGGCGGCTGGTGCGCACGTCGATGACCCGCCAGCTCTCCTGGAAGTGCAGGTCCTCCCAGTCGGTGCCGATGGCGTCACGGGTGAGACTGCCCGCACCGTCGCAGCCGAGGACGGCATCGGCCCACAGGTGCTCCTCCTCGTCGCCGCCGTCGCGCCGGAAGGTGACCCGGACCGGGCCCGTCGGATCGTCGGGTGCGTCGGTGTTCTGCGTGTCGGACTGGGTGACGGACACGACCTCCACCCCGCTCCACAGCTCGCACTCCGGGCGGCGCGCCAAGGCGTCACGCAGCAGGCGTTCCAGCTCGGGCTGGTTGAACATGCTGAGCTGCGGGAAGCCGTGGAGTCCGTGCATGGACCGCGGGAATTCGGTGATCACGCGGCGCCGGGCGTCCAGGAGCCGCAGCCCGGGCGCCGGGCGGGCGAGGGCGGCGAATTCCTCGTGGACGCCGACGCTCTGCAGGATCCGGCGGATCTCGTCGTCCACGACGACGGCGCGCGGCAGGGGGTAGATGTCCCGGTGGCGTTCGAGGATCAAGCTGGGCACGCCGTGCCGGGCGAGCAGAAGGGCGGCCGTGACCCCGACGGGTCCCGCTCCGATGATCACCACCGGTTTCTGGGACGCGGTCCTCATGGCGCGTCCGTAACGGGGGTCCGCTGCTCGCCGAGCTCGATCCGCCCGTCCGGGGTGGCGATCGTGGCGGTGATGAGGTCACCGTTCTGCAGGTAGAGGGGGTTCTTGGCCTGGCCCTTGAAGAACGCCTTCCACTTCAGTGCGGGCGGAAGCAGCGCACTGATCTTCGCGACCGGTGCGGGCGGAGCCTTCAGGGCCGTGCCGCCGGGAGTGCCGGTCAGCAGCAGGTCGCCCGGGTCGAGGGTCTGGAAGCGGGCGAGCAGGGTGAGCGCCTGTGCGGGCCGTACGATCATGTCGGCCAGCGTGCGGTCCTGGCGCGACACGCCGTTGACCGACAACCGCAGCCGCAGGTTCAGCAGATGGGCGAAGTCCTCCGGCTCCAGCAGGGCCAGGTACGGCCCCGTCGGTGTGAAGGTCGGATAGGACTTGCTCTCGTAGAACTGGGTCTTGGTCAGCTGGACGTCGCGGGCGCTGACGTCGTTGGTCAGGACAAGGCCGGCGACGTAGCGCGGCAGGTCCTGCTCCTCGACGACGGTGCCCACGGGCAGGGTCGCGCCCATGACGAGGCCGAGTTCCACCTCGTAGTCGAGGAACTTCACATGGGCGGGGCGGATGATCGTGTCGTGGGGGCCGCTGACCGAGCCGGACGCCTTGCGGAAGAAGGTGGGCGGGATGTCGCCGGTGAAGCCCGAATCCTTGGCGTGGCTACGGTAGTTGACCATCTGGGCGACCACCCGGCACGGGGTGGTGACCGGAGGCAGCGCCACCAGGTCGGCGACGGGCGTGCCGCTCTCGGCGGAGGCGGCGGCCTCGCGGACCGCCTCCCGGTCGGCGAGCAGGTCGGCGGTGGTGACGGCCTTGGTCTCGATGCGGACGGCGCGCTCGTCCCGGACGACCCACCAGCCGTCGGTGGTGCGCAGAACATTGGTGCTCATGAGCTCATCGCTTTCATCAGGCCCAGCAGGCGTGCGGGGTCGAGTTCGTTGTCGCCGCGCAGGGCCGTCATGACCTCGCGCAGCTTGGCGGGGGAGGGGCTGGTGCCCAGGAAGTCGCGGGTGACCGGCGGGCCCCACTGGGCCAGGCCGCTCGCCGACATCGGTGCCCAGCCGGGTTCCAGCTCGCAGGAGAAGAGGTCGCCGTCGGCGAAGTGCTCCAGCATGAAGTGGTCGGGGTCGCGCCAGTAGTCGAACAGCTGACTGCCCTGGATGTGCCGGCCGATGCCCCAGCTGCGCCGGTAGCCGCGCTCGGCCAGATACTCCCCGCCGGCGGCGATCGCGTCGAGGTCGGTGACCTGGTAGGCCGAGTGGACGTAGCCGGTTCCGGGCCCCAGGTGCAGGGCCAGCGTGTGGTGGTCGACGGCCACGCTCCCCTGGTCGCACCGGATGAACGCCATCGTCGGCCCGCGTCCGCGCTGCCCGTCCAGGAACAGGAAGTCGGACACGATCATCCCGAGGGTGTCCAGGTACCAGTCCAGGGTGCGGGTGAACGCCCGTGTCTCCAGCACCACATGGCCCAGCCGCTGGATACGGGACGGCTCACGGGGCGGACGCTGGGTGGCGTTCGTACGACGGTGATCGGTACCGAAGTTGAGGATCAGCGGCTCCTGCTCGGGCAGCGCGGGCAACTGCTCGGCGCAGTGCGCGACCCGGACCGGCAGGCCCGCGGGATCGAGCAGGGCCACCGACTGCCCACCGCCCGGTACGCCGATGTCCCGGACGGTACTGCCGGTGGCACGGGCCAGCCGGTCCAGGTCGGCCCGCTCGGCCGCGCGGAACGCCGGGCCGATGAACCGGGACGCACGCCCCCGCCGGATGACCATGCAGGGTGAGCCCGCGAAGGTGCCGCGCAGCCACAGCTCCGCCTCGGTCCGGGCGGCGATCGCGAACCCGAAGTCACGCGCGAACACCTCGGCCCGGTCCAGGTCCGGCTTCTCGAACTCCAGCCATGCCAGATCCGCCACCTTGATCACGGGATTGCGGGAACGGCCGGGGTGCTCTCCGCGCAGGGCGCCCTGCTCACTGTGGAGGTCTTGGTGGGGCGTCTGGGGAGCGGCTCTGTCAACGGGGGTGTGGGACATGGTGTCCTCCAAGCAACACTGCTGTAATGAGGAAATCATCAACTTTGCCGTTACTCATCGTCAATAGGGAGGGGAGGAATAATTGATGATCTCATCATCAATGGTGAACTCATCGAGACGTTGTTACACTCGTCGTATGCCCCCGCCGTCAGCCCCGCCCAAGAACCGCTTCGAGCGGCGCCGTGCCGAGACCCGGCAGGCGCTCGTCCGTGCGGCCCGGCAGATCCTCGCGGAGACCGGGGACACCAGCGTCAGCATCCAGGCGATCGCGGAACTCGCGGACGTGGGTTTCGGCTCCTCCTACAACCACTTCGAGTCCAAGACGGCGCTGTTCGACGCCGCGGTGACAGACGCCCTGGAGGAGTTCGGGCAGGTCGTAGACGAGCGCGTGCAAGGAATCGACGACCCGGCCGAGCTCGTCGCCGCGGGCTTCCGGCTCACCGCCCGCATGGCCGACTCGCACCCCGAACTCATGCGGATCCTGCGTGACCGCGGTCTTGCCTACATCCACTCCGACCGGGGCCTCGCCCCGCGAGCCCGGCGCGACCTGGAGAATGGCATCGTCTCGGGCCGCTTCACCTGCGGCAACGCGACCACCGCCCTGTCCGCCATGGGCGGCACCCTGATGTCCCTCGTGGCGCTGCGGCTGGCCCACCCCGACCTCGACGGCGATGAGGCCGCCAGCGACCTGGCCGAGATGGTCCTGCGCATGCTCGGCGTCCCGCCGGACGATGCCCACCAGGTGACCCGGCGCTCGCTGCCCGGCCTCGGTTGACCCGGAGCATTCGCGCTCGGGGCCAAAGGCGGCCTGGGACCTGCCCGGCTTCGGCGTACCGCGGCCGCAAGGCTTCGGCTCCACCAAAGAGGAGTACGTCGATCGGCTCATCGACCGGCTGGAGCGAGTCGGCGAGCCGGTGGACCTGGTCGGCCATGACTGGGGCTGCATTCTCACCGCGCGCGTCGCTTCGATACGGCCGGACCTGGTTCGTACGTGGGCCGGCAGCAGCGCTCCGGTGAGTGCTCGGTACGGCTGGCACCCGCTGGCCAGGATTTGGCAGGATCCGGTCGAGGGCGACCGGTTCATGAACGAGCTGGACCCGGCGTCCTTCGCCGAGGACCTGGGCAAACTCGACGTCCCGGCCGACGTGGCCGAGGAGATGGCCCGGCGTGTGGACGGGGCGATGAGGGACAGCATCCTCAAGCTGTACCGCTCCGCCGTGACGGTGGGCGCGGAGTGGGAACCGGAACTGGCGAACGTGTCCGCGCCGTGCCTGGTCCCCTGGGGGACGCTCGACCCGGCTTGTCCGGTCGCGTTCGCCGACGAACTCGGTCAAGCCGTGCGAGCGTCCCGGGTCGTCAAGCTCGACTGCAGCCACTGGACGTTGATCCAGAAGCCGGCCGAGGTCGCCGCAGCCCTGGAGGCGCACTGGGATGCCTGAGGAGCTGTTGCCCTCGGCCACCGGTGGATGAAAGACCGTGGGCGCCGGTGCTCCCTCAAGCACCGGCGCCCACTCACCCCTGCCCGAGGTGGTCTTGGTGAACTTTCTGTTCGGTTGTCAGGGGACGAGGATGAGGCGGATCGGGTCGCCGATCTTGTTCTCCAGCCGGCTGACCGCGTCGGCGGCCTCGGCGAGCGGAATGTGGTCGGTGATGGAGGGGGCCAGGTCGAGACGGCCGACCTCGGCCAGCCGGACCAGGTCGGTGACGGACTCGGGGGTGCCGCCGTAGTGGCCGCGCACCTGCTTGCCCAGGTAGTTGAAGGTCAGGCCCTCGCTGATGGTGATCGGCCTGGGGCTGATGCCGACCAGGATGAGCACTCCGTTCAGGCCGAGCACGGCCGCGGCCTGCTCACGGACCGCCGGCACGCCGGCGCAGTCGAAGGCGAAGTCCAGGCCCCGTCCACCGGTGGCCGCGCGGACCTGGTCGGCGAAGTCGTCGGCGGCCGGGTCCAGGGCCACATCCGCACCGAAGGCCAGGGCGCGCTTCCGGGCGCCGGGCAGCGGGTCGACCGCGATGATCGGCGCGGCGCCGGCCAGGCGGGCGACGCGGACGTTGTGGGCGCCGACACCGCCCACGCCCCAGATGCCGACGGACTGCGCGGGGCGTACTCCGGCGGTGGTGACGACGGCGGCGTAGGGGGTGGAGACCGCGTCGGGGATGATCGCGGCCTGGTCGAAGGGGAGGCTGTCGGCGATGGGGATGAGGGTGTCCTCGCGGGCGAGGGTGTACTGGGCCCAGCCGCCGTCGTAGTCGATGCCGGCGGTGAGCATCTGGGTGCAGGGGCGGTGGCGCACGCAGCCGGCGCACTGGCCGCAGGTCTTGCCGGCCTCCAGGGTGACGCGGGTGCCGGGAGTCAGGCCGCGCTTGAGGTCGGGGCCGAGGGTGTGGATCACACCGGAGACCTCGTGGCCGACGGTGACCGTGTCGGAGGTGGCGAACAGCGGGACGAGGGAGCCGTCGATGAGGTGGACGTCCGAGAGGCAGACGCCTGCGGCCTTGACCTCGATCAGGACCTCGCCCGGGCCGGGTACGGGGACGGGGACCTCCTCCACGGCGAACTTCTTGCTGTCCAGGTGGAAGCGTCCGGCGAGCATGGTGTCCATGGTGCTCTGCTTTCTGTGAGCGGCACTCCCGGCGGTTCCGGCCGACGGGGGGCGTGTGGTGTCGTGGGTGAGTGGTGGCCGGGAGGGGTGCGGAGGGTCAGGACCGCGCGCCTCCCGGCGTGTGAGGGTCAGGCGAAGACGTCCTGCTGGTAGCGCTCGTCGGCTTCGAGCTGGGCGAGCCACTGCTGGGCGGCCTCGTCGTCGCTGCCGGTCTTCCGGCGGTGGATGGCGGCGAGTGCCTCCCGTACGGCGGGTGCCATGCGGCGGCCGTCACCGCAGACATAGAGGTACGCGCCGTCCTGGATGGCCTGCCACACGGTGTCGGCGGCGCCTGCGATGGCGTCCTGGACGAACCGGGCCGGGTGTCCGGTCACCGCCGAGAAGGCGGTGTGCACCTGCGCGATCCCGGCCTGCTCCCAGTCCTGCATCTCCTGCCGGTAGAAGTAGTCGTGCTCCGGGTGGCGGCAGCCGACGAAGACCTGGGACAGCCCCACCTGCGTGCCGTTCACCTGCTGGTGGGCCCGCTCCTCCAGGAACCCGCGCAGCGGTGCGATGCCGGTGCCGGGGCCGATGAGGATGAGCGGTGTGGCGGGGTCGGCCGGGGGGGCGAAGGTCGGGGAGGGCACACGTACGTAGCCGTAGACGACGTCACCGGCATCGAGGCCCGCGACGTAGGAGGAGCAGGTGCCGCGGTATCGGCCGTCGCCGGACAGGGCCGGGCCTTCCAGCAGGCCTACGGTCAGGCGCACGTGGCGCGGGTTGGCCAGCGGGGAGGAGGAGATGGAGTAGAAGCGGGGACGGATCGGGCCCATCATTTCCAGGAACACCGCCAGCGGCAGTTCGACCGCGGGGAAGCGCTCCAGGAGGTTGAGCACGGAGACGCGCTTGCCCAGGACCTCGGTCTGGTAGCGCTCCTCGGCTTCGGCGGTGTCGGCCGTGTAGGCCTGCAGCTGCGGCCGGGTCCAAGGGCACTCGGTGTGCCCGGCCAGCGTCTGTATCTGGGCGCGGGTGGCCACGTCCTGCAGTTCCAGGAACTCCGTGAAGAGCAGACCAGCGGTGACGGGCGTGCCCACCGGGAGGTGCGTGCGGCCGCCGGCCGGCTGGTCCAGGCGCAGGACCTGGTCGCGGTCGACGCCGAGCCGCGCGAGGGCGCGGTTGACCAGCTGCGGCTCGTTCTTGGCGAAGACGGCCAAGTGGTTGCCGGTGTCGTAGGTGACACCGTCGGGGAGTTCGACGGTGATGGACTTCGCGGCCGGGCGCGGCGGTTCGATGCTGAAGTCCCACAGGCCGGTCGGGTCGTCGACGAGTTCCTCGTTGGCCACGACCGTGAGGGGGTAGGCCTGCTCGGAGACGATCGCGGGGCGCACGTCGGCCTCGGTGAGCAGCTGGACCTCGAAGCGCGGCCCGCTGGTTTCGGAGGTGTCGGCGGCGTACTCCTCCGCCAGGGTGGTCCACAGGGTGTCCATCCAGCGGGTGGCCATGCCGTCGAAGTCACCGGCGGCATCAGCGATGCCGCGTTCGATGACGCGGGTGGCGCCGGCGGCCAGCAGGCCTGCCTCGATCCGCTTGGGGAAGGCCTGGTAGGTGGCCACCCACTGGGTGTTGCCGGCGCCCAGCAGCGCGAACCGCACATCGGACAGGGAGCCCTCCGGGAGTCCGGCGGCGAGCAGGTCGTCGAAACGCTGCGAGTTGTCCGGGGCCTTGCCGTTGTAGCTGGAAGCCACGACGACGAGCAGGCCCTCGGTGGGCAGGTTGTCACCCAGCTCGTCCAGGCCGACCAAGGTGGTGCCGAACCCGGAGCGCTCGCCGCGGTCGGCGATGGTGCGCGCCAGGTCCTCGCAGGAGCCCAGACTGGAGCCGTAGGCGACGGTCAGGTTCACCCCGACACCGCTGACCGCGGTCTGGTGCCGCGTGTCGTCGGTCTGCAGGTCCGCGGCGCCGAAGACGGTGCGCTCGTGCTCCTGGCGGGTCCGTACGACCAGCTGGAAGTCGCCGGGCTTGCGCGTCAGCGCCTCCCGCACGTCCATCTTGTAGTCGCTGGTGTCGGAGAACTTGAACTTCTGCAGCACCAGCGCGAGGGCCAGGCGGGCCTCGGTGAGCGCGAACTGCCGGCCGATGCAGGCACGTACACCGTTGCCGAACGGCTTGTAGGCGTGCGGGTGGTGGTTGACCCGGTTCTCCGGCAGCCACCGGTTGATGTCGAACTCCTCAGGCCGCTCCCACGCCTTGGGGTGGGTGTGCAGCGGACCTTCAAGGATGTTGACCCGCGCTCCCTTCTTCAGGCCGTAGCAGCCGCCGATGACGGTGTCCTCCAGCGGGGACTTGCCGATCATCGGGATGGGAGCCCACAGGCGCAGGGTCTCCTCCAGGATCCGCGGGATCACGTCCATCTGCATGATCGTGTCGTAGTCCGGGACCGTGTCGCCCGGCAGCAGCCGGTCCACCTCGGCATAGGCCTGGGCCAGGACGTGCGGGTTGCGCATCAGCGAGTACGTGGCGAACGACAGCAGACCGCTGGTGGTCTCGTGACCGGCGATCAGGAACGTCAGCACCTGGTCACGGACGTTGTCGTCCTCCAGCCCCTTACCGGTCTCCGGGTCGGTGGCCTCCAGCATCAGGCCCAGCAGGTCATCCTCACCGGTGCCCTTCCCATCACGGCGCTCCTTGATCACGTTCTCGACCAGGTCCCGCATCAGCCGGATGTTCTCGCGGTACTTCCTGTCATCGGCCTTGCGCATCTTGGTCATCATCGGCAGCTCCTGCGAGCGCCGCAGCGACTCAACCAGCGCCTGCAGCAGCGCGTTGAGGAAGGGGTGCAGATCCTCCTTGGCGAAGGAGTCGAACCGGTAACCGAACCCCGTCAGGGCGATGGTGTCCAGGGTCAGCCGGGTGTAGTCGTCGGTGATGTTGACCGGCTGGCCCTCCTTGCGCTCCCACTTGCCGACCAGGTTCTGGGCGATCTCCAGCATCTGCCCGAAGTAGCCCTTCATCGCCCGCTGGCTGAAGGCCGGGAGGAGGACTCGGTGCGCCATACCCCATTCCTCTTCGTGCTGGTGGGCCGTGAACAGGGCGGCTCCCGCGTAGTCCCGGACATGGGCCAGCGGCGTCTTGTCGATCTGCTTGAAGAACCGCGTCTCGTCACAGACCTCGGCCACCAGGTCCGGGTCCCAGACGAAGACCTGCTCGATGCCGGCGATCTCCATGCCGTAGAGCCCCTCGGGGAACTGCTTGGACAGCTCGCCGAAGTACTCCACCGGGTTGGTGCTGGGGATCTGCGGCGTGTGGCCGAAGAGCGGGACCCCGCGCGGAGACCGGATGGGGCGCAGGTCGTGCTCGGACTGTGTGGTCATGGCTTGCTCCTTTGTGCAGGGAGGGATGGGCAAGGGCGCCGGGCGATGCCGGGGTGCACCACGGAAACATACGCCGTATGGAATTGGTACCATACGTCGTATGGAAAGTCGACCGCAACCCTGGATGTGCGAGTGACTGTCATGCCGGCGGGGTGGCCGAGGTCATTTCCGTACGTTGTACGAAACTGATAGCGTCCTGGCATGGAAAAGGCGAAGCGTCCCCCGCGAGGAACCAGGAGGAGAGAGGTACCTCTGACCGAGGCCGGGATCTATGCCGCCGCCCTGCGGCTCATCGACGCGGACGGGGTCGAGGCGCTCACCATGCGCAAACTCGCGACCGCGCTCGATGCGAACCCGATGTCGCTGTACCACCACGTGCCGAACAAGGACGCCCTGCTGCGCGGCGTCGCGAGACTGGTCGGCACCCAGTTCCGCACCGTGACGCTGGAGGACGCTCCCTGGCAGGAGCGCATCCGCCTGCTCGCCACGGACTTCCGGACGCTGGCGCACCGCCATCCCAAGCTCATGGCCTACTCGTTCAGCCACCAGGCGGACTTCATTCAGCGCGAAGACCCGTTCTGGGTCGCGCTCACCGCGATCCTGGACGCCGCGGAGGTGCCGCACCCGGAGCTCCCGCAGATCACCGCGCTCGTGGGGGTCGTCATCACGGGCGTCCTCACCGCCGAACTGAACGGCGCGCTCCACCAGTGGGCGAGCCTCAAACCCCTCACTGCCGGCGAACACGGGCCTGCTCACGCGAGCCATGACGAGAACCGCATCTTCCGCCTGACGCTGGACACGATCATCATGGGCCTGGAGAGCCGACTTGCCGCCAATGGCGACGGCCCGGGCGCCGGCCGTTGATTCCGCAGTCGCCTCGAACGAGAAGGTCACCGAAGACTTCGAGCGGCGGTACCTCTCATCGCAAGGGTGAGTCGGCGGTGGGCGTCAGCACGGACTCGGCGACGTCGACGATCTGGCTGATGTCGAAGCCCTCCATGTCCGCGCGGAATCCGGGGCTGGACAGGTACGCCTCCAGCCGCTCCTGAACGTCGTCGGCGTCCCGGTAGGAAACGAGGGCGTACAGCTGGGACGCCTCACTCCCGGGAGCTGCGGGCGCCGTCCAGACGCCGTGTGTGGCGATCCTGTGTTTGGCCATACCGGGAATGTGCTTGGACCAGATGTTCTCGTAGGCGACGAGCGCCTCAGGGCTGCGCAGTGTGTAGACACGAAGCTGGTACTGGGACATGAACTCTCTTTCCTTCTCTTCTGTGGTCGGGGCGAAGAGCCCCACGGGCGCGGCGGTTGGGAGGCTTCTCAGCCTTTCGGTCCCTCGTGGCACAGGCGTCTCCCTGTCTCGGCCCCGGCCGCGCCGCTGATCTCCTCCCAGGAGTAGCCCTGCTCGAGCAGGTAGCCGACACCGTGGTCCCAGCGGTAGTCGTCGGCGTTGACGCTGACTGCCGGGCGCTGGACGCACGCGGACGCGGAAGTCTCGGCCGAAGCGGTACTCCCGGCACCGAGGGCGGCGACGATCGCGACCGCCACGGTGGAAGCGGTGACGGCAACGCGTCTCGTGAGTGTCTTCATGGGTTTCATGGTTTTCCTTCCGGATGGGGCGATCTGCGCCATCGGCTCCGTGCGGGCGGCGTGCGGCGCCTGGTGTGGCCCGAACAAGAGTTTCCATACGACGTATGGATGCGTCCCGCCAGAGGTACCATACAACGTATGGAAGTGTCGAGGAGGTGAAAGACGGGGCTTGACGATGAAGCGCTCGTATCTGACTATTCCATCAGAAGTGGACAAAGTCGTCCAAAGTCCACCGCGGCGACAGATGGGACCACGCCGCACACGCCGACGCTGTCTCAGGCCGCCGCACCGATGGGAAGAACCGGATGACGAACACTGACCACACACGACTCGCCGAGCCGGTGAACCCCCGGGAGACACCTGATGCGGCGATAGCGATGCTCGACGCGGAGGGGACCGTGGTGGGGTGGACGCACGCAGCTGAGCGCCTTGTCGGGTACTCGGCCAGGGAAGTGGTGGGCAAGTCCGCCGCACGCGTGCTGCCGCCCGCCGAGGACGCCCTGAGCGCTGCGGCGTTCGCCGAGCAGTGCCGGGCCCAGGATGGCTGGTCCGGCACCGTGACGGTCCGCCACCGCGACGGCCACGGCATCAAAATGACGTTGCGGACCTCGCTGCTGTGGGGGGAGGGCGCCGGCACCCGGTGGCTGGTGTCCGTGACCGACATAGGGACCCTGTCCTCGGGGATGGCCAACGGAGCTGTGCGGGAGTCACTCCTGGCCCACGCACCGATCGGCATCGCCGTCTACGACCCGCAGTTGCGCTGTACCTGGGTCAACGACGTCATGGAGCGTCACGACGGCACTCCTCGTGAGCGACGGTTCGGACGCCGCTTGCAGGACTCACTGCCCGCCGTCGAGGCCGAAGCGCTCGAAGTGGTGATGCGGCAGGTGCTGGAGAGTGGCACCACCATGGTTCACGAGTACCGGGCGTGGTCGCCGGCGGACCCGCGCCGGGAGCACGCGTTCTCGGCCTCGTTCTTCTGTCTGCAGGACGCGGACGGTACGGCGTTGGCAGTGTGCTCCATGAGCGTGGACGTCACCGGCAACCGGCGGGCTCGCGAGCGCCTTGCCATCCTCAGCGAAGCCGGCACACGCATCGGCAGCACCCTGGAGGTCATGCGGACCGGGCAGGAACTGGCCGACCTCGCTGTGCCCCTGCTGGCCGACCACGTACTCGTCGACCTGGTGGAGTCGGTTCCGTTCGGCGTGGATCCCTCGGCGGAGACCGGCAGGGCGAGCGGCCCCCCACCCGTACTGCGCCGCGCCGGTCTGGCCTCCATCGACCTTGGTGCCCTCGAGTTGCCGTGGGCGCGCGAAGAGGTGATCCGCCCCTTCCCGACCTCGCTGTTCGCCACCGCCCTGCGCACGGGCAGGTCCTACCTGGAATCGGTGCTGGACACCCAGGCGGGCCCCTGGGTCCTTCACGACCCGGTGCGGACGCAGAAGGTCCGTGACAGCGGCGTCCACTCTTTGATGGTCGTACCCATCCGTGCGCGGCGCTGTGTACTGGGACTGGCGGTGTTCGGCCGCTCCGAGGAGTCGGCCCCGTTCCAGGAGGACGACCTGCTCCTCGCCGAGGAGCTCGTCACCCGGGCGGCGCTCAGTCTGGACAACGCTCTCCAGTACGCTCGCCAACGCACCGCGGCCCTGACGCTCCAACGCGACCTGCTCCCTCACCACGTGGGAGGCGGCTCCGCCGTCGATGTGGCCTCGCGCTATGTGCCGGCTGACATGGAGCACGGCGTGGGAGGCGACTGGTTCGACGTGATCAAGCTGTCCGGCGCCCGGGTGGCCCTCGTCGTCGGAGACGTGGTCGGACACGGCATCAACGCCGCGGCGACGATGGGCCGATTGCGCACCGCCGTCCGCACGCTCGCGGACATGGAACTGCCTCCCCATGAACTGCTGACGCACCTCGACGACACGGTCAGACGGCTGAGCGAGGAAGACGCCGACGCTCCGGACAAGGTCCCCGCGGCGGTGGGTGCCACCTGTCTGTATGCCGTCTACGACCCGGTCACCCAGCGGTGCACGATGGCGCGGGCCGGGCATCCCCCGCCCGCGATCATCGACCCGCAGGGCCGTATCACCTTCCCCGACATGCCCGCAGGAGCCCCGCTCGGCCTCGGCCTCGGTCTGGTCCCCTTCGAGTCCGTGGAACTGGAACTGCCCGAGGGAACTCTGCTCGCGCTCTACACCGACGGTCTGGTCGAGTCCCGCGACGACGACATCGACGTGGGTCTGGATCGCCTGGGCGCAGCCTTGGCAGAGACCGGATCGTCCCTGGAAGACCTGTGCTCTCAGGTGATCGAGACCTTGCCGACCCAGGCCCCGGCCGACGATGTCACCTTGCTCCTCGCGCGGACCCGCGGACTCCAACCGGCCCAGGTCTCCTCCTGGGAACTGCCGAACGAACCGGCCACCGTCCGCATCGCCCGGCAGGCAGCCGCCCGTCAGCTCGGCGAATGGGGCCTTGGGCATCTGGTGAGCACCGTCGAGCTGATCGTCAGCGAACTGGTCACCAACGCCGTCCGCCACGGCGGCGGGCCGATCAGCCTGCGGCTCATCCAGCACCAGGTCTTGAGTTGCGAAGTCTCCGACAGCAACACCAGCCACCCCCGCCCCCGTCATCCCCACACCACCGACGCGAACGGCCGCGGTCTCTTCCTCGTCGCCCAGTTGTCCCGCAGATGGGGCTCCCGCTCGTCGAGGGACGGCAAGGTCGTCTGGGCCGAGCACGACCTGCCCTCCAAAGCCGTCGCGGTGTGACGCGCTACCGACCGGGCGGCCGACGGCCGCCACAGCATGCCGCTCTCCCGAGCCGCAGGCTGTCGTAAAGGAAGCCATAGATGGATACAGAGAATGTCAAGAACGCCTTCTCAGCAGGCACCTCCCAAGCATCGACGGGCGGCTGCGATGCCGGTCCGAGTGGCAGGTCGTACGCCTTCGACGGCCTGGCAGCGGCCGTGCTCGACAGCACAGGCACGGTGGTGCGGTGGACCGGGACGGCTGAGGACCTGACGGGCCTCCGCGCCGAGGAAGTCTGCGGCCGCCCTGTGCAGAACCTGGTGGCCGACCTCCCGGACGATCTGCGTGGCGCCACGGAGATGCCGAGGTCCGGCCGGCTACGGCTGCGCCACCAACGCGGCGACACCATCGATGTCACTTTCCGGACCACGGAAGTGGGGGGCTCGGCGGAAATCCTCGTCCTGGCGGCCCCTACGCACCACGTGGCCGACCACGAGCGGGGCGCGGCGCTCCTGCGTGCGCTGTCCGCACAGAGCGGGATCACCATCGCTGTGCACGACACGGATCTCACCACCGTGCAGACGAACGCCACGCCGGGCACTCTCGACGGCCGTCCGGTACAGCCCGGCGCTCGGCTGCGCGACGTGCTGTGCGCCGAGGACGCCGAGAACATCGAGGCAGTACTGCGCCAGGTACTCGAAACGGGCGCCCCGGTGGTCCGCAGAAACCACCAGGTGAGCTTGCGGCACGATCCGGCGCGGCGGCAGGCGCTGTCGCTTTCCGCCTTCCGTCTGGAGGACGCGCGAGGACGTCCCGCGGGGGTCGCGGCCCTGTACATCGACAACGCCGACCAGATGCGTGCCCACCGCCATCTGGATCTCGCACGCGAGGTGGCCGAGCGAGTAGGAGGATCCCTGGATGTCGTGCGCACCGCGCAGGACCTTGCCGACGTTCTCACGCCTGCGTTCGGGGATCTCGTCGCAGTCGACCTCGCGCACTCTGTCTTCGACGGGGAGGAACCCTCGAAGCAGCTGGGCGGTGGAGCCATGGGCAACGCCGCCCTCGCACCGGCCACCGCGATGTGGCCGGCCGGCATCAAGCGCGGCGAGCCCGTCCCGCACCTTCCCGACCACCCCATGCTGCGCAGCTTCCGACACGGCGAGCCAGTCGTCTTCGGCCTTGACGACTTCATCGCCATGGTCAGTGGCCCGCGGCAGGTCGAGTGTCTCGTCCCGGGGGACGCCCATTCGGTGATGGTGGCACCGTTGTATGCCCGCGGGCTCATGCTCGGCGCCATATCGGTCTGGCGCCGCGGTCGGTCCGACTCGTTCACCGAGGACGAGGCGGATCTCATGAAGCAGATCGCCTCCCGGGGTGCGCTCGCCATCGACAACGCCCGCCGTTACACGCGGGAGCACAGGGCGGCCGTAGCGCTGCAGCAGAGCCTTCTCCCTCCGGCCACGACCGACACACCGGGAGCCGAGACCGCCGGCGCCTACCTGCCCGCGGGCGGGGGAGCGGTCAGTGGCGACTGGTACGACGCCATCGCCCTGCCCTCTCTCCGGCTGGCCCTTGTCGCCGGAGACGTCGGCGGCCAGGGAATGTGCGCAAGCGCCACCATGGGCCGCCTGCGCACCGCCATCCAGACGCTCGCGGACCTGGAACTCGAACCGGACGAGCTGCTCACGCGGATCGCGGACCTGATCCAGCGCCTCGCGGCCGAAGCACCGCCCGACAACGACGTCGTCGGCGCCACCTGCCTGTACGCGGTCTACGACCCGGTCACCAGGCGCTGCGCCATGGCCAGTGCCGGGCACCCGCCACCCGTCCTGGTCCGTCCCGACGGGACCGCCGAAGCGGTCGGGATCTCCCCGGGGCCACCGCTCGCCCTCAGCGGCATGCCGTACGAAACCACCGTGATCGACGTCGAGCCGGGCAGTGTCCTCGCTCTCTACACCGACGGCCTGGTCGAACGGGGCGATCGCGACCTCGGCCAAGGCCTGCGGCGCCTGACGGAAGCCCTCGCCCTGTCCTGCCGTCCGGACCGCGCTCTGGACGAAACCGGCCGGACTCTCCTTGCCGACCTGGCAGACCAGTCGCCGCGCGACGACGCGACCCTGCTGCTGGCACGCACCCGCGCCGTCCCGGCGGCGGCCACCGCTCACTGGGAGATCCCGCCCGACCCCGTCTCCGTCTCCAAGGCCCGAGAGTGGGTGGCCCGCCAACTCACCACATGGGGCTTGGACGACCTCCTCTTCACCACCGAACTCATCGTCAGCGAACTGGTGACCAACGCCATCCGCTACGGTCGTCCGCCGATGGACCTCCGGCTGATTCGCCACAACGTCCTGGTCTGCGAGGTCACCGACTCCAGCAGCACCCACCCCCGCCTGCGGCGTGCCCGCACAACCGACGAGGGAGGGCGCGGCCTGTTCCTCGTCGCTCAACTCGGCGGACGATGGGGCTGCCGCCATGGCCAGAACGGCAAGACGATCTGGTCCGAGCAAGCCATTCAGGATTCCCCCTGAAGCCACGGCTCACTGAAGCCGTGCCAGGCATTGATCAGGGAAGAGACGTCCACGACCACGTCACGCGCACGCCTCTCAGGCACGGAGCGCCCTGGGCGATCCGTCGCCGCGTCTCGGATCGGAGCCAGGATCCCCGTTACGCGTTCGGCTCCCAAGTGCCAGGCACGCGGGTCGGGCAAAGCGAGGTCACCCCGTCGCATCGACCCGCGTCGGGCGACTGTCGTGATGTCAGGACTCACGGGGGGGTGATGACGGCGCGTCCTTGGATCTTGCCGTCGTGCAGGAGTTGGTATGCCTCGTTGGCGCGTTCCAAGGGGAAGTGTTCGACCAGCATCTTGATCTTTTGCTGCTGGGCGAGGGTGATCACTTCCATCAGTTCGGGAAGGGAGCCCCAGTAGGGCGAGGCGACCGAGCACTCGTGCGGCGGGCTGGAGAAGTTGACGGGGAGGGCTCCGCCGCCGAGACCGACGATGGTCAGGTGGCCGAGCACCCTGGCCACCTGAGCAGCCATACGCAGAGTCGGGTCTATGCCGACCATGTCGAGTACGAGCTGAGCGCCCTGCTGCTCCGTCATGTCCTTGATGCGGGTGACCGCCTCCTCGCCCGAGAGCAGCACCTCGTCCGCACCCATGCCCTTGGCGGTTTCGAGCTTGCCGGCATCGGTGTCCACGGCGACGACGGTGGTCGCCGCGCTGAGCGCTCGTACCATCTGGATGGCCATCTGGCCCAGACCGCCCGCCCCGATCACCACCGCGGTCGAGCCCGGCCCCAGCAGGTGCATCGATCGCTTGACGGCGTGATAGCTGGTCAGCCCCGCGTCGCTGAGCGGGGCGGCCTGGCGGGGGTCGAGGGTGCCGAGTGGAATCAGGAATCGCGCTGCCGGGACCAGCAGGTACTCTGCCATTCCGCCGTCGTGACCGCCTCCCAGGCCCCCGCCCTGACCACTGACCCTCTGGCAGTAGTTCTCCCGGCCCTCCCGGCAGTCGGCGCACACCCCACAGCCCCAGGGACCGTAGACCATCACAGGGTCTCCCGGCGCGAACCCGGTGACACCCGGCCCCGGCCTCTCCACCCATCCCGCATTCTCATGGCCGAGCGTGAAGGGCAGTTCCGTGGTGAACCCGGGTGGTGGTCCGGGTGCCTCCATGATGTGCAGATCCGAGTGGCACGCACCGGCACCCCCGACCTTCACCAAAACCTGACCCGGCCCGGGCTCGGGCACCGGAACCTCGCGCAGCTCGGGCTGTTGCTGCCATCCGACCAGTTGAAAAGCCCGCATGGCGATCCTTTGAGCACGCCGATTCAGTCGCGGATCCCGTCGATGTCGACCAGGACGTGGCGCGGGCCGCGGAAGATCTGGTTGTGGCGGTACGGCGGTGGGTCCTCCACGAGCCGGGGGTTTTCCACCCGGCGAACGAATTCACCGACCGCGACCTGGACCTCGAGCCGGGCCAGCGGAGCGCCGAAGCAGAAGTGGATGCCCTGGCTGAAGCCGAGGTGCTGGTTGTCCCGGCGTTCGAGGTCAAGCTCGTCGGGGTTGGCGAACCGCTTCGGGTCGCGGTTCGCCGAGCCGTATGCCAGGAAGATCGGCGCGCCCTTCGGGATGGTGGTGCCCGCGATGTCGATGTCTTCCAGAGCGGAGCGGGTGTGCCAGAACTGGACCGACGACTCGAAGCGCAGCAACTCCTCGACCCCGGGCACGATCAGCTCGGGCCGGCGGCGCAGTTCCTCGAGCGCGTCGGGATGCCGCAGCAGGGTGAGCACGCTGTGGGCGATGAGATTGACCGTGGTTTCATGCCCGGCGAAGATCAGGAGCAGGGCATTGCTCACGAGCACGCCCTTGGACATCTCTCCCGCCGGACCGTCCTCGTTCACCATCGCCGAGAGCATGCCCGGGCCGGGCTGGCGGCCGTACCGGTCGAGCAGCTCAGCTGTGAACTGCCCGAAGTCCCTCACGGCCTGGCTGCCCCCGTCCAGTCGGCTCTGTATCTCCTCGGAGGCAGCCTCGGGGCCGAAGTCCAAAGAGTCCAGGGCCGTCTCGATCCAGCTGTGGAAGCGTGGCTCGTCTTCCAGTGGCACGCCCAGGACCTTGCAGATCACGGTCACCGGCAGGGGGTAGGCGAACTCGTCGACGGCATCGATCCGGGTCTTGCCCCGCATGTCGTCCAGGAGGCCGTCCACGATGCGGCGGATCTCGGGTTCCAGGTCGGAGATCAGATGAGGGGAATGGGGCGGACCGACGAAGTGCGGCATCATCATCCGGCGATCTCGATCGTGCTCGGGCGGATCCTGGGTGATGATGTTCGGATCCAAAGAGATCACATTCGTGATCGGCTCGGCCTCCGCCGAGCCCTCGGCCGGGGCCGCGACCGGGACGGGCAGCTTCCTGACATCCGAACTGACCCGGGGGTCGTGCAGCAGCGAGACGATCTCCTGGTAGGTACTGACGACGTAGGTGCCGTCCGGCTGCCGCGCCACCGGTGTCCTGCGGAGTTCCTCGTAGAACGGGTACGGATTGGCGCGGTTGGCGTAGCGGAGGGCCTGCTGCCAGGGGGTTTCCTCGACCACGAGGCTCCCCTCCTTCTTCCTGTCGATGCTGTCCGCTTGCACGCCCGTCCGGCGGGCGCGTCAACGAGGGCGAGGCCGGAATTCGGCCCCCCGCTCGCCGGGGTCGTGGCCGGTCAGGACGACGTCGGGGATCGCCGTCGGGACGCCGGGCTGCGGGAACTCGGCGGGGATCGGCTTCATGTCGGGGGGCTGGTCCCAGCCCGGCGGCGGAGGCGGGAACGGACCCGATTGCTCGATCAGCTTCCCGTAGTACTCCAGCCACTTGCCGTGATCGAAGGTGACGGCGGCGACGATGCGGCCCCGGCGACCGTAGGCGGCGGCGAAGTGGCGCTCGGTGACGGACCCCTGGGTGAAGACGATCTCGTCGCCGAAGGGCGGCACGCCGACGGACTTGATGTTGACGCCGAACTGACCGGACCAGAAGCCGGGCAGCAACAGATGCGGGCGATAGTGGGGCTCGAGGTTCACCATGTTGTGGGCCGCGACCCCGGCGCCGAGAACGGCGTTGTCCCAGTGCTCCATCGCGAGGAACTGGTACTCGTACAGCACGTGGGGCGCGCGCGCCACGTCCCCTGCCACATAGACGCTGTCGGTGACCACGCCGTTGATGTCGAAGGCGCGACCGCCGGCGTCGCAGCCGACGCCCCAGAAACCGGACGCCAGCCCGGCGCCCTCCAGCCATTCCACGTTGCGGATCGACCCCAGCGAGGCCACCACCACGTCGGCGTCGATGGTGGTTCCGTCCGAGAGATGAGCACGCCGCACGTGTCCGCCGGAATCGCCCTCCAGTGACGACACGCCCAGCCCGCAGCGCAGGTCCACGCCGTGTCCGCGCTGCATCTCCGCGGCGATCTCACCGATCACCCCGCCGAGCGCGCCGACCAGCGGCGCCGAGCCCCGCTCGACGACGGTCACCGGGAGATCGAGTTCCCGGCAGACGGAGGCCACCTCCGAGCCGATGAACCCGGCGCCGATGACCACGACCCGCGACGGCGCCGCGGCCAGCGCCTTCTGCAGCTGTGCGGCATCATCACGCGAGCGCAGCGTGTAGACCCCGTCCAGGGCGGCCTCGTCCGGGTTCGGCCACTGTCGCGCGCGGGTGCCCGTGGCGATGAGCAACCGGTCGTACGGGATCCGCTCGCCGTCGGCCAGGCGCACCTGCTTGGCGGTCCGGTCCAACCCGGTGGCGGCCACCCCGAGCCGCCACTCCGCGGTCACTTCTCGCAGGCGGGGCAGCTTGGTGTGGTCGGCCGGCACCCAGCCTTTGAGTACCTGCTTGGACAGCGGAGGACGGTCGTAGGGCTCGTACGGCTCGTCCCCGATGATGGTCAGAGACCCGGTGAAGCCCTCCTCGCGCAGGGCTTCGGCGGCCCGCAGTCCGGCCAGGGACGCACCGACGATGACGATCCGGCCGTGGGCTCTGAACTCGCGCACCAGCTC
Organism: Streptomyces sp. NPDC039424; assembly: GCF_055639495.1. Lineage (NCBI taxonomy): Bacteria > Bacillati > Actinomycetota > Actinomycetes > Kitasatosporales > Streptomycetaceae > Streptomyces > Streptomyces sp. NPDC039424. The sequence goes on from NZ_JBVKAI010000007.1 coordinate 355,968, forward strand.
TGCGACCGTTGCCTGCACGGTCATGACGTCGCGCTCCCCTCCGCGCCGTCCAAGCGGTCGACCAGGATCGCCTGAACCGGACACGCGGCAGCGGCTCGCTCAACCTGCAGGCGCCGCTCGTCATCGGGATTCGGCTCGTAGGTGAGCGCCTCCTGGCCAGTCAATCTGAAGACCTCGTGCGCCAGATACACGCATTGCGCGTATCCCTGGCACCGATTCAGGTCCACGGCGATCCGCATGGGCAGGCTCCTTCCGATCTGCCGCCCAGCTGGACAGCCCATCCGCCGCCCCCGCCGACGCCACCGGCTGAGCACCCGTATGTTCGATCTTCTTCGCCACGGCGGTACCTTCGCGGTGACGCTCACTGCCGGTGAGCGTCACGGTCCCAAGGGCGCGGTACACATCCCCTTAAAAAAATGGTCACCCCGTCCTTCGGTGACCGCAAATTCGCTGTCACGGCAACATCGATCAGGGCGGCCACCGTGATCATGAGCGACCGTGGTTCGCTGATCGGGAACCTCCGCGGTCGGTCGTCAGCCCAGGGCGCGGTCGAGGTTGAAGGCCGCGCTGATGAGGGCGAGGTGGGTGAATGCCTGGGGGAAGTTGCCCAGTTGCTCACCTGTGTGGCTGATCTCCTCGGCGTACAGGCCGACATGATTGGCGTAGGTGAGCATCTTCTCGAAGGCCAGGCGGGCTTCGTCCAGGCGTCCGGCGCGGGTGAGGGCCTCGACGTACCAGAAGGAGCAGATGGAGAACGTGCCTTCGTCGCCTTCGAGGCCGTCGGGGCTGGCCTTGGGGTCGTAGCGCCAGACCAGGGAGTCGGACACGAGTTCGTCGCCGAGGGCGTCGAGGGTGGACAGCCAGACGGGATCGGTGGGGGAGACGAACTTGGTCAGCGGCATCATCAGCACCGCCGCGTCCAGTACGTCGCCGTCCTCGTACTGGACGAAGGCCTGTCGGGTGGACGACCAGCCCTTGTCCATGATCTGCCAGTAGATCCGGTCCCGGACCGGACCCCAGCGGCCGAGTTCGGCGGGCAGGCTGCGGTGCAGGGCCATGCGGATGGCGCGTTCGACGGCCACCCAGCACATCAGCCGGGAGTACAGGAACTTCTTCCTCCCGCCACGGGTCTCCCACACGCCCTCGTCCGGCTGGTCCCAGTGCTCGCAGACCCAGTCCACCAGGGCGCATACCGCGCGCCAGTGGCCGCTGGAGAGGGGCCGGCACCACTTGTCGTACAGGTACACGGAGTCGATCAGCGCGCCGTAGATATCGAGTTGCAGCTGGGTGGCCGCGCCGTTGCCGACCCGCACGGGCGCCGAGCCCCGGTAGCCCTCCAGGTGGGGCAGCTCGCGTTCGGGCAGCTCCGCCCGTCCGTCGATGCCGTACATGATCTGCAGCGGCCCGGACGGTCCGTCGTCGCGCCGGTCGATGTGCTGGGTGAGGAAGCCCATGAACGCCTCGGCCTCCTCGGCGAAGCCGAGTCTGAGCAGCGCGTAGACGGCGAACGCGGAGTCACGTATCCACGTGTAGCGGTAGTCCCAGTTGCGGCCACCGCCGAGCTGCTCGGGCAGGCTCGTGGTCGGGGCCGCCACGATCGCACCGGTGGGGACGTAGCTGAGCAGCTTCAGCGTGAGGGCGGAGCGATGCACCATCTCCCGCCAGCGGCCGCGGTAGCGGGACTGCCGCAGCCAGCGCCGCCAGAAGGCGACCGTGGCGGTGAACTCCCGCTCGGCCTCGGCGTGCGGGCAGCCGCGCGGCGGACTCCCGTCGGTGACCCGCTCCAGGGCGAAGACCGCCGTGTCGCCCTGGGACAGCGTGAACTCGGTCCGTACGTCCTTCCCGTCGGACTCCAGCGGCACCGTCGCGGTCAGCGTCAGCGACAGCGCCTCGGAAGCGAACAGGGCCGCGCCCTCCAGCATCCGCAGGGTGTGCGGTTGGGCGCCGTAGCCGAAGCGGGGAGCCACCAGGGCACGGAACGGGATCGTCCCGCGGACGCACACCACCCGCCGGATCAGCCGGTGGCGGTCCTGCTCCCCGGCGTGCGTCACGGGCATGAAGTCCTGAATCTCCCCGAGCCCGTCGTCGGTGAAGAACCGGGTGATCAGCACGTTGGTGTCGGGGAAGTAGAACTGCTTCGTGCCGGCGGGCACGGCCGCGGACAGTTCGAACGCCCCGCCCAGGTCCGCGTCCAGGATGGCGGCGAACACGCTCGGGGAGTCGAAGGACGGGCAGCAGTACCAGTCGATGGTTCCGTCGGTACCCACCAGGGCCGCTGTGCGCAGATCCCCGATCAAGCCGTGCTCGGCGATCGGCAGGTATCGCTCTGACGTGTGCTGTGTCGGCGCTCCGGACATCGCAGCAGCCTCTCTACGCTCCTGCCTCCACTATGGCCCTTCGTTTTCGCGGCGGCACCAGGTGGCCCGACGGGGGCGCCGCCGGACCGCGCACCCCCCGGAGCTGCTTCCTTTCCATCACGCCCGCTCGCGGCCTCGTGCGACATGGTTCTCCACTCCGGCGACCGCGGCGTCCAGCGCGGAGTTGAACATTGTGTCGATCACGTCCCTGGAGGGCGGGGGAGTGTCTTCCCCGTCGGGGCCCGGCGGAGCCGGTGGCAGGGTGGCCCACCGCTGCAGTGCCCCGTTCAGTTCGCCGAGCAGCAGACCCGTGAACACACCGACCAGGGTCGCGGCGACGCGCGGGATCTCCTCCTCGGGCAGTTTCGCGGCGGCCAGGATGTCGATCAGTGCCTGCCAGAAGGGGTCCTCCGGCTGCACATAGTCGGGGCGCGTGAAGGAATACCCCATCAGTTTCGGGTGACGGTGCGACAGTTCGCGGAAGTCCCGGGCCAGTTCACGCAGCCGGTCCTGCCAGGGGACGTCCTCCCGCTCCTCCGCGCTGAACTGCGAACCGACCCGGTGGGCCACGCCGCGCAGCACGGCGTCCTTGTTCGGCACGTGGTGGTAGAGCGACATCGGGTTCGCATCGAGCGCGGTCGCGAGTTTGCGCATGGTGAGCGCCTCGACCCCGTCGGCGTCGATGAGCTGCAAGGCCATGGCGTAGATGCCGTCCTTGGTGAGCGGTACGTCCCTTTTTCTCGTGCCCCGAGGGGGCTTCCGTTCAGTCGCCATACAACGTATGGTACCAACCCGGGCGGTATCGCGGAGGACAGCGGCATCGTTACCGGCGGCGGACATCCTGGGCTGGTGGCCATGCCCTACCGGATCGCGGCATCTTGCCCTTCCTGCGGGAGGCGCTCGCCGACCCCGGCGCGACCGCACCGCACGGTGCCACCGATGCCGACCGGCCGCATGCCGCGACTCGGCTACGACCGCCCGGATTCCAGCAGTCCCGACGACGGACCCTCGGCGGGTCCGCCCCGCCCGAGCCGCGCGAGTCCGGCCTCCGGCCGGCCGGAACCGCCACCTCTCCACGCAGGGAATCAAGTACCTAGCGGCCGCAGAAACCGAAATCTTGGCTGTGCAGAAAATCTGTCGTGGCGGCGGTAGACATTGAGTCGTAGCAGGGTTACTGTTTTGGTCGTACCCAGGAAGTCGAAGAGGGTGCGGCAGACGACCTGCCGTGCATGCAGGTGAAGCAGGACGCAGCCCCGCAAGGGGCCGCGAGCAGTATCCGAGGTATCCAGCAGTACATCCGAGTAACCGAAGGTAAGGAGCAGACGCCATCAGGATCGCCCGGGCGAGGAAGAAGTCCGCCCGGGTACCGCAGGCCCCGGATTGGAAGGTGGTCCCCGGTCACGCATCCGCGATCCCCGCAGCCCCGCCCTCCCAGGCGGCACCTGCGGAAAGAGAAGGCCGACGCAGTCGGCCGGTAGATGGTGTTGAAAGCTCGGGGCCCGGGTGCCGATACGGCACCCGGGCCCCCCGACGCGCCCCCTGAAAGAAGAGGTCTATGCCCCCTCGCGGTACCCACCCCGTCGCCCCTCTCGATGACGACGACTACCCCGCTTACACCATGGGCCGGGCCGCCGAGATGCTCGGCACCACCCCCGCCTTCCTACGCGCCCTGGGCGAACACCGCCTGATCACCCCCCTGCGCTCCGAAGGCGGCCACCGCCGCTACTCCCGCTACCAGCTGCGCATCGCCGCCCGTGCCCGCGAACTCGTCGACCAGGGCACCCCCATCGAGGCTGCCTGCCGCATCGTCATCCTCGAAGACCAGCTCGAAGAAGCTCAGCGCATCAACGAGCAACTCCGCACCCAAAGCGGCCAGTCGCAGTCGAAGACCTCAGCCTGATCAGCGCGCCGGGCGCGAGCGGGCGAGGCCGCCGTCAAAGGCCCGCACCGCCGTCCAGGGGCCGGGCCCGCGGCTACGTCGGCACCCATGGGGACGCCCTGGACAACGCGCTCATGGAGTCCCGGATCGTTCTCTACGAGACCCAACTGATCAAGCCCCGACGGCCCTGGCACGGTCTCGCCGACGTCGCGCCGCACATGCGCGTGAGCGCTTTTGCAGTCGAAGCTCCTGACGGCCCCGGGGGTCCGACATCCTCCGGGTACGCACGGACGCTGACGCCCGGAGGTGAGCGCTGGCCTCGGCACCGCACCGTCCGACCCGGGGCATGCCCGATTCCCTTGTTCTGCAAGTCACTTGACGCATAATGGATTTCCTGACCCGTCAGATATTCACGTGAAATTTGCTCTATGGTGTCGTGTTCATGACAGACACCTGACGCACGCACCCCCATCGCGCGCCGCACCGTGCTCGCGGCCACCGGCGCCACCGCCGCGGCCCTGGCCGTCGGCGCCGCGGCCACGAACGAGGCCCCCACCGCCGAGACGGACGACACCGCCCCCGTCGCCGCCGCGGCCGTCTGCACCCTCACCAGGGAGATGACCGAAGGCCCCTACTACCTCGACGGACAGTACGTCCGCGCCGACATCACCGAGGGCAAGCCCGGCATCCGGCTCAAGCTGACCCTCACGGTCGTCGACGACGACACCTGCGCACCGCTCTCCAACGCCCTCGTGGAGATCTGGCACGCCGACCACCTCGGCGAGTACTCCGGCTTCGTGGGCGCCAACGGTCACAGCGAACCGGACGACGGCACCTTCCTGCGCGGCGGCGTACTCACCAACTCCCGCGGCGTCGCCAACATCACCACGATCTACCCCGGCTGGTACGTGGGCCGCTGCATCCACGTCCACATCAAGGTCCACACGAACGTCACCCTGACCCCCGACGGCTCCTTCACCGGCGGCCAGGAACTCCACACCGGCCAGCTCTACTTCAGCGAGACGATCACGACCCGCGTCAGCAGGCTCTCCCCCTACTCGGCGAACAGGGTCACCCGGACCACCCTCGCCCAGGATTCCATCTACGACGGCGGAGGCGCCACGTCCGGCCTCCTGACCCTGACAGCCCTGGGCACCTCGACCTCGTCCGGGTACGCGGGGACGCTGACCCTCGGGGTCGAGCGCTGACCCCCACCACTTGACCCCGCCCTCGTCCGACTGGGCGTCACCGGATGTGCCGTTGGCGCCCGGTCGGCATGCCGGAGGGCTGAGCCAAGGGGCACTCCGGATGGCACCAGCCGCAGGGCGCCGTTACGGAGGGCGATGGCGACGGGATGCGTCAGCCCGGACCCCATCCGGCCCACCCAGGCCCGGGCAGCAGCCCAGAACGCCGCACACTGACCTCACCCGGCCAGCGGGGGACCGGTGCCGTCTTGCCCCGCGCGCGAGGGTCCGGACGACCACCCCCCGGCTAGTGCGGTGCGATGACTTTGACCCAGTCCTCGATGGCGAGGACATCTGCCCACTGGGGGAACAGCTTTTCGGTGAGTATCCGGTGCACCTCGGGGTCGGTGTCGAGGCAGGCATCCGCCAGGACGGTGAGCCCGAAGTCCAGGTCGATGGCGCGCCACAGGGTGGACAGCACTACAGCGCTGGTGGCGATGCCGGTGAGAACAAGGCTGTCGATATCGCGAGCCCTGAGTACCAAGTCGAGGTCGCTGCCCGAGAACGCGCTGCCCCGCCTCTTGGTAACCACGACGTCGCCCTGCTGGGGCGCGACGTCGGGATGGATCTCGGTTCCAGGGGCCCCCTCGGTGAACAGGCCGGCCCGCACGGCGTTTGTCATCACCCTGTTGCGAGGGCTGACCTCTGGATCGCCCGGACGTAACCCGATCACCACGTAGATGACGGGGATGCCGGCAGCCCGGGCACCGTCGATCGCCCTGCGCAAGCGCCGCAGATATCCGGAACCGTCGTCGGCGATGGCCACGACGTCCCGTTGGACGTCCATCACCAGAAGTGCGCTGTTCGCCATGCTTGCCGTCCCTTCTCCGTTGAGAAACAAGAGCAAGTCTGGTGGGTCAACCGGGCCGCGGCGGAGGTTTCGGAGATCCTCATCAGCGTCGCGCCACAGCGCGCCCCTGACCGGTGATGGCGACGGGGATCATCGCCGCCGAGCCCGACCACCGCAACGGGCCCGGCCGTAATGCGCTTGACCTGGCCACGGGTGAACGCTGCACTGTGGCGGGACACCATAAGTCGTGGTGCCGGTTTTTCGAGGAGGCAGCGGCGGCAATGGAGATTCGTTCCACGACCGATGAGGACTTTGACGTCTTCGTCGACACGGTCCATGCCGCGTTCGGGCACTTCCCGGAAACCCCGATCGAGGGCGGCGGGCTCTGGTGGTCGGCGCTCGAAACGAGCCGCTGCCTGCTCGCCCTGACGGCGGACGGGCGGCCCGTCGGCACCGCCGCCGCGCACTCCTTCGAGCTCACCCTGCCCGGTGAGACCCTCGTCCCGGCCGCCGGGGTGACCGCCGTCGGCGTCGTGCCCTCGCACCGGCGCCAGGGCGTGCTCAGCGCGATGATGCGGCATCAGCTCGCTGAGTTGCGGGCCGGCGGGGAGTTCCTCTCCGTGCTGCTGGCCTCTGAGGCCCCGATCTACGGCAGGTTCGGCTACGGACCAGCGACCTATACGCGGCGGCTGACGGTGCCACGCCACAGGGCCGCCCTCGCCCTCCCGCGGGCGCGCGGAACGGCCGACGCCCCAACGACCGGTTCGGTCGAGGTGCTGCGGCGTACCGAGTGCGGCGAGATCCTGGAAGAGGTCTACGACCGGTATCGCCGCGCCCAGCCCGGCGCGCTGTCCCGGCCGCACCGCTGGTGGGCCTTGCGCGCGGGGCAGCCCCCGATCTCGCCGGCGCCGCGCTACATCGCCGTTCACCGGGACGCCGACGGCGTCCCGGACGGGTACGCCAGCTACTCGATCGAGTCCGGCACCTTGACGGTCGACGAGACCATCACCACCGACGACGCCGTCTTCACGGCCCTGGCCTTGTTCGTACTAGGACATGACCTGGTCTCTCAGGTCGTGTTCAAGCACGTCCCGCCCGAGCACCCGCTGCGCTGGCAGTTCACGGACTTCCGCGCCGGCGAGGTGAGCGGCGACATGGACTGGCTCTGGGTGCGGCTCCTGGACATCCCAAGTGCCTTGACCGCGCGCGGCTGGTCCATGGACGGCGAGCTCGTCCTCGACGTCGACGACCCGTTCCTCGGCGAGCACGGCCGCTACCTGCTCACCGTCCGGGACAGCAAGGCCGACTGCGTCCCGACGGACCGGGAGCCCGACCTGTCCCTTGACGTGCGCGACCTGGGCTCGGTCTACCTCGGCGGCACCGCCCCGAGCACCCTCGTGCGCGCCGGACACATCCGGGCCCACCGCCCGGGCGCGGCCACCCTCGCCGACGCCCTCTTCCGCGCCGAGCGTCCCCCGCACTGCCTGCACTGGTTCTGACCGCGCGCTCGCCGGCCCTGCGCAAGTCTCGTCAGGGCGCCGTTTTCTTTGGCTGGGTGGGGCGTTGAATGCGATGTGGAGGGTCTCGTTGAGTGTCTGATGCCGGATGAACTTTGACTTCGTCGGACTCGCCGCACTTCCGAGAGGAGCTGAGGGACGGTGGGTTCAGATATTCAGGGGCGGGGAGTGCCGTGAACGGGCGGCGTAGGACGGTTCAGCCGCCAGACCACGTCGATCCCGCTGCCTGAGGGAGCCGTGGGCGGCGATACCTGTTCACGCAGGACTTCGGTGAAGCCCAATCGGCGTGGTATCGCGGCGCTGGAGGTGTTGGCCAGGTCGTGCGCGATTTCCAGGTACTCCACGTCCGGCAGGGTGAACATCTCGCTGACCATGGCCGCCGTCGCTCTGGTGGCGATGCCCTGGCCAGTGGCGGCAGGGTGCAACCAGTACCCCATGCGCCGGCCCTGAGGTTCGGCCCCGCGGTAGGCCTGGCACATGCCGATGAGAGTGCCGTCTTTGGCGATGGCGTAGTTGTACACGTCACCGCTTGCCCACTTCGACTCGGAGTTCGCGAGGAAGTCTCGGGTGTTCTTCTCGCTGTGACGGGCGACCCACGGCTCCCAGGGGCGCAGGTGGTCCACAGACTCCTCGATCAACTTGAATGCCGGAGCGAAGTCGCTTTGCCCCCGCCAGCGTCGCAGGACGAAGTCTCCGCACTCGATGATGTGCCTCGGTCGCTCCATGACCGTCATGATTGTTCGCCGAACGGCTCGCTGCAACGAGTTCGCCCGTGGTCCGGTTGCGGCGGATGAGCAGGTGGCAGCCTGAGCAGGTGGGCCCGAGCGGTCGTCCGGAGCTCAACCCGCCCGAACCGGCCTGCGATCGGACCACGACCTGGTCGAACATCGCCCGCCGTCCAACCGGGGCTACGCTATTGATCACGCGGTGGCCGTGCCTGTTCCCAGCCCTGTCCTGCGTCGCTTCGGGTGCGATGCGACACCGTTTCCTATGCCGCGCCGGGACCGTCTGCCATGTTAGGACCGTCTGCCGTGCCGGGACCGTCAAGGAAGCGCAGCAGCACGGCGGCCTCGGCGCGGAGCCGCGCGGCTCGGTCAGCGTGCGCGGGCGCGGTCAACTGCGCCGCAACCTCCAGTCGCTCGGCAGCCTCGGCTCGCACGACATCCACCACACGGTGTTCGCTCAGCTCATGCCGCGCTGCTTCGGTGGCTCCGACGCCGACCGGCGAATGCTCAAGGGCCAAGCCGCGGAGCTCAGCGGCGTCCACTGGCACCGCCTCAGCATTGTCCAGCGCGGCAAGTGTTGCGCGAAGGGCGCTCACCGCAGCCTTGTCACGGGCACGCATCGCTTCCGGCAGTGCTTGACGCATACGAAGACGTAAAGACATGCCGTGACCCTATGGCGGCGCCCCTGGACCCACAACGCGATACACGTGCAGCACCAGACTTGCCGCCAACTGAGGTGCTACACCCCGGCAGGCGTTCGGGTCCCGTGCAGGTGCTGCACGCCGTCGCCCTTGAGGCGGCAGTCGCGGTCTTCCAGATCTTCATGCGGGAGAAGGCGTACTCCACGCGAGCGCGGACCTTCCGGTGGGAAGTGTCGTGTTCTTACTTCCATACGGGTAGTTCATTCTGCCCGGGGCCGCGGCGAGGCGGGATGATCAGCCCAGTGAGGTTTTCTCAACTAAATGATCTCGTGAGGTGACTCGGCCCAGGGGATCCCGCGACGAACCCGTTACCGAGGAGGACTTCTGATGCGCAGCGTGACCTATTCGATGAGCGTCTCACTCGACGGCTACATCGTCGGGCCGGACGGCGGCTTCGACTGGACGGCGCCCGACGAGGAGGTCTTTCGCTTCTGGATCGACGAGATTCGCGAGGTCGGCGTCCACCTGTTGGGACGACGGCTGTACGAGACGATGCTGTACTGGGAGACCGCCGACCAGGATCCATCGCTCGACGACTCCATGCTCGAGTGGGCCGCGCTCTGGAAGCCGCTCCCCAAGGTGGTGTTCTCCACCACGCTGTCGGCGGTGCAGGGCAGTGCCCGCCTGGCCTCCGGCGGCCTGGCGGAGGAGATCGAGCGGTTGCGAGCCGAGCCGGGGGAGGGCGACATCGCGATCGGCGGCGCGACTCTCGCCGCCGAGGCGGCCGCGTCGGGTCTGATCGACGAGTACCGGGCCGTGGTCTACCCGGTGCTGGTTGGCGGTGGCATTCCGTTCTTTCCCCAACGCGAGCGCCGGGTGGATCTCGAACTCGTCGAGACCCGCACCTTCAGCTCGAGAGTCGTCTACCTCCGCTACCGCGTGGCGCGTCAGGCCGTGTCCGACAATTGATCTTGTGGTGGGTCTAGGGGAAATGTGATTTTGCGCGATGACTGAATTTCCTGGTTGCTTTCTCTGAGTCGGAAGTGGTCGGCATTGAGACTGCAGTGGCTCGGTGTTTCGCTGTGGCCGGCGCGCGGCACCCAACGGAGCTCCCGCCGAACAGTGATCTTGGTGGAGACACGGTTCTGGCAGGTGCTCCGTTGCCTGCTTCAGGTGGCCTTGACAGACCCGCCCCACCCTTGGCTGAAGGGCATTGAGGCCAGGACTACGGGGTCTCAGTAGATGTCACCCTCTCCCTCGTCGACGGTGTCCTCACCGGGGTAGAAGCTGCCGTCGCCGTAACCGTCGCTGCCGGTGTCATCGGTCACCTCGCCGGGATCGTAGGGGTCGGGGTAGATGCTGCCGTCGCTGTAACCGTCACTGACGCCGTCATCGGTGTAACCCGTGTAGGGGTCGCTCCACGGCCCGGGGTCGTACATGCCTCCGTCGTCGCCGTCGTTGTTGACCACGGTTGGCGAGGCGGTGGTGTGACTCAGGGCCGACGTCGCGGCGGATGCCGGAAGGATGATGCCCCCGGAGATCAGCGCGGTCGAGGCCATGACCAGTGCGATGCCGGCGGCCCGCCGCTTGGGCGGGGCGTTCTGGGGCTGGGTGTGATGGATCATGGGTCTTTTCCTTTCGATACCTAAAGGTTTCCGCCCGGCCTTGGAAGTGCGGGGCGGCGGTCGGTGGATTGGTTCCCACCGGGATCGCCGTGCCCTGGAAGGCCGGCGGTTTGGTGAGAGGGGTTTTATCGCGGGGGAATCCCGCCTCACCGTGCTGGCCTCGCCTCTTTGTCCGGTGAGGCCTGCACATCCAGTGGGCCTGAGGGGGGACAGCGGTGTCATGTTCTGACAACTCGGGGCTTGACCGACCTGAGGGCGTCGGATAAATGCGCGCGGGCAGCCACGACCGTGTCTACGCCGCGGGTGAGCCGCAGGCCCAGCAGGCCGCCGTGCCGGTTGTCGCCGACGGCGCGCTGGATGCGCCGGAGGCCGCCCGCCGCACCGTCTTCACCGCCCGCCTGGCCGACGATCCGGCCGCGGGCGATCTTGAGACGGCGACCACATGCTGCGCGGACTTCGAGCACAGCCCGTTCAGCCCGGCGGGGCAGGGCTGCGCCGCGCCGGGGCGGGCATGACCCATCCGCCCAGGTCTGAGAGCCGGGGACGCAGCCGCTCTGATCCGGTTCAGGTGCAAGTCATGTCGTTCCTGTGGTGATATTGGCCGCTTGTGCGGGCAAGGCCGCGAACGGGTGGCCACGCGGGAATGATCACGCGGATTCGGCGGGGAAATGGAGACGCACTGGTGGACGAGACGGAGACGATGCTGGTCGGCCGAGCCGAGGAGCTGAGGCGCCTCGACTCGGTGATCGGCGGTCTGGGGCAGGACGGCGTTCCCGGTGTGGTTGATATCGCCGGAGACGCCGGTATGGGGAAGAGCCGGCTGCTGAGCGAGCTTTGTGCGCGGGCGCGGCAACGGGGGCTGACCGTGTTGCGCGGCAGGGCCACGGAGTATGAGCGGCACTCGCCGTTCCAGACGTTCACGGACGCATTCGTCGACGTCGATCGTGCGTTTCTCGAATCGGACGACGTGCCCGAGGCGGCGGCACCGGTGCTGCGCGGCGCCGACAGTGTGCAGGGCGCCGCGCCGGTCACGGGCAGCCGTGATCGATTCGGCCTCTATCGTGCCGTGAGGGAAGTGCTGACCAGGCTCGGGGAGCGGAGCGGGCTGGTGATGGCCCTGGACGACCTGCACTGGGCGGATCCCGCGTCCTTGGAGCTGTTGGACCACTTGATCCGACACCCGGTGAGCGGCCGGGTGCTTCTGGTCGTGGCCCGTCGAGAACGGCAGACACCGCACTCGCTTGCCGCTGCTCTGAGACGCGGCGTCGACGGCGGAGTCGTATTGAGGATGGCGCTGCGCCCGCTGCCCGAACAGGACTCGATCGAGGCGCTGGCCTCCGACCTGCCACCGGGCGACGCGAAGGGGATCTATCAATCCAGCGAGGGCAACCCGCTCTATCTCCTCTCCCTTCTGCACGCCTACCGGCATGGCGCGTCGTCGAGCGGCACCACCACCGCCCGGGTCCACGATGACACGGTGTCCGGTGTGCCGAGCGGGCTGGGATCGCTGCTCCTGGACGAACTGACCGCGTTGACCGAGCCGCAGCGCCGTACGGTCGAAGCGGTCGCGGTCCTCGGTGACCATGCCACGACCGCGATGCTGGGCCTGATGAGCGGACACACCACCGCGGAGGAACTCGACGACTGCATTGGTGCGCTGACACGGCGTGATCTGCTGCGCAAGGGGGCCGATGGCGGCTGGACATTGCGCCATCCGCTGCTGCGGGCACTGGTCTACGAGAACACCGCCGCACCGCGCCGTGCCGAGATCCACCGTGGCGCTGCGGACGCGCTGGCGCGGGCAGGCGCCTCCGCCGCCGAGCGGGCCCATCACGTCGAGAGGTCGCTGGTCGGCTGGGATCCGGTGTCGGCGGCCGTGTTGAGCGAGGCCGCCGTCCAGTTCGCCCACACGGCGCCCGCGACCGCCGCCCATCTGCTGAACGTCGTCCTCCGGCTCATGCCGGACACGCCCGCCTGCGCGAAGCAGCGTGGGGAGTTGACGCTGGCGCGCGCCAGGGCGCTCGCTGTGGGCGGCAGTCTGCGGGAGAGCCGCGATCTGCTCCACGCGCTGATCAGCAGGTCCGGGCAGGATGACGCATCGTTGCGCAGGGATGCGATAGCCCTGTGCGCCGCGATGGAACGGCACCTCGGACACTCCCCGGAGGCGATCGCCCTGCTGCAGCGGGAACTGGTCCGCAGTCCCGGTCCCGAGCCCCGCCAGGCGGTCTCCCTTGGCCTGGCGCTGGGCATGGCCGCCTTGAACACCGTCTCGTACCCCGACGTACGCGACGACATCGAGCGGACGCTCGCGGTGGCCCGCTCCCACGGCGATCTCATGGGAGAGCTGGGGGCCTTGGCGCTGGGGTCGTTGGGAGAGGCCTACGAAGGGGAGACGGCGTCGGCCCGCCGGTTCGCCGATGCCGCCGCCGGGCTCGCCGACGGTCTGACCGACCCCGACCTCACGGAACCGTGCGAGTCGCTGGTGTGGCTGGCCTGGGCGGAGGCCCTGCTGGAGCGCTATGCCGATGCGGAACGCCACGCCGACCGGGGTCTGGACATCGCCCGGCGCAGCGGCCAAGTCCACGTCCTGCCCCATCTGTTGAGCAGCAAGGCTTTCATACACCTCAACACCTGTCGGCTGCCGTCCGCCCTGGAGTCGGCCGAGGAGGCGGAATCCGTCGCACGAGCCATCGGCAGCGGCGATCTCCTGGCGTTCACCCTGTGCTTCAAGGCGCTGATCCTTCTCCCGCACTGCCCCCTCGGCGACACCAGGGCCTTGAGGACCGCCGAGGAGGCCGTGGCAGCGGCCGGCGGAAGCAGGCACTGGTGGGCGTCGTTGGCCAGGTGCGTGCTTGGTCATACGGCGCTCGTGAGCGGCGACCCGCACCGTGCGCAGGACGCCATACTGCAGGCCGGCGGTCCCGAACTACTGGGGTTGCAGCCCTCCATACGCCCCGGCCAGCTGGACACCCTCGTCAGCACCGCCCTCGCGACCGGCGACGCCGAGCAGGCCGCGCTCTGGGCCGCACGAGCCGTCGAGGAAGCCGACCGGATGGGTCTGCACGGTCAGCGCGGGGCGGCACTGCGCGCCGAGGCGGCGCTCGCCCAGCATCTCGGTGACGCCCGCGCAGCCGCAGACCTCTTCGAACGTGCCGCACAGGCGTACGCCCCCTCCGGCGCGACGCTCTGGGAGGCGTACTCCCTGCTGCTGGCGACTGTCCAGGCGCAGGCCGCGGGCGACGTTCCGCGCGCCGTCAGGATGTGGGAGCGGGCCGGCCGTATCGCCGGCGACGGCGGCGCGCGCCTGCTGTCCGACCTGGCCGCGATCGTGCGCCCCCAGGCCGAGGAGGCCGTGCGCACCCCCACAGAGCTCGACCAACTGACCACACGTGAACGGGAGATCGCCGTACTCGTCGCAGAAGGGCTGAGCAACCAGGCCATCGCGACGAAGCTTTACCTCAGCCGCCGTACGGTCGAGACCCACCTGTCGGCCATCTACCGGAAGACCTCCGTGCCGTCCCGCTCGGCGCTGGCAGGCCTCATGACGCGTGCGGCCCTCGACCGGCGTGAGTGACAAACGGGTTGTGGCACGACGGGTGGCTCAGGCCGTGGCGTCCCGGTAGTCGCCGAGACAGCGGAAGGCGCCCCCGGTCGCCCGGAACAGGTACATCGCGTCCGCGTAGCGGTAGGCCGACGAGTCGTAGCGCAGCCGTTTGGTGATCCCCCGGTAGTCAGTCTCGCGCAACTGGCCGACGATCGCGCCCCGTTGCGCACGGGACGCGCCCAGGGTCGTCATGACGCGGGCTACGAAGAGCGTCGCGTCGTAGGCCTCGGCGGAGTACCAGGGCGGGGCGGTGGCGAAGCGTGCGCGGTAGGCGGTGACGTAGGACTTCGCGGCCGTCACACGGGTCGGATCGAGGAAGGCCGTGGAGAACACCCAGCCCTCGGCGGCGTCTCCCGCCGAGGTGAGGAAGCGGGGGTCGAGGGCGCGCTGGGTGGCCAGCCGCGCACCGGAGTAGCCGGCGGCGCGCAGCGCCCGGGCCAGCCTCGCGGCCCGGGCGTACCCGCCGGCGAACACCACCGCGTCCGCTCCCGCATCCGTCACCGACTTCGCGAGGGCACGGAAGTCCTGATCCGAGTCGTCCGCGGCGGCCAGGGTGCGCCGGACGGTGGTGCGCTGCCCGGTTCGCACGGCATCGTCGACGCCGGCGCACAGACGCCAGCTGAAGTCGCCCTCGGCGGCGTCGTCGATCAATACCGTCCTACGGGCCGCAGCGGTACGGACGAGGTACGCGACGACCGGCGCCGCCAGGGTCGTGTCACTGGGGCGGGTGGCCGCGTACACCCGGTAGTCGATGGGGGACACCTCGTTGAGTCCGACCGACACGGTGACCATCGAGAGCCGTGCCTGCTGGTAGATGGAGAGGGTGGCCTTCGCGCAGGCGTCGCTGGTCGGGCCGAGCACCGCACGGATCCGATCGTCGTCCGCCAGCCGCCGGGCGAGCTGCCGCGCCCGGGTCGTACTGCCTTCGTCGTCGTCCACCTGGAGTGCCAGGTCGAAGCCGCGGCCGGCGCGGGAGTTGAAGTGGTCCACGGCGAGTCGGACGCCGTTCTCCTGGGCGCGGCCCGCCGTACGGCCGCTGCCGCTCAGGTCGGCGTGCAGGGCCACTGCCAGCCGCGGGAGCCGGGTTCCGCCTCCCTGGGCCGAGGTGCGGCCGGGCCTCCGGGCCGACCACCACGCCGCCGTTCCGCCGGCCGCCAGGACCCCGGCGGCCGAACCCAGTACCAGGAAACGGCGGCGCGTGGCGCCTCCCGGGTCGACGGCCGTCTCGTCGCCGGGCGGCGCGTCGGCCACCGTCGCCGTGGACACCTCGGTCGCCTCGATGGCGGGCAGGGCGAGCACGGCGGCCGAACGCCGCGCGATCAGCCGGGTCAGGGACTCCGGCAACCAGCCCCCGCCCTCGCCCGCACCCTCCAGAGCCCGCTGTACCTCGGCCACCTCCGGCCGGGAGCCGGGCTCCTTCGCCAGGCACGCCCGCAGTAGCGGCAGCAATGACTCCGGTACGCCCTCCAGGTCCGGATCGTCGTGGACCGTGCGCATCAACGACTCGACCGCGGAGCCCCGCCCGAAGGGGCGTTCGCCCGTCACGGCGTACGCCAGCAGACAGCCGAGTGAGAAGACGTCGCTGGCCGGCCCGATCTCCCGGCCCCTGCCCTGGGCCTGTTCGGGGGAGAGGAACCCGGCGGAGCCGACCACCATCCCGCTGGCGGTGAGCGCCGTATCCTCCGGCATCCGGGCGATACCGAAGTCGATCACCCGGGGGCCGTCGACCGCGAGCAGCACATTGCCGGGCTTGACGTCCCGGTGCACCAGCCCTGCTCGGTGCACCGCGTCCAGCGCCTCGGCCAGCCGCGCCCCCAGGACACGGACGGTCCCGTACGGCAGGGGGCCGCACTCCTCCACGGCTTCCGTCAGCGAGGGCCCCGGTACGAACGCTGTGGCGAGCCACGGCGATTCCGCGTCCGGGTCCGCGTCGAGCAGCGGTACCACCCAGGGGTTGGCGACACGGCCTCCCGTTTCCACCTCACGGCGGAAACGAGCTCGGAATCCCGCGTCGTCCGCGTGCGCCGCGCGGATCACCTTCACCGCGGCGAGCGCGCCTCCGGGGGAGCGGGCCAGGTACACCACGCCCATGCCGCCCGCGCCCAGCCGGCGCAGCAACCGGTAGCCCGCGATCCTGGCCGGGTCGGCGCCACGCAACGGCTCCATCAGCGCCGCCCCGCCGAGCGGACCCTTGGGACGAAGCGCCCCATCAGGTGGACACCTGGTACGGCGCCACGCCCTGGTACGCGAACCGGCCGCCGTCGACCTTCCACAGGTAGACCCCGCTGCCGTCGGCGACCATGGCTCCGGTCTTCTTGTTGAAGGCGAAATTCCTGGTGATCCCCTTGTACGTGGCCGAGCGCAGCGCAATCGTCAGGTTCTGCCGGGTGCGGCGCCCGGCGGTCAGCGAACGCAGACTCTTCACGGCGAGCTGCGCCACGTCGTACGTCTCGACGCCGTACCGCTCCGGCTCCGCATCGAACCGCTTGCGGTACGCGGCCCTGAACGTCCTCGCCTCGGGTGCCACGGTGGCGTCCATGACGGGGGCGACGATCACCCAGCCGTCGGCCGCCTCCCCGGCGGCGGACAGGAACCGGGGGTCGAGCACTCCCTGGGCGGCGGCCCTGGCCCCCGGGAAGTCACGGCTGCGCAGTTCCCTGGCCAGCAGCGCGGCCCGGTCGTGGTAGCCGGCGAAGACCACGGAGTCCGCGCCCCCGTCGAGCAGGGCGTCCAGGGTCGGCCCGAAGTCGGTGCGCAGGGCGCTGACCACCTTCGGCACGGACGGCTGCCGCTGGTTCCGCAGGATGTTGGCGAGGCTGCTGCTGATCTCCCAGCCGTAGGCGTCCGCCGCCCGGTCGTCGACGATCCCGACCGTGCGTGACTTCGCCGCACCTCGCAGGTACGCGTCGAGGTAGAACGGCAGGACCGTGTCCGTCACCCGGGCGTGCAGGAAGGACCGGCTGTCCGTCACGTCCAGCACGGTGGCGCCGGGCGACACCGCGATCAGGGGCAGCGAGGCGGCGTCGTACGTCGCCAGCGAGGCCAGGGCGGTGGCGTCCGTGGTGGGACCGATCACCGCCAGCACGGAACGGTCGGCGACGAGCTTCTTGGCCGCTTCGCTCGCCCGGGCCGGATCGCCGCCGTCGTCCACCGTCTTCATGGCGAGCGTGAAGGGCCTGTTCGCACGGGAGTTGAACTCGTCGACCGCGAGCCGCAGCCCCCGCTCCTGGGCCCGGCCGACCGCCTTCTGATCACCGGTCAGGTCGGCGTGCAGACCGAGGGTGTGCACGGGACCGGAGGCCGAAGGGGTGGGGTTTCCGCTCTCGCCGTCACGGGAGAGCGCCACCCACGCGGCCAGTCCGCCCCCGGCTGTGACAACCGCCGCGCCTCCGGTCAGGAAGAGGAAACGGCGTCTGCCCACGGCCCCAGCTGGTGGCTGCGCGGCTGTGGTGTCCGTCGGAGCGTTGCCGGCGGACGCGGGGTCGACCTCGGTGTCGTCGATGGAGGGCAGCGCGAGCCCGGCGGCCGACCGCTCCGCGATCAGCCTGACCAACGGCTCGGGCAGCCAGGCCTCGTCGCCGGAGGCCGGTTCCGCTTCGCCGGAATTCCCGTCCTCCTCGGATGCTGGAGGACGTACGGCCCTCAGGGCCTCCCTCGGGTCGGGCGACGAGGGTGTGGCGGCCGTGAGGACCTCGGCCAGCGCCTCGGCCGTGGGCCGCAGCTCCGGGTCCTTCTCCAGACAGCCGGCCACCACTTCGGCGAGCTCCGCCGGAACACCCTCCAGATCCGGCGCGTCGTGCACCGTCCGGTACAGCAGTGCGTCGATCGCCCCGGTACCGAACGGAGCGCGGCCGGTCGCCGCGAAGGCCAGCACGCAGCCCAGCGAGAAGACGTCTCCGGCCGGCCCAGGATCCCGCCCGCCCCGCGCCTGTTCCGGTGGCAGGAACCCCGGCGTACCGACCACGACACCGGTCGAGGTGAGCGCGGTGTCCTCGGGATCGCGGGCCACCCCGAAGTCGATCAGCCGTGGCCCGTCGAGCTCCAGCAGCACATTGCCGGGCTTGACGTCCCGGTGCACGAGACCGGCGGCGTGGAGCTCCCGCAGCGCCTCGGCGAGCCGCGCCCCCAGCACCCGCAGGCTCGGCACCGGCAGCGGTCCGTGCGCGCCGACGGCCTCGCCGAGCGAGGGGCCGGGGACGAACGTGGTCGCGAGCCAGGGCTGCGCCGCCTCGGGGTCCGCGTCCACCAGAGACGCCACCCACGGGCTCGTCATCCGGCGAGCGGTGTCCGCCTCACGCCTGAACCGCTCCCGGAAATCGGCGTTTTCGGCGTACTCGGCCTGAATCACCTTCAGCGCGACCAGGGTTCCGCCGGCCGAGCGGGCCAGGTACACCAACCCCATACCGCCCGCGCCGAGCCGTCCGAGCAGCCGGTAGCCCGCCAGCCGGGCGGGGTCGGAGGTTCGCAGCGGCTCCATCACTTCCCCTTCAGCCGCTGCTCGATGCGCGTCAGCATCTGAGCCAGGGCCGTGCTACCCAGTCGGTTGAGTTCCTGTTCGGTGTTCCCGGCACCGCCCGTCACGGAGACCGCCACGACCACCGTGCCCAGCCGGGCGAGCATCCACCGGTACGGCTGTGCGGCACCGCCGTCCTCGACGTACGCGCCGGCCTCGAATGTGGAGTCGTCGGCGTACTCCTGCTCGCGAGCACCGAAGGGGGTGCCGAGCGACATCAGTCCCGTGATCCGCTCGTCGGACCGGGGCCGCTGCTCCGGGCAGCGCAGCACCTCTTCGAGGGTGGTGCTCAGCTGCTCGTCGGCGCCGAGGACGGAGGCGTGCACGGTGGCGACGGCCGTCACCTTTACCGCACCCTTGCCGCCGTCGGCCGGCAGCCGGCTGTAGCGGGACGTGCTCGCCAGCACCCCGCGCGGGAGCTTCTCACGCTGCCAGCGGCAGTTCTGGTTCAGCACGGCCCAGGTGCCCGGCGTGCTCGCCGCCGGAGTCTGGGCCACGAAACCCCGGCCCCAGTCGTCCGGGGCGAGCACGACGGACTCGGCCAGCCGGCGCCCGTCCTTCGGGGTCCGGGGTACGAGGGAGGCATCGGGCGTGAAGCCGGACGGGGCGGCGGACGCGCCGCCGGACGGGGTCGTCGCGGCGCTCGGTGAGGCCTCGGCCGCAGTGCTCGCCGAAGCACCGGCCGAGGGCGAACCGCTCCGCGGGGAAGGCCCGTCGTCCGTCCTCTGAGCCGAACACCCGGCCAGCAGACTCCCCGCCACCAGCAAGGTCACCCAACTGCCCCGCACCCCATGGGCGTTGTCTGTCACTCAGTCCCCTCAACCCCGTCCACGCCGTCTGACGCCCCGAGGATAAAGGGCTGGGAGGGAAAGGGCCTCAGTAGAACCACGTATCTGGCTACGTATTCCGCAGGCGTGCTGATCGAGCACTCCCGATTCGACGCTCACGAGTTCGACCCGGTCGAGGGTGTGGGCTGCGGCCGGGCCGCGGGTCCGGAAGCTGGTCGCTGCCACTACTGGACGCTCAGGGCCTCGTGCAGCCGGTCCCGGCCAGGCAGCACCAGATCAGTGCGCAGAGCGGTGTCCGCCACCACCGGAGTGGCCCGATGCAACTCGGCCAGGAGGTCTACCACTTCGGCCCGACCCTCGGGTCGGTGCACCCCGAACTGCCCGGCGGCACCCGCGCTCACCGGGAACACCGAGAGGGCGTATCGCGGAGTGAGCCGCCACACCACCGCGCCGGTCACGGCCGGGACTGGCGCGAGGACGACGTCGAGCCCGGCGTCGGGCCTCAGGGCCAGCGCGGTGCAGGCCGCTGGCCGCGGTGCAGGGCGCGGTCCGGGCCGCCGTCGGGACGGGCGGGTCGACCTCCTCCGGCAACAGCTCGCGCTGAGTGCTCAAGGCACGACGTAACCCCAACTGCTCAGGGACGCACCCACCAGCGAGATCACCGTCACCCGAGGTCGAAAACCTCAGGGGTCGAACTCGCCACAAGCACCGGCAGGACGGCAGGAACCGTCGAGGCCCTTGCCGGCGAGCCCCACCGCACTCGGCGGGATCAGCGAGGGCCTGCCCAGAAGTGGCGGACGAAGTGCCGACCGGCGCGCCAAGGCAGGCCCGGCCCGCGGACACCGTCCTCGTGCCACCAGTGAAGCAGCAGGTAGACGGCGGCCACGATGCCGAACAGGAATCCGAAGGTGGGCAAAAATGCTGCGTCGCCACCGGCTTCGACGATGCTGAACACACACCGGACGATGAGCACCAGGGCGAGGAGGCCGCCCACGCCCCAGCCGAACCGCCATACCTTGGTGGAGCGGAGGCTCAGAACGGTGACATCCACGTGGTCGCCGCAGGTTTCGCAGGCGAGGGTGACTTTGCGACTGCCGGTGGCGGGTCGCTCAACACCGATCCGGTGGGGTTGGGACACCCGGACCCGCGAGTTGCCGTAGGCGGTGTCCGAGACCAGGTGCGAGTACGGCGTGGACGGCACCGGTCCCAGGCGGCGTGGCATGAAGTCTCCCATCAATCGGACCACTTGACTATCACCCGGCTCGCCGATCCGTCTACGGGGCGAAAGTGCGGTTCGCGTGCCACCGGCGTCTGCCATAACGGGGTGCCGGTAAGAAGCACTCGCCCGCTCTGATCGGTCTCCGTCGAAAAAATGCATTGCCTCCACTGAAGTCGGGTTGCTACCGTCCGCGGCGAGTGGGTACGTGTGAGCCTCGAAGCACGGCGTGATCGGCCTGACCACCAGCGCCGCCCTGGAGTACGCCCCGCGCGGCATCCGGGTCAACGCCGTCCGCCCCGGCACCATCAACACCCCGATGGTCAGCGACATGATCGCCAAGGGGGAACTGGACCGAGCCGCGGCCGAGGCCAACCAGCCCATCAACCGCCTCGGTACAGCTGAGGAGATCGCTCAGGCGGTTCTGTGGCTGTGCAGCCCGGGAGCCAGTTTCGTCGCAGGTGTCGCCCTCCCCGTCGATGGCGGCTACGTCGCCCGATAACGGCGTGGGAGCCGCTGTCCCGCAACTGACGGCGGCGGCTCCGACGGCAGCATCAGGTACAGCCGGTCGCTCTCCTCCTGACGCACCGCGGCCACCACCCGGGCCAGCGTCGCCACCCCGGGCGGCAGCACCCGGCTGTTCACCAGCCACACCACCGCCCGGTCGAACAGGGCCCGCGGCCCCCGCTCCGTGACTAGCCGCCCGTATCCGTTCCGCTGGGCTTCTTGCTCAGCGGACACCCGGTAGTACGCCCTACTTCGGTACCTGGAAGCCGCCGATCTTGTGCTCGAGCAGTTCGGCCAGCCGCAGCGGGGTGCGGTCCTCGAACATCGGACCGATGAGCTGCACTCCCACCGGCAGACCCTCGGGGGACCGGCCCGCTGGTATGGCGGTGGCGGGTAGGCCGGGCATGGTGGCCAGACCGGCCCAGACGAGCTGGTCCAAGTACGGGTACTCGACGCCGTCGATGTCGATCCGGCGTTCCCTCAGATCGGGGTTGTGGTCGTGCGGGAACGCGGGAGTGGGCGTGATCGGACACACCACGGCGTCGAACTCGGCGAAGAGCTGCCGCCAACCGTGGCGGTGGAGCTCGCGACGGCTGTCCGCCTCGATCCAGTCGCGGTGGCTGAACACCATGCCGCGCAGCCGCGCCGCATCGAGACTCCGGTCGTCCGCGCTCAGTTCGGCGGCGTGAGTCCGCAGCTGCTCGTACACTTCGACGGGAAGACGTGCAACGGCGCTCGAAAACAGCAACTGCGTGTAGAGCATCGCGGCTTCGGTCAGATCGGGCAGCAGCGGACTGTGCCGTTGGACGCGGGCGCCGCCGTCGACAAGCGCGTCGGCCACCCGGTTCACACCCGCCCGCACAGCGGACCCGGTCGGAATGAGCGGATGCTCGTCGAGGACCAGGACCCGGAAGTCGCGGAGCCGCTCGTGGCGCGCGGGCGGCAGCGTCAAGTCGTACGCCGCACCGAGCGTCAGCGGGTCCGGTCCGGCCATTACGTCGAGCAGGAGCGTGAGGTCGCGGGCAGTGCGCGCCATCGGACCGACGACGGCGAGGTCAAGGTCGGCCGGCAAGGCCGGTGCGGGCGGCGGGACCATACCGCGGCTCGCCGCCAGCCCTAGTGTCGGCTTGTGTGCGTAGACACCGCAGAAGTGTGCGGGGGTGCGCAACGAACCCCCGATGTCGGAGCCGATGGACAGCGCGCCGAATCCGGACGCCAGGGCCGCCGCTGACCCGCCGGAGGATCCACCCGGCGTGCGACCGTGATCCCACGGGTTGTTGGTGGTGCCGTAGATCTCGTTGAAGCTCTGCACATCTTGCAGCCCCAACGGCACATTGGTCTTGCCGAGCACCACCGCGCCCGCGGCCTTGAGTCGCGACACCTGCACCGCGTCCTCGGCCGGCATGTAGTTCCGGTGCAGCGGTATGCCCCATGTCGTGGGCAGCCCGGCGACGTTGTAGGACTCCTTGACCGTCACCGGAATGCCGAGCAGCGACCGGTCCTCACCGCGGGCGCGCGCCTGGTCGGCATCGCGCGCGGCGGCCCGTGCACGGTCGAAGTCCGGCACACAGATCGCGTTGATCGCCTTGTCGTCCCGCTCGATACCGGCGATCGCCTCGTCGGTCAGTTCCGCCGAGGTCACTTCACCGGCACGTAAGGCAGCCATGAGTTTTTCGGCCGTCTGAAAATTCCACTTCATGAATCCGAACGTACCGGCCCCTGGAACAGGCCATGAAATGCCGCTTCGCGCAACAGGATGGACGTCTGAATACCCATCATGTTCCTCTCCGGCCACGCCACAGACATTCGCCCGACCGCAGCATGCAGGAAGCGGCGCAAGGTTGCGGCCAGGACGGCCACGCCGCTGAACCGGCTCGCAATGTGTTCGGCGAGGAGACGTGCTTCGGCGGCGGACAGACCGTGTCGTACCTGCTTGAGCCGGCCTGACCTCTTTGGCGAGAGCGAGTTGTGAGGGTGGTTCGCCGCCGGCCAGGGCGACCAGTACGAGGCAGCCGCCTGGTCCTCCTGGCAGTTCGGAGACGGATTCGGTGGCGACGCGGCGGGACGCGGCGGAGACCATGCGGATCGCCCAGCCCAGGTCGGTCTCCAGCGCCGGGTCCTCGGCCTTGCCGCGCCGCTTGTCGTTTTCGGAAGTCGGTGCGCTCACCGAACATCAGCACCGCTTTGCAGGGCAGCACCGCACTGGTGACCGGAGCGACGTCGGGTATCGGCAAGGCCCTCGCGCAAAGCCTGGCCCGACAGGGTGCGCGCCGACCCCCGCGACCGACGCCGCGAGTTTCGACCGGCAGATCGCGGTCAATACGCGGGCCCCGTTCCTGCTGGTCGGTGCGCTGGCGCCCGGCATGGTCCAGCGCGGACAGGGATCGATCGTGCTGGTGTCGAGTGCGGCGCGCATGCCCGCTCCGATCGGCGCGGTCTACGGTGCCTCCTAGGCCGGTGTGGAGATCCTCACCCGTACTGGGCCACCGAGTTCGGCCCGTCCGGCGTACGTGTCAACGCCGTGTCTCCGGGCCCCGTCCACACAGAGGGCACCTCGGCGATGTTCGGCGAGCACACCGCGCTCCTGGACAAGACCAACGCGCGTGGCCGGGCGGGCGATCCCAGTGAGATCGCCGACATCGTCTCGTTCCTGGTCGGCCCGGCCGGCAGCTACGTCAACGGCTCCATCCTGTGCGCGGACGGCGGCGAGCTCAGTGCCTTGCCCGGCTGAGTATTGGCGCCGGCAGACCGGGCCTTGGCGGCGCGCCCGAGACACTGGGAATGGCGGTCGGGACCTGGGGCACACGAGTCCGCGTATGACCCATGCGACTTGCAGTGACAAGGGGAGACTCCTGATGCTCATGGCACACCCGGCCGTGCTGAAGAACCTGGTGGAGCAGTACGAGACGCTGCGCGTCCTGCACGCCGAGAACGGCAGTGCGCAGGTGCGCCGGCGGATGGAGGACGTCACCTACACGCTGTGCGTGGCGACCGGCACCAAGGACATCGACGCCGCCCTCATCGCCGCCCGCCATCGGCTGCCCGGCGCCCGCACCGAGGACGACTCCCTTCTCACCACGTCAGTGGTCCCCGCGTCGACCGGCCATGCGTACGACCGCCGGCCTGCCGACGTTCACCAGCCTTGAGATGCGCTGACCCGGCTCGTCACCAGCCGGCGTACGCAAACCAGCGGGTGGGGCAGGAGCACAGCTTCGCGGTCGTCGCGGCGTCGCACGGCGCGCAGCAGGCCGCTCAGCGGCGCGAGCTGCCGCACGGCGAGCCGCGTTGCCTGCTGCCGACGGACTTCCCGCCCGGGTCGCCCCGCCGTGTTGGGGCGTGGGCCGAGGTGAAAGAGTGGTTGGTCACCATGGAGGAACAGACACCGGCCGAGCAGGCCCTGAGTCGCTCGTACGTCACCGCTGACGGACTCCGTTTTGACGTCACCACGATGTCGGTCGAGCACCATCCGGACCGCAGCGCGACGTTGACGTACTGGCTGACTGTGGGCCGCCGAGGCCACCCGGATGAGCGGTGGGTGGTCACTCTGCCCTGGGACGACAAGTCCTGGGTGGATGTGCTCACTTCGCCCGCGCCGCCTCCCGACCGACTCCGGCAGTTCGTGCATCTCGTCCGTGTCCATCTGGAAGAGTGGTGGGACACGAAGGGACACCACCGGCAGTCCGCAAAGATGGGCCGGCGAATCACCTGACGCTCCCGGGTTCGACGCTCCGGCGCAGGTACCTGCCCAAGGGTTGTGCGCCAGCCGGTGGGCGCCGCGGAATGGCAAGGGGCGTCCGGTCGTCGGCCTGGCCGCCTGCGTGATAGCCACCAGCGACGGCGGCTGGCGATGTCGGCCATGGGCGCCTCATGCGGTGCCCGGCATGACAAGCTGTGATCTCCACTGCCCGAACCCAGGAGGTCACCATGGCCGCAGAGTCTCCATCACAAGAAGGTTCGGAGTCGGCTGACGCCGAGAGCCCTGCCCTCTCTCCCGACGACAACGGCCAGTACGACCTGAAGCGCAAGTTTCGGGAGGCACTGGCGCGCAAGCGCGGTATGCAGGCGGACGCCGCCGACCTCGCTGCGAACACCGACGCGTCAAAGATCCGCGGCGCGCACGGCCCGGCTGCGAACCAGCGGTCGTTCCGACGCAAGAGCGGTGGCTGAGTCCAAAACGGCCGCTGGATGAGACCCGGCAGGACACGGCCCGGCAGCCATGCCGACGAGCTGGGCCGGGTCCTGCCGGGTGACGAGGGGCGGGAAGGTCTGTTCAGCCGCTGTGAGCTGCTTGGGGTCATCAGCGACGAGCCGTGAAGTCCACGAAAGCTGCCTGCTCCAGGGCACGGGCGGAGAGATCCGGCCTCCCCTGAGTCGCCTGGCGACGCCTACGTCCAGCGCGTGCCGATCGAGGAGAGCTGCTCGATCCGCCCTGTGACCGGTACGGGACATGGGCCCCGCGCGAGCGACGGGGCCCATGTCGTCAACCGGTCAGCAGGTCGAGTTGGTCTGGGTGAGCAAGCCCAGTCGCCACGGCAGGTTGTTGTAGTCGCCGCTCGCATTGGGGTTCATGCCTTGGTACAGGTACTGGAGCTTGCAGGAGGGGATGGTCATCGTCTGGTCGTAGCCCGCGCGGATCATCTCACCGTGGCTGATGTCCCGGGTCCAGGCTCCGGCGGGGAAGCTCACGTTGGTCGCCCTGGCGAACGGGTTGCTCTCGGACGCGGCCAGCGGTGTCCACGAGCCGGCGAGGCTGCTGGTCGTCCAGGAGCGGAAGTAGCGCCGGCCGTCCGAGCCGATGGCCTCGACGAGCAACAGGTACTGGTTGCTGCCCTGCACCTTGTACACGTTGCTCGCTTCGAACAGGGCGTACCTGTTGGAGTCCTGGGCCGCGATGACGGTGTTGGTGAAACCGTTCGGGAACTGGCCGACGGTCGTCTGGGAACGGTAGAGGTGCCCGTTGTCGTCGGACGAGAACAGGTAGCAGTTGGCGCTGTCGCAGATCACCCACATGTCGACCCAGTAGCCGTTGCCGATGTTCTGCCTGATGATGTCCGGCATCGACGAGTAGAAGTTGCGCGGTGCGCTCCACCCGTTGGGGTTGCTGATGTCGGGGTTGGTGGAGTACGAGGCGTTGCCGGTCTGGTAGACCAGGTACCACAGGCGCTGCGGGGCGTTGTAGAAGACCTGGGGTGCGGCCCGGTAACCGGTGCCGATGGCGGTGCGGTCCAGGTAGTGGTGCGTGGCGGAACCCGCCTGCGACCAGTCGGAGAAGCTCAGGTACACGAGGTTGTAGCCGGCGGAGCTCGCGGTGCTCGCGAACACGTGGTACTTGCCGTTGTAGTAGACGACCGACGGGTCCTTGATCCCCGCGATGTTGTGGGTCGCGTCCGGTTTCGGCGCGATCAGGGCGCCGCTGGAGCTCCAGGAGAAGGTGGAGGGCAGCGCTGCGGAGGACCGGGGCGAGGTTGCGCCGCGGGCCGCCGCCGTGCCGCCCAGCGCGGTGAGCGTCGACTGGTAGGCCGCTTTCTTGTTGCCGTTGCGGTCGAACAGCAGCGGGTTCTCCCCGCTGCGCCAGGAGTCGCTGTCGCGGATGCCCCAGACGGTGATGCCGGTGCAGCGCGCCACGTTCATGCAGGCCCTCACCGTGTTCGCGTAGGCCGTCGTCGGCGCCTGGGCGATGTCCAGTTCGGTGATCTGGACATCGACGCCGAGAGCGGCGAAGTTCGCCAGCGTGGTCTGGAAGCTCGACGGCGGGCCACCGGCGCCGAAGTGGGCCTGGAAGCCGACGCAGTCGATGGGCACCCCGCGCGCCTTGAAGTCACGCACCATGCGGTAGACGCCCTGGGTCTTCGCGTCGCTCCAGTTCTCGATGTTGTAGTCGTTGTAGCAGAGCTTGGCCGCCGGGTCGGCCGACCGCGCGGTGCGGAAGGCCTGCTCGATGAAGCTGTCGCCCAGCAGGTTCTGGAACACCGAGGGGCGGTGCTGGCCGCTGCCGCCGTCGGCGAAGGCCTCGTTGACCACGTCCCACGAGTGGATCCGGCCCTTGTAGTGGTTCGCCACGGTGGTGATGTGGTTGTTCATCACGCTGCGCAGGGTGTTCGCGTCCGTGATGGAGCTGACCCAGCTGGGCAGTTGGGAGTGCCACACCAGGGTGTGGCCGCGCACGCGCTGACCGCGGGCCGTTGCGCGGTTGACGATCTGGTCGGCGGGGCCGAAATTGAACGAGCCGCGAGACCGCTCGGTCGTGTCCCACTTCATCTCGTTCTCAGGGGTGACCGAGTTGAACTCGCGGTCCAGGATCGCGGTGTACGTGCCGTCGCCGAGCTTTCCGGCGGCCACCGCGGCCCCGAAGTACCGTCCTGACTGGGCGGCTTGTGCGCCGAGTGTGGAGGCCCGGACGGCGTCGGGAGCGGCGGTCGCGGCCGTCGGCGTCACCAGGGCGGCCACGGCCAGCAGGGGTAACACCGAGGCTCGGCGACAGCTGAGCCGTTTCAGCGGGTTCATGGTTCTCCTCGTACGGTTGGCGGGGGGTTGGGTTGATGCGATCGGTCGGATCGGGTCAGGGCGTGGACAGTTCGAACCGCAGGACGCGGACCGCGCCGCCGAGCGCCTGGGTGGCGTGGTTGAAGAGGGCGAATCGGTAGCCCATGAAGAAGCGCCAGTCGTTGCCCATGGAGAAGGAGGGGCCGAGGCGGATGAAGTCGGTGCCGTCGGTGCTGTAGGAGAAGGTTCCGGGGCGTGCCGTGCCGGGGCGGATGTCCGCGGCCGCGCGCAGCCAGACGCGGCTGCCGGACACACTGGCGCTCGCGACCTCCGTGCCGGTGCCGGTGGTGTTCCAGTTGCCGTCCATGGTCAGTCCGTTGGCCATGACCACCCGTGTCGCACCGCCCTCGCGCTTGAGCCCGATCCAGGCGGAGGAGTCACGCAGCAGTGCGAGTCCGGACCGGTCGCCGTCCCGCATCGCGGAGAAGTCGAGCTGGACCGTGGCGGTCGAGGTGGGGCCCTGGATGCGGTGCGTGAGCGTGTTGCGTGCCCAGTACAGGTCGTTGGTGACGGTCGCGGTCCGCAAGGTCAGCCCGTTGTTGACCGACCACTTGGTGTTGTCCGGGTTGTGGTTCCACTCCCACCTCGGCTTGAGGCTCGTGCCGTCGAACGTGTCGACGCCGATCATCGGGGTGACCTGGCGGGGTGGAGCGGGCACGGCCGGGCTGGGATACGAGGTGCCCCACGCGCCGTTCACGAGTTGCACGACGGGCCAGCCGTCCGGGGTCCAGGTCACGGGCGCGAGGACCGGCACCCGGCCGCCGGGGTACGCGTCCACGAAGGCCATGTAGTACCAGGCGCCGCTCTGCGTCTGCACCAGCCCGCCCTGGTGGGGGACGCCGCCGCCGGTGATCGGCCCGCGCAGGTCGAGGAGGACCTGCCGCATCGTGTAGGGACCGAAGGGACCGCTCGACGACTTCAGGACGTACTGGCCGTTCGCGGGGCGGGTCAGGAAGATGTAGTACTGTCCGTTGATCTTGTAGAAGCGGGAGCCCTCGAGGGTGCCGACACTCGACGGCGTGGTGAACACCTGCTGCGTGCGGACTTGGCTGCGGCCGTCGGCCGAGAGCTGGGCCACGCTGATGGTGGTGTTCCCGTACGCCACGTAGAGGGTGTCGTCGCTGTCGACGAGCAGCCCCGCGTCGTAGTAGGGCGTGCTGATCGTCGTGAGTCGGCTCCACGGACCCTCGACGGCGGTGGCGGTGTAGATGTACGTCCTGGCGAAGTCGATCTGGCCGAGCCAGTAGAAGGTCCTGTTGCTCGCCCGGTAGGCCAGCGACGACGCCCAGATGCCCCGGACGTAGCCACGGGCGCCGTTCAGGTCGTACTTGGCGCCGAAGTCGAGCACGGGCACCGAGTGACCGGCGATCTCCCAGTTCATCAGGTCGTACGACCGCAGGACGGGCGCCCCGGGCGAGTAGTGCATCGTCGACGCCGAGGCGTAGTAGGTGGCGCCGACGCGGATGACGTCGATGTCCGCGAAGTCCTGCCAGATCACCGGGTTCGTGAACGCCGCGGCGGCCGCGCGGGCGGGGGTGGGCGGAAGCAGGGCGCCGGTGACCAGGCCGGTGGCGGTGGCCAGCACTAGGCGTCGGCCCGGAGCTTGATCAGGGCATGACATGTCCATGTGTCGATCTCTCTGCGAGGGAGCGCTGTGGTGGCGGAGGATCCCATGAGGTTCGGTATTGCGAACGCCAATCGACTCATCGAGCAACCTGGATGATACGAGGCCGACAGTTCCCGTCAATACGCCTCGCATGATTCGATGGTGACGCCGAAATATTTCGATGTCCGGATGTACCGCGCCATCGGCGAAGCGGGCTGTGATCCTCACCCCTGATGACCGACAAGGTGCGGACAGAACGGCTGACCAGCCGAGTGGTGTTGACACTCCTGGAAGCCTCTCTAATATCCGTGAGGTCGGCGATCCGAAATTGGACCGAAATTTCGAACGCCATTGCGGCAATCTGCCGACGATCGCCTCACCAGCCGAGCCCTCCCCGGGCGCCCTCGTGACAGCCCACGGCGCCCCACCCGGAAAGGACCCCGCGGTGCCCAGACCACCGGGCAGACGACTGCTCCACCTCTTCGCGGCCGTCGCGCTGACGGCCGCCGCATCCCTTACGGCCTCGGTCCACTCCACCGCCTCCGCCGCGCCCGGCAGCCCGGCACTCACTCCGCCGCTGGGCTGGAACAGCTGGAACAGCTTCGGATGCGGTGTCACGGAGGCGCGGGTCCGCGAGGCCGCCGACGCGATGGTGTCCTCGGGCATGCGAGACGCCGGCTACCGGTACGTGGTGGTCGACGACTGCTGGTTCGACCCACAGCGCGACGCGGCGGGCAACCTGCGGGCCGATCCGGCCAAGTTCCCGAGCGGGATGAAGGCTCTCGGGGACTACATCCACGGCAAGGGCCTGAAGTTCGGCATCTACCAGGTGCCGGGCGAGCGTACCTGCGCGCAGGCCGTGGGGAGCTACCCGGGATCCACGGGCAGCAGGGGGCACGAGGCCCAGGATGCCGCCACGTTCGCCTCGTGGGGTGTCGACTACCTCAAGTACGACTGGTGTTCCTCCAGCGGTACCCGTGACGAACAGGTCGCGCGTTTCAAGCTCATGCGTGACGCCTTGCGCGCCACCGGACGACCGATCGTCTACAGCATCAACCCCAACAGCCTGCACGCCATCACCGGCGCCACGTACAACTGGGGCGAGGTCGCCGACCTCTGGCGGACGACCGAGGACCTGCTCGACATCTGGCAGAACGGCAACACCAACAGTTACCCGATGGGCGTCGGCAACGTCCTGGACGTCACCGCGCCGCTGGCGGCGCAGTCGGGCCCGGGACACTGGAACGACCCCGACATGCTGGTCGTCGGCCGTCCCGGCCTGTCACTGACCGAGTCCCGTTCCCACTTCGCCCTGTGGGCGTTGCTGGGGGCCCCGCTCATGGCCGGCAACGACATCCGCACCATGTCCGCCGACGTGAGCGCGATCCTGCGCAACCCGCGTCTGCTGGCGGTGAACCAGGATCCGCTGGGCGCGGGCGGGCGCAGGGTGCGCGACGACGGCAGCACCGAGGTGTTCGCCAAGCCCCTGTCCGACGGCTCGGTCGCGGTGGGCCTGTTCAACCGGGGCGGCGGCACCGCGACGGTCACCACGACAGCCGCTCAAGTCGGCCTGACGGGCGGGCCGTTCACCCTCACGGACCTGTGGACCGGCGGCACGTCGAGTACGTCGGGACAGATCTCGGCGAGCGTCCCCGCGCACGGCGTGGCCGTGTTCCGCGTGACCGGCGGCAGCCCACTGACCGCCACCACCTCGCGGCTGCGCGGCAACAACTCCGGCCGCTGCGTGGACGTGGACAACGCCTCCACCGCCGCCGGGGCCACCGTCCTGCTCTGGGACTGCCACACGGCCGCCAACCAGCTGTGGACCACATGGGCGGGCGGCGAGATCCGCGTCTTCGGCGACAATTGCCTGGACGCCTACGACCAAGGCACCGTCAACGGCACCCGGGTCATCACCTGGCCCTGCAACGGCCAGAACAACCAGAAGTGGACCGTCGGCCCCGACGGCTCGGTCCGCAACGTCCATGCCGGACTGTGCCTCGACGCCGACCGGGCCGGCACCGCGAACGGCACCCCGCTGGTTCTGTGGACCTGCGACGGCCGGGCCGGCCAGAAGTGGAGCCGGGTGTGAGGGAGCCACGCCTCTCCCGAGCGCCGACCGTCACCCGTCAGTCACCACCCACCACCCACCACCCACCACAACGGCGCACTCCCGGGCGGTGGCGGCTTCACCCGCTCGGTCGCGGTGGAGAGGTTCTCCGGTCGGGGGCCGCTGCGGCGTGCCCGACACCGGTGGCCGGCAGGCCTGGACGACGGTGACCTGCCCGGTCAGCGGTGCGACGGGAACCCAGGACCTCCACCACATGGCGATGATCCGACGAAGAAAGGGGAGTTGCATGAGGACAAGGATGAGGGTGAGGACGAGGCCTAGTTCGAGGCCGAGGTTCCACTTACGGGGCGCAGTGATGGCGGTGCTGCTCGTCCTGGCCATGGGAGGAACGGCGCTGGGCAGCGGCCACGGTGCGAACACTGCGCTCACGTCCTTCGACACGGCCGCCGCGCACGTCGGTACCGCCGCTCCGACCACCGGATGCGGCAAGGCCCCCACCTTGACGAGCGGTACATACACGATCCAGAGCAACGGCAAGAGCCGGACCTTCATCCTGCGGATCCCGGACGGCTACGACCGGAACCGCGCGTACCGGCTGGTCTTCGGGTTCCACTGGCTGGGTGGCAACGCCGGCGACGTCGCGACGGGCCGGACGGTGGAGACGGGCACCTGGGCTTACTACGGGCTCCAGCGGCTGGCGAACAACAGCGCCATCTTCGTCGCGCCCCAGGGCCTCAACAACGGGTGGGCCAACGCCGGCGGGGAAGACGTCACCCTCGTCGACGACATCATCAGGCGGATCGAGACGGACCTGTGCGTCGACACGACACAGCGGTTCGCCCTGGGCTTCAGCTACGGCGCCGCCATGTCGTACGCGCTCGCGTGTTCCCGGGCGACGGTCTTCCGCGCGGTCGCGGTCCAGAGCGGCGGGCAGCTCAGCGGGTGCAGCGGCGGCACGCAGCCCATCGCCTATCTCGGGGTGCACGGCATCAGGGACAGCGTCCTCGGCATCTCCGGCGGACGGGCCATGCGGGACAGGTTCGTCAGGAACAACGGCTGCACCGCGCAGAATCCGCCCGAGCCGGCGCAGGGCAGCCTGACGCACCGGCTCACCACCTACTCGGGGTGCTCGGCCGGGCATCCGGTCGCATGGGCCGCCTTCGACGAAGGGCACATCGCCGCTCCGCGGGACGGGGCCGGCGGTGACAGCGGCTCCAGGACCTGGCTGCCGGCGGAGGTGTGGAAGTTCTTCACGCAGTTCCAGACCCCCACCCCGCCGCCCGGCACCGAGGCCTGCCGGGTCACCGACACCGTCAGCGCCTGGAACTCCGGTCTGACCGCGAACATCACCCTCACCAACACCGGCACCACCGCGATCGACGGCTGGTCCCTGGACTTCACCCTGCCCGGCGGCCAGACCATCACCTCCGGCTGGAACGCCGCCTACCAGCCCGTCTCCGGCCGGGTGACAGCCGCGAACGCGCCCCACGACGCGACCATCGCCCCCGGCGCGTCCATCGACATCGGCTTCCAGGCCACCCACACCGGCAACACCGCCTCACCGGACGCGTACACCCTCAACGGCACAGCCTGTGCTGTCACGGGAGTCCACCGAGGTGACCAGGAGGAGCAAAGCCACGGGTGACGGCGTCATGGCGCCACGGCGCCGGGCGGCACCCGGCCGCCCGGCGCGGCGAAGGAGTCCTGTAGGTGCCCTGGAACCCGAACGTCTGGCTGCCGCATGGGGAGGCTCGGTGCACAACCGGTCAGGGTTCGCAGACTCGGTGGTCGCCTGATCACCTCACCGCGATGCTGCGCAACCGGCCTCAGCCGCACGATCCGCCATGAGAACCGGCTTCAATCCAGCCCCTGAGACGTCGGCCGGCAGCGCTCATGGAAATATGCCCCAGGCGGGGCGGTGCCGACCTCCTCGGACGAACCAGGCGAAGGGGTACTCACATGGGGGACATATCGGCCGAGCGGCGTCGCATCCTGCAATCGCCTCCGCCCGAGCTCGTCGCGGAGGCGGCCGCGAACCCGGGCGGGTCGGTTGCGGTGATCGACCCTGATCTCATCGGCGACCCCAACGGCTACGTCCCGGGGGAAGCCGTCCAGGGTGTCTGGCGGGTCGGCGAGGACGGGAAGCTGACCGGCGAGTTCGTGGAGAATCCGAACTACGGCCCGCCCAAGGACGACTTCTCCAAGCTCACGGATTCCAAGCACTGGCTGGACTGGCTCGGTGAACAGCCCGCCGTTGCAGTGCGCGACTCCATCGCGGGGATCTTGGATGAACAGGTCCCTGGAGCCGTTCTGGAGTGGATCAAGGTCGTCGACGTTCCGCGCTACCTCACCGGAGGCCGCCCCCAACCGGACGATGAGAGCCACATGATCATCACCCGGGCCGGCATCGCCCTGGCCTTCGCGCTCTCCGTGACCAGCCCCGGACGCAAGCGGGAGATCCTCCAGGGCGCGTTCTCCTGGGTCGCCGTCAGGCTCGACCAGCCCGGCCAACGCAAGGACCGGGTCTGGCTCGACCTACGAGCTGATCTGGACTGGGCCGAGACGGAACTCCGCGACCGGATCTACCTCGTCGGCCAGGCCCCAGCCCCCGGCACCACCACCTGAGACCCGCTCCGTCCGGGTACAGGACCCGGACGGACTCGACTTCGTCGGTGTACTGGCGCAGCTGGGAGAAAGCGATCCTCACCCGGCTGGACCTCGCCGACCTCCTCACCGTCCAG
The DNA here is from genome assembly GCF_055639495.1 of Streptomyces sp. NPDC039424. NCBI lineage: Bacteria > Bacillati > Actinomycetota > Actinomycetes > Kitasatosporales > Streptomycetaceae > Streptomyces > Streptomyces sp. NPDC039424. The sequence continues at coordinate 390,335 of NZ_JBVKAI010000007.1, forward strand.
CAGGTCACGTCACCGGCTTCGATCCGCAGCCGGGTTACTGCTCAAAGGGCGGCCGCCCGTACGGGTGTCCGCCCGAACCTCCGCGTCAGAGCCCGCAAGAGGGCAGAGCGCCCCTGGTCCGGCACGGTCCACAGGGTCTGCCCGCGTACGCCCCACTGCTCGAGCAGGGCGTTCGCGGCCAGGAATCCGGAGGTGGCGGCGCGTTCCATGAGGGCTACGGGCAGGCCGGTACGCACCAGGTCGCCCGCCACGACGACACGGGGGTCCGGGGTGCGGACCGTGGGCCGGAGTGCGTATCCACCGACGGCGAACAGGGGACAGTCCGCTCGCCATTCATGGCGGGCGGACACGATCCGCGCGGCGCTGGTCTCCGGATACACCCGGTGCAGTTGCTCGATGAGGCGTTGCTCTTGGAGATCGCGGGCGACGTCGGCCGACAGGGCATAGGCGTGGAGTTCGACGACCGAACCCCCGGTGCGGGCGGCCCAGCGCCCCGCTTCGTCCTCCCAGTGGGACACCACGCTGATGTTGTCCAGGGAGCCGTAGCCGCTGGTGCCGAGAAAACCCGGGCGGTCGGCGGCGACGGGACGATCCAGCCACAGGCGTGACACCAGGAACGGCGGAGCGGTCCGCAGCCGGGCGGTCCGCGCCCGCCACCGCGCGTCGCCGAGGTCGGGCGAGCCCTCCACGACTGCCCGCAGTCCGCCGGTGTCCAGGGCGAGGACGACTGCGTCGTGCCGGTGGACGGCACTGTCCGTCACGACGTGGAATGCGCCGGACGGGTCGGGACGAACCGACCGGACACGGGCCGCGGTCCGCACTTCGGCCCGGTGTCCGGTGAGGTAACGCGCGAGGGGCTCCCACAGCGCCTGCGGGTAGGGGGCACGGGGCACGTCGAACAGCAGGCCCTCACTGGAGCCGAGGAAGTAGATGTGGAACATCAGCGCCATCTCGGCAGCCGACAGTTGTCGGGGATCGGCGAAGAAACTACGGGAGAACACCTCGAAGGCCAGAGCGCGAGCCGCGGGAGGAAAACCGATCGCGGCGAGGAAGTCGTGGGCGCTGCTGTGGTCCAGCAGTTCGTGGATGCTTCGCGTGCACACGTCGAGCAGGGGCAGGGCCGCCGGCGCGTTCATGGACCACAGGTCCCGCAGACGGAAGGTGGGGCTCAGGGCGGCGAAGCCGAGGGCGCTCCAGGGGGGTGTGCGAGGTACGTGGCGGAAGCGGTCGTACAGGCCGCTGCTGTGCTGCAGCGGGTAGTCCGGCAGTGCGGTCAGCCTTTCCAGTCCGGGGTCGGTCCTGCGCAGGAGCCCGCGCAGGTTGTAGTACTGGCGGAAGAAGGCGTGGAACCCGCGGCTCATGGTGGCGGGTGTGCCGTCGGCGAGGGTGATGGGCCAACCGGCGAGACGGCCGCCCAGATGCGGCTCACGCTCGTACAGCGTTACGCGGACGCCCCGCTCGGCGAGTGCGGTCGCCGCCGCCAGTCCGGCGATGCCGCCGCCGATCACCGCGGTCGACGGCGGATCGCCCTCGATCCGGGACCGCCCGGGCCGGGGCTGGATGACACAGGCACGTCGGTCGAGCCCGTGTCGCCGAGCCCGCTGCGCACGCTGCGGGCTCATCGGGCGCCGCCCGATGGCTGGGCGGGACGGCGGCCGAGGAAGGTGTGGGTGATGCCGGTCTGCCACCCTGGCAGCGGCAGGACGCGAACCGCGTCGAACCCGGCGCGGCGGAGCCGCTCGCCGAACGCGGGCGCGGTGTCGAAGGCGTCGACGCTGTGCCGTAGATGGCGGTAGAGGTTCCGGTCGCGGGTGACGGTGCCGAGCGGGAGGATGACGCTTCGGCACACGGTCGTCCACACCAGGCGATGGAGGCGACGGCCGCTGAGCGCGTAGTCGTGCACGGCGATCCGGCCGCCCGGTACCAGCAGGTGGTGCACCATGCGCAGCACGGCGTCCGGGTCGGCGACGTTGCGGAACAGATATGCGGCGAAGACGGCGTCGAACGGCCCGTTCACCGCCGTCCCGGGCAGCTCTTCGACAGCGGCGTGGGCGAAGGTGACGGTGGGCGGCCAGTGCTTGGCGCGGGCTCGTTCCAGCATGCCTGCCGACGCGTCGATTCCGATGACCTCCGCTCGCGGCAGCACGGACACGAGCGCGGCGGTGGACGCGCCCGTGCCGCATCCGAGGTCGAGCACCCGGCGACCGGCACCACCGTCCGCGAGGCCTAGCCGCCGGGCGGAGCGGCGCAGATGGGCGTGGTATCCGGGATTCAGCGCGACCAGGCGGTCGTAGGCGAGGGCGCCTTGATCGAAGGCGGCGGCCAGTTCCGCTCCGCGCAGCAGGGCCATGGGCTCACTCCTGAGGGTGTCCGTTGGGGGCGGGGCGACGGGGCAGCCAGGGCAGTTCGGCCGCCGTGCGCAGCATGGAGGGGACGGGGGTACGCAGGCCGATCGCGAAGTCCTCGTACAGGCGGGTGCGCCCGTCGAGGAAGCGCAGCAGACGCCGCGGGGGGACGCGCGTGAACAGGCGGTAGAAGAAGTCGGTGCCGTCGATCCGCCCCGTGGCCAGCGCGCGGAGCAGGATGGCGTCCATCGTGCGCGACCTGGCCGGATACGCGGGTGGCGGCACCGGGCGGCGGCCGGTGCGCACCGATCGTGCGACGGCGTCCACTTGACGTTGGATGGCCGCGAAGGTGTAACCGGTGGAGGGGCGTGTCGCCCCACCCGCAGTGCCGATCCGGAACACCGACGCAGCGCTCTGCCTGGCGAAGGGGGCGTCGGTCATGGGGATCACTCCGGTCTCCGAAGACAGCACCTGTATCGCGCCGAGCCGGAGTACGCGCTGTGTGTAGTGGTGGAGCGCGGCGTCGTAGGCGTCCGAGCTCAAGGGGGCCGGCCCGAATTCCGTGTATTCGACCAGGGCGGTGCGCCGACTGGTGGGCAGTACGTATCCGAAGGACAGTCCCCGGGCGGGCTGAGGGGTGCGGAAGTCCATCAGGTCGACCACTTCGGTGTCGAATGACGGCCGCTCGGTGCGCAGGAACCAGCCCCTGAAGTGCTGCAGCAGATGCGTGCGGGCGGCGGGCAGGTCTTGCGGGGGGCGGGAGTCGAAGGCCCAGCGCGCGTCCACCGTCACTGGTGTGCCGTCGGCGTCGACGGCCCGGACCCGGGCGGTGCCGTCAGGCTGGGGCGTGATGTCGTCGACGGTGGCCTGCAACCGGTGCACGCGCGTACGCGCTTTCAGCTCGCGGTCGATCAGCGTCTGGAAGTCGTCGGATCGGATCATTTTGTAGCGCATCGGTGTGATGCGCCGTCGAGCCGCCGCTCCGTGCCGGTCGGTCATCCGCAGCCATTCCCAGGACGCCGTCACCGCGGCGTCGTAGGGGCCGGAGCCTGTTTCCCAGAAGCACCAGGTGCGTGGCGGCGGCTGGAGAGGGCCGGCCGGTGGCGCGATCAGTACGACGGAGGGGGCGGGCCGCGTCGGCGTGCCGAGGGAGAGGCGGTGTGCCAACGACAGTCCCGCCGCTCCCGCACCGACGATCGCCACGTCCGTCTCGGTCACAGGCCTCCTTCACGACACCGCGAGGCGCGCGTGTCCCATGGCCCGACGGCGCCGGGCGCTGTGCAGAGCATTCCGCGGCGCGGCCGTCCGCGGATGCGTGCCGCGCTGGACATGCCCCTGCTGGGCGCCCGCTGGTGGGGTGGCCGACGCGTCCCATCAGGCGAAGAGTCCGTTGGCCGGCGTTCCTGGGTGGAAGAGGTGTCGTGGTGACGCCGTTCGATCCGGTGGTGTGCTGTGGGGCGCTTCCTCGGTGTCCTGCGGACGCCGCCTGGTCGCCGCTCGGCGAAGTCCTGCATCCGGTAGTCCTGCATCCGGTGGGCCGTCTCCGGCCGAATGCATGTGAACAGCCTTGCCCTCGGCCGACGAGAGGAATCCGAATGCGCCCCAGCAGCGCCCGGCGGGGTACGCGTGACAGGCCTCCCCCCGGTTCACGAGCGGTCCACCAGGCCCGGGGCTCCGTCGCGGCGCCGGCGACGGGGACGGGGACGGGAGCGGCGGAATCCGCGAGCGCCCCGTACGCGGAGGCGGTGGACGCCGACGTACCGGCTGCCGTCGAAGGATGCCTGGGGCAGATCCTGGACGAACGTCTCGCCCACGCCTCGTCCCTGGACCCTCTGTTCGGCCAGGACCTGGCGGCACGGCTGGCCGCCTTCACCCTGGCCGGCGGCAAGCGCAGACGACCGCAGTTCCTGTGGTGGGCGCTGCGCGCCTGCGGCGGCGGCGAACGGGCACAGGCTGAGGCCGCCCTGCGCATCGCGGCCGCACTCGAACTGATCCAGGCCTGCGCCCTGGTGCACGACGACGTGATGGACGACTCCGACCGGCGTCGCGGACGGCCCTCCGTCCACGTGGACATCGCACGGCAGTACGCCCGGGTATGCGGCAGCACGAACCGCGGCTTCGGCAAGGCCGCGGCGATTCTGATCGGTGACCTGGCGCTGGCCTGGGCGGACGATGTCGTTTCCGGCACCGTACCGGGCCTGGCCGCCGGGGACGCGGTCGCGGCGATCTGGCGTGCCTTGCGTACCGAGATGGTGGCAGGCCAGTACCTGGACCTGCACGGCCAGGCGACCACCACGCGCTCCGCGGTCACCGCCGTGCGCGTCGCGTACCTGAAGAGCGCTCTGTACTCGGTGGAACGACCGATCGTCCTCGGTGCCGCGCTCGCGCAGGCCGACCCCCGGACCACCACGGCGTTGTCCGCGGCGGGACGCTGCTCGGGCATCGCCTTCCAGCTGCGGGACGACCTGCTGGGCGTCTTCGCCGAACCGCACGTCACCGGCAAACCCACCGGCGACGACATCCGGCAGGGCAAGCCCACTTACCTCGTCGCCGTGGCCAGGCACCGAGTCTGCTCGGCCGGCGACATGGAGGCGCTGTCCGTGCTGGACCGCTGTGTGGGGGCGGGCCGGCTGACGGAATCGGAACTGACGGAAGTACAGCAGGTGCTCATCCGCACCGGCGCCCGGGCCACGGTCGAGCGCCGTATCGAGCAGCTGGCCGCGCGCAGCCTGCGCCACCTGAACGGCGTCGGCCTGCGGGACCCCGGCCACCGGCGGCTGGGCGACCTGCTGTGCGCGGCAGCCGGCGTCATGACCGACACCGAGCAGGCCATGCCCGCTTCCAGCGACGCGGCAGAACCGGACGCCGTGCTGCTGCGCCCGGCAGAGAGGTGGCGCTGATGCGTACGGTGACCGGGCGCAGCGACCATGTCGTGGTGGTCGGCGCAGGCCTGTCGGGCCTGTCGGCCGCGCTGCACCTGCTGGGGGCCGGACGGCGAGTGACGGTCGTGGAACGGGACCACCTGCCCGGCGGCCGCGCCGGCCGACTGGAGCGCGGCGGCTATCGGATCGACACCGGCCCCACCGTCCTGACCATGCCCCACCTGGCCGACGAGGCGTTCGCGGCCGTGGGTGACCGGCTGAGCGACCACGTCGAGCTGCTACCTCTGCACCCCGCCTACCGGGCGTGCTTCGCCGACGGCAGCACGCTCGACGTGCATACGGACGCCACCGCCATGGAGGCCGAGATCGAACGGTTCGCCGGACCGCGCGAGGCGGCCGGGTACCGGCGGCTGCGTGCCTGGCTGAAGCAGCTGTACGCCGTCCAGATGCGCCGGTTCATCGACGCCAACTTCGACTCCCCGCTGGACCTGCTCACTCCCGACCTGGCCCGATTGGCCGCACTCGGCGGGTTCGGCCGCCTCGACGCGCGCATCGGCCGGTTCCTGAGCGACGAGCGTGTGAAGCGGGTCTTCTCCTTCCAGTCCCTGTACGCCGGTGTCGCACCGGCCCGCGCCCTGGCCGCCTACGCCGTCATCGCCTACATGGACACCGTGGCGGGCGTGTACTTCCCGCGCGGCGGCATGCACGCCCTGCCCCGTGCCATGGCCGACGCCGCTGTCGGCGCCGGCGCCGACCTCCGCCTCGGCTGTGAGGTCACGCGCCTGGAGCGGTCCGGCAGCCGAGTCACGGCCGTGGTCACCGCCCAGGAGCGGATCCCCTGCGACGCGGTCGTCCTCACCCCTGAGCTGCCGACCGTCCACCGGCTACTGGGCCGCCGGCCCCGCCGCCCGCTCCGGCTGCGGCACGCGCCCTCGGCCGTCGTCCTGCACCTGGGCACGGACCGGACCTGGCCGCACCTCGCCCATCACACGCTCTCCTTCGGCACCGCATGGCACCGGACCTTCGACGAACTCACCAGAAGCGGCACCCTGATGACCGACCCGTCCCTCCTCATCACCCGCCCCACGGCCAGCGACCCGGCCCTGGCCCCCGCAGGCAGACACCTGCACCAGATCCTGGCCCCCTGCCCCAACACCGACGTCGGGCCGTCGGCCACGGCCTGGCACGACCTCGGGCCCCGCTACCGCGACGGCCTCCTCGCCGTCCTGGAAACCCGCGGGTTCGACGGCATCGCCAGGCACATCGACGAGGAGAGCCTGGTGACACCCGCCGACTGGACGGCCCAGGACCACGCCGCAGGCACCCCGTTCTCCGTGGCCCACACGTTCTCCCAGACCGGCCCGTTCCGCCCTCGCAACCTCGTACGCAGCACGGACAACGTGGTGCTGGCCGGTTGCGGCACCACCCCCGGCGTCGGAGTGCCGACCGTCCTGATCTCCGGCAGACTGGCCGCCGCCCGCATCACCGGCGCACCCCGCCAGGGCCGTTCACGCACTTCCTCCACCCTCACGGCAGCCCAAGGCAGCCGCCCATGACCACGCGCGAACTGGACGCCGCCGGCATCACCGACCCGGTACTGCGCGCTGCCTACACCCGTTGCCGCCGCCTCAACGCGCGCCACGGACGCACCTACTTCCTGGCCACCCGCCTGCTGCCCCTCGACCGCCGACCGGCCGTGCACGCCCTCTACGGATTCGCCCGGTGGGCCGACGACATCGTCGACGACCTCGGCGCCCAGGCCGACCGCACCGACCGTGCCGCGGCCCTCGCCCGGCTCGACGCCCGACTGCGCCGAGCCCTGGCCGACCACCGCGGCACCGGCACCACCGACGAACCGGTCGTGGCGGCCGTCGCCGACACCGCCGCGCGCTACGCCATCGACCCCGCGTACTTCACCGACTTCATGACCTCCATGCGCAGTGATCTGACGGTCACCGAGTACGCCACCTACCACGAGTTGCGCGCCTACATGCACGGATCGGCCGCGGTCATCGGCCTGCAGATGCTGCCGGTACTCGGCACCGTGAGCCCCCGCGCGGAAGCCGCCCCGCACGCGGCCGCCCTCGGAGTCGCCTTCCAGCTGACCAACTTCCTCCGCGACGTCGGCGAGGACCTGGACCGCGGCCGCGTGTACCTGCCCACCGACCTGCTCTCTGCCCACGGCGTCGACCGAACCCTGATGCAGTGGAGCAGGCGCACCGGGCAGGACGACCCCCGCATCACCTCCGCGCTACGGGCCGCCGAGGATCTCACCCGGACGGTCTACCGTCAGGCCGCGCCGGGTCTGGCGATGCTGGACCCGCTGGCCCGGCCCTGCATCCGTACCGCCTACATCCTCTACCAGAACATCCTCGACGCCATCGCACACGACGGCTACGCGGTGCTGCACCGGCGCGCCGTGGTGCCCCGCCGTCGGCGCGCGGCCATCGCGGCGGACGGCCTCGTCCGGGTCACGGCCGCACGCCTCACGAGCCGACGCGGCAGGCGGCGAGCTGCGGGCGCCGTGGCACCGAGGCAGACCTCCGTGCCGTGGGGCGACGTGAAGGAGGCGGGATGAACCCGGGCTCGGCGCCCTCCCGGGGCCGGTATCCGCTGCGGCCGCGGCGCGGGTCGCTCCCGTGGGAGCGGCAAAGGCCCACCTGGCGCGAGGCACGGCCCGCGGTCATCTCGTCCGCCGTCGAACGAGCCGCGGCACGGCCGTCCGGCAACTGGTTCGTCGTCGGCGCCGTCACGGACCTGCGCCCCACCCGCCCGCTGTCCCGCACTGTCGGCGGCACGGAGGTGGTGGTGTGGCGGGACGCCGACGGGCGTCTGGTAGGCGGGCCGGGCGTCTGTCCGCATCTCGGTGCGCCGCTGGCCGACAGCCCCGTGCATTGCGGCACCCTCGTCTGCCACTGGCACGGCCTCACCCTGGACGGTGCCCGGTACGCCGGGTGGGAACCTCTGCCGGTGCACGACGACGGTGTGCTGGTGTGGGTGCGCCTCGACGCCGTCGGCGGCGAGCCCCCCACAGAGGCTCCCGTGGTACCTACAAGACCTGCGTTGCCGACGGCCCTCCAGGCCGTGTGGCACGGTGTCGGAGTCTGCGAGCCGGAAGACGTGATCGCCAACCGTCTCGATCCCTGGCACGGAGCCTGGTTCCACCCGCACACCTTCGTCGACCTCACCGTCGTCGACGCACCGGCCGAGACGGACGACACAGACCGATTCGTCGTGGACGTGTCCTTCCGCCTCACCCGCCGCATCGTCGTGCCGGTTCGCGCCGAGTTCACCGCCCCCGAACCCCGTACCGTGCTCATGCGCATCACGCACGGCGAAGGCGAAGGTTCGGTCGTCGAAACCCACGCCACGCCTCTGGGCCCTGACGACCGCGGCCGACCACGCACTCTGGTCTTCGAAGCCGTACTGGCCACTTCCCAGCGGCGTGGCTTCGGGCTCGCCCGCAGCGCCGCCCCGGTCATCAGGCCCCTGATCCGCGCCGCCGCCGGCCGCCTCTGGCGCGACGACCTCGCCTACGCCGAACGCCGCCGGCTTCTGCGCGAAACCGGCCGGTCACCCGGCTGATCAGGACGAAGGCGCGCACGAAGGCGTTCGGTCAGCCGCCGGCGCCGGGCCACTTCCACGTTCTGGTCGCGAACCACCAGGAGACGACATCGACGATGACGAGGAGGAAAAGCCCTAGCAGGAGTACCCCTGGCAGGAGTACACAGCCACACACGACCGGCTGGGTCCAACCCCGCAGTGCCTTCCGGCCGCCGACGCCGGGGCGCAACGGAAGACGTTCATTGCGCATGCCTTCATCCTCCGAGGCGGTCCCGGGTGCCGCACCTTCGGAGATCAGCGCCTGCGCGGGCCGCCCGGCCATCGGCGAGTAGGACGAGCCAGGCGGGCAGAATCTTGCGCTGCACGCATATTTGCGTGTAACGCAATTTTAGCTACTGTTGTTGTATGGGGCTGCGAGAACGGAAGAAGGCCGAGACACGTGCCGCGCTCAGCTGGGCGGCACTGCGACTGGTCGTCGAGCGCGGGCTCGACAACGTCAAAGTCGAGGACATCGCCGAGGCCGCCGGTGTCTCGCCGCGCACGTTCAACAACTACTTCTCCAGCAAGGGCGAGGCGATCGTCGCCCGCCATCTCGACCGTTGCCTGCGCATCGCGGAAGCGCTGCGCGAGCGCCCGGCAGAGCCGCTGTGGGACGCGATCACTCGCGCGGTGCTGCCGCAGTTCGAACCGGACACCGCGGCGGCCGCTCACCCTGTGCCCGACGCGGCGAAGTGGACGGCGGGCGTGCGCATGATGGTCGCCGAACCGGCCCTGCAAGGCGAGATGCTGCGGGCCGGGGCTATCGCCGAGGCTGAGATCGCCACGGCCATCGCCGACCGCACTGGTACCGACCTGAAACAGGACCTGTACCCACACCTCGTCGCCTCCGCGGTCATGGCTGCCACCAACGCCGCCATGGCACACCACCTCCGCACCGATCCGCCCGTCCCGGTGGGGCGCCTGCTCGCAGATGCCCTCGCCCGGATCGCGGCGGGTCTGCCAACCCCCTAGCAACCCACTGTGCACGGAAAGCCCGGCGGGCGGTCGGGCCGATGTCCTCTGCCCGGAAAGGAATTCGTCCATGATTGACGTCGTCGTCGCGGGCGCCGGACCGAACGGCTTGATGCTCGCCTGCGAACTCGCCCTGGCCGGCGTGCGCCCGCTCGTCCTGGAACGCCTCACCGAACCCTCCGGCGAGCAGCGCGCGAACGGTCTGGTCGGCCAGGTCGTCCGCATGCTTGACCGGCGCGGACTGTACGAGCGGCTGACCGCACCCGGTGCCACACCCGAGCCAGCGCCCGGGTTCGTTTTCGGCGCGTTCCCACTCGACCTGAACGACCTGCCGGACAACCCGCTCCACACGTTGGCGGTGCCGCAGCGCAGAGTCGAGCAGATACTCGCTGAGCGCGCGGCCGAACTCGGCGTCGAGGTTCGCCGTGGGCACGAGGTCACCGGCCTGGCGCAAGGCGAAGAGTCGGTGACGGTCGAGCTGCGCGGGCGAAAACCGGTCGAAGCGGCGTTCTTGATCGGCGCCGACGGTGGGCACAGCGCGGTCCGCAAGCTCGCCGGAATCGAGTTTCCCGGCGTGACAACGGATGCCTCGGTGTCGCGCACCGGACACGTGAGCGTCCCCCTGGAGATGGTCGGTGCTGATGGCGGCCTGCGCGTACCCGGCTTCGGTGTCATACCGCCGTTCCGACACCTGCGTACTGAGCGTGGCCTGATCACCTGGGCGCCGTTCCCGGGCGGAGCTCCGCTGATCAGCACGACGGAGTGGGAGCAGCCGGCCGAGGGTGAGGCGACGCTCGACGAGCTTCGGGCCAGCGCCTCCCGGGTGCTCGGCGCGAACCTGCCGCTCCACCCGCCGACCGGCCCGGGACCACACCTGATGAGGCGACTGCTCGGCGGCAACACCCGGATCGCGTCGCAATACCGTACAGGCCGCGTATTCCTGCTCGGCGATGCCGCGCACGTGCACTCGGCGATCGGGGGACCAGGGCTCAACCTGGGCCTGCAGGATGCGGTGAATCTCGGTTGGAAGCTGGCCGCGGAACTGCGCGGCCACGCACCCGAGGGGCTTCTGGACACCTACGAGTCCGAGCGGTCCCCGGTGGCGCGCCGGGTCGCCATGCACACTCAGGCGCAGTCGTTGCTGATTCGCCCGGGCAGCGAGGTGACAGCGCTGCGTGAACTGTTCGGCGAGCTGCTCGCCCAGCCTGCGACACGGCAGCACATTGCGAATCTGCTCTCCGGCGCGGACATCACCTACGACATGGGGTCGGCAACCGGACCGCTCGTCGGCCGATGGGCGCCGGACGTGCCGGGCCTGCGCGAATCGACCCGCACCGGCCGCCCACTCCTTCTGGACCCCACCGGCACCCTCGATACGGGAGTTTGGGCATCGCTTGTCGACACCGTGACCGTCCCTGAACTCGACACCGCACTGCTTCTCCGTCCCGACTGCTACGTTGCCTGGCAAGGCACCACGGGCGATGGCCTGTACGAGGCGCTGGAGACCTGGTTCAGGGCAGTCGAACAGCACGCCTAGGCTGCTCGTCCGACTTATTGGGCAGGCTCCCGGCGGGCTTCGAGCCCGAGGAGTTGGAACTGCAGGGTGCAGGTCACTCGACGTCACCTGAAGGGCAGCTGCCGGACTCGTGGACCTCGGGGAGGCCAGCCGTCAGCGGCGCATTCTGCGCGGTCGGAAGCGTCCGTCCAAGGCGTGCGAGCGGGGACAAGGCCATCACCACCGGGGACAGCATCATGCCTGCGGCCGTCGCCAGGAGACTGGTGCGCAACCCCCACGCCTCAGCGAGGAATCCGCCGAGGAGGGAGCCGAGTGGGGACAGCCCCATCCCGGCAAACGTGATCGTCGCGGCCGCGCGGCCTTGCATCCCGTCTGGAGTGACCGTCTGTCGGACGGTCATGACCGCCACATTCACCAACTGACCGCCGGCCCCGAACACGAAGTTGACCGCGAGGAGCGCGGGAACGGTCACCGCAGAGGAGCCGTGCAGCGCGGGTACGCACAAGAACACGCCGTCGCCGAGTGCCGCCGCGGCCACGAGTACCGGGCCGTACCCGAACCGGTTCGGCAGCCGGGCGGCCAGCATGGAGCCCAGGAGCGCGCCCGGCCCTGTCGCCGAGAGTGCCAGCCCGACGGCGGTGCCGGACAGGTGCAGTTCCCGCGGCAGGAAGAGCAGATAGACGGTCATCAGGGCCGCGAAAGAGAACTGGAAGGCGGCCGAGGCCAGGCACACGGTCCGCAGCGCGGTATCACTGACGACAAAACGGAGACCCTCGTATATCCGCCGCCAGACCCGTGGGGGACGTTCCAGGCGCTCCGGGGCCGATTCGACTCGACGGATTCGTCGGATTGACAGGAACGACAGCGCGAAGAACAGCGCGCTGGAGGCGGCAGCGAGCGGCGCCGACAGCAGGGACACCAACGCACCGCCGAGGGCGGGACCGCCAATGTGAGCCGCGGACCGGCTGCCCTCGAGCGCGCTGTTGCCCCGCACCAGCTGATCGCGTCGCACCAGCCGTACAAGAGACGCCTGGTATGCCACGTCGAAGAACACGGAAAGGGCCCCGACGACGAAGGCGATCATGAATAGCGCGGGCAGGCCGAGCCGGCCGAAGAGGCCGGCCACGGCGGCGGCACCCAGGGCAAGGGCCCGGCCGACGTCAGTCAGCACCATCACTGTGCGAGTGCGCCACTTGTCCACCCATGCGCCGACGAAGAGCGAGAGCAACAGGATCGGCGCCTGACCCACAGCGCGCAGAATGCCCAGCTGGGTGGCACTGGCATTGAGCGTCAGGACGGCGAAAAGCGGAAGCACAACCAGACCTGTGTGTTCCCCGAGTTGGGAGGCGGTCTGCCCCACCCAGAATATGCGGAAGCTGCCGTCCCGCCACAGGCTTGACGGCACGGGTCGACCGGAATCGGATACAGCGCAGGAAGCGGACGGCACAGGGATCCCTCGGATTGCCGACAATGAGGCCCGCTACCGGGCACACGACAGGTGTGCCGACGGTTCAGGCAGGAGAAGGCTCGCTGTGCCGCGACCTCAAGGGCAGCACGCGATGACAGGCCGATCGGCCTACAACGTCAACGCGCGCTCGGGCGACCGACCATGTCTGCAACTCCTCGTGGGTCAACTCGCTACACCCGGACACTAGCGCTCGGTGTCTCAACCAGAAAGGTAATGGCCACACATGTAGTGCCCCTTTCCTGCCCGAAACCCTCGTGGCGGGCCGAACGGCCGTTACTTTCCGGAGTCGTCCTCCCAGCCCGTCAGGGCCAGCTCGGCGACGTCTCGGACGCGCGGATCGGGATGGTCGGCGAACCGCTGAAGCCGAGCCCTCTCCACGGGGTCGAGTCGGCCTTCGTCGTCCCACGTCTCCACTTCGGCGTGCCATCCGAGACTGCGCACCACCTCGCTCAGCACCCCAGGGTCCTGTTCCTGCTCTGCGTGGGCTCGGAGCAGGCGAGCCGCCCACTGCTGGGCATCCTTGTCGTGCAGGCCACTCACCACGTCAACGCCGACGCCCCACAGGACTTCGGCTGTGATCTGCCGGAGCCGAGGATCGGGCGAGGTCAGGGCATCGGCGACCTCGTTGCGGGAGAGCGGGTCCACTCGCCGCTCCAGTAGTTGCCTGATGATGAACCGGCCCGTGTCGTCCGGGTCGGCGAATGCGAGGATTCGAGTGGCGAGTTCGGCGAAGGATGCCCGTATGCCGAAGGCCGGTTCCAGGATGCTGACAGCCACTGTGTGCCAGGTCGAGGCGGCGCACTGCTGGTCACGCGCGCGGGCCAGGTCCAGTGCCGTCCGCCCGAGATCGTCCGTCAGATCATGCTTCGCCGGGTAGCGGCGCAGCAGGTCCAAGGTGTCGTATGCGCCGGCGTGGGCCGCCAGCATCAGTGGGGTGAGCCCGCCTCGTGAGCGCAGGTCGGCATCCGCGCCCGCGGCCAAGAGCAGCCGGGCCGTCTCGCAGAAGTCCGCGGCCACGGCCACTCCCAGAGCGGTGATACCGTCCGCGCCCGAGCTGTTCACAACCGCACCGGCTTTCAGCAGCGCCCGCACCGCCTCCGGGTCGTTGCCGCGTACGGCTGCCAGCAGCCGTACATCGAGTCCCTCTGAGGGCGGTTCGCCGCCCGGCCCGCGATATCCCATCCCCGTACCCCCTTGATCGCGCTCATTCCTAACACGCGGGGCACTGGCCAACCATCGATCGCGATGGCCACCTATCGGTCGACGCCACAGCGGAAAGCACCTCAACCAGATGTACACGCTCACCCGGGTACTGAACGGCGACCACATCTACGCGAAGATCACAAACTAGCAGGAAGGGCCCACCGGCCATGGCGCTTCTCACCGAACACCACGTCACCGCAACCCCCGGCCGTCGGATCGTAGAGGCCTACGACGCGGACGCCTCTCTCGACGGCGAAGCCGCCCTGCGCACCGCAGAAGTACAGGTAATTGCCGGAAAACCCGAGCGAGCATCTCCGGGTTCACGGGGGAGCGGTGCGCGGGCTTACTGATCGTTTCAGAATGAGGTGCGGGCGGCGGAGGCTGTCGGCCAGTTCGAGCACGGGGCCTAGCGCAGGGCGGCGACGACCAGGCCTTTGAGGGCCTCGCGCGGTACGTCGCCGCCGCTCACCAGCCGGTCGAAGACCAGCCCGTCGATGCAGGTCAGCAGGGTGTGAGTGCGGTTCTCGACGTCCGTGACGCCGTGCGTGGCGAGGAACAGCCGGACGGCCTCGCGGTTATGACGGTCGGCTGGGTTGGCGTCGAAGTCGAAGGCCCGCGGGCTCTTCTGCCGCAGAAAGGCCGCGGCCTGGATGCGGCGCTCGGGCCGGCGGCGGGCTCGGCCGCGCACTTCGCCATCAGCAGCTCGGCCAGGAATGCCCGATAGGACAGTTGCTCGCAGGCAGCGTTGTCAGCAAGGCCCTTGAACTCGGGCCAGAAGGAGTGGACTCCGGTCCGCCCGCCTGTGTCGGCCGCCTCGCCCTGACGTGCACCGCACTCCGTAGTTGAACACGTTCAAAAAGAAGGGCTACGCTGATGCCGAGCGAAGCCGAGGGGGTTCGATGAAGGTAGTGCTGCCCGGGGGAACCGGACAGGTGGGCGCGATTCTCGACCGTGCGCTGACGGCGGCCGGTCACGACGTCACGGTAGTGACCCGGCGTCCCGCGCGGGCGCACGACATCGGCTGGGATGGAGCCACGCTCGGCCGCTGGGCCGCGGCGATCGACGGCTGCGATGTCGTGATCAACCTGGCCGGACGCAGCGTTTCCTGCCGTTACACCGCCAAGAACCTGCGGGCCATGATGGACTCCCGGGTGGATTCGACACGGGTGGTCGGCGAGGCGATCGCCGCCGCCGCGCGGCCACCGCGCCTCTGGCTGCAGATGAGTACGGCGACGGTCTACGCCCACCGCTTCGACGCGGCACACGACGAGACGACCGGGGTGATCGGCGGCTCGGAGGCGGGGGTGCCGGACTACTGGGCGTACAGCGTCGAGATCGCAAAGAACTGGGAGCGGGCGCAGGCCGAGGCGCCGACTCCCTCGACCCGCAAGGTGGCGCTGCGCTCCGCGATGGTCATGAGCCCGGATCGGGGCGGTGTGTTCGACGTTCTGTCGCGGCTGACGCGACTCGGGCTGGGCGGTCCGGTGGCCGGCGGTGCGCAGTACGTCTCCTGGATCCATGACGAGGACTTCGTGCGAGCAGTGGACTACCTGATCGCCCGGGATGACCTCGAGGGGCCGGTGAACCTCGCCTCACCCAACCCCCTTCCGCACCGCGACTTCATGCGGGCGCTGCGCACGGCCTGGGGCGTCCCGGTGGGAATCCCGGCGACCCGCTGGATGGCCGAGCTGGGGGCGTTCGCGCTGCGCTCGGACACGGAGCTGCTGCTCAAAAGCCGTCGGGTGGTGCCGGGCCGGCTGCGCGCGGCCGGGTTCACCTTCACGTATCCCGAGTGGGAGAGGGCCGCTACGTCCCTCGTGCAGCGGGCCAGGCTGGTTCATGCGGCATCGGGTCGGGCCCGTGAAAGGAGCAACCACGCTGCGTAGAGCCAGCCGGCTGCACCCGCACATCACACCTTCCCCGTGTACGGTCCCTTGGCCGCGCAATCGTCCGTATCCACACCGGCGAGGGCCGCGACCGCGACACCGACCTCCACCAGGACCGCCGCACCTACGTGTGGAACAACGACTACGACACCGCCACCCTGCGCAACTACCCACGGCCGCTTCGTCGACGACCCCTCCTGGGGCGACCAGCACCACCGCAACAGCCGCGGCGGCGACGACCGTGACCAGCACGGCGACCACTGTGACGGTGCCCGGCACGACGTCCGCCGCTGAACCACACCCTGTTGGAGCGGTGCGGCCGTAGGATCACGTCATGACTGCCGATGCCCCGCTCACCCGAGACTCGTTCCGGCGGCTCCAGCCGATTAACACGCCCAGGCCGGTGTCTCAGTTGCCGGATCGTGTCTGGACTGACGAGGACTGGGACCGGATCCGGCGCGGATATCGGGCCCGGGACATGGATGAGAAGTGGAACGTCTTCGTCGAAGGCGATGTCGTCTTCATGCACAGGAGTTGGACCGGTCGCGGCGTCTATGAGGCGTCCTTTGCCCCCGTGGCTGGGGGTGGGAGGAGGATCGCCGCTGCTGTGGTGGAGACCGATGGCGAGCGCTATCGCAGCATGGGCGACGCGTACGACCGTCTGATGATGGAGCTGATCATCAGCGCGATCGTCCTTGGTGAGCCAGCCGCCGACCTCCGGGCCGGACTCGTGGAGCTGACTGCTCGGGCTTCGGGGAAGAGCGATCTTCCCTCGGGTGTGGTGGAGCACAGTGCTCTGGGATTGCGTTCTGGATCGTGAGCTCTGGAGCCAGGCGAGTGCTGTCACGGTCTCGCGTTATGTGACTGGATCACACGTTGCAAGCGCAGGATCTCGCCGTGCCGTGGCCAGTCGTTGTTCGAGCCCTTGGACGCGCTCTCGGTGGGTGGTGCGCTCACGGTCGAGGGCTTCGGTAAGGGAATGAATCGCTGTGCCGTCGTCGCTGAGGGTGCCTGCGGGGGAGACTGGTTCTCGGTCCGTTGCCGGCCGCGCAAGGTCTCGATGCGTTTGCGCAGGTCGGTGTGGGCATAGAGAGAGTCCAGGCTGACACCGGCCGAGCGGGCAACGGTGCGGAAGTTGATCTCCTCGCTCTCCTTGGGCAGCGTTCGTATGCCCGCCTCCGCTAGTTGGAAGGCCTGCTGGTGCTTGTCCCGTGCGGCCTGCCGGAGGGCAGCGATCCGCCGGTCAGAGTGATGCGGCCGAAAGCCGCTGACCAGTGCTCATGTCGACTGCACCAGCAGATACACCGCCAGCAGGGCGAAGTTGGCACTGATCATCCGCAAAACGGCGCGCCGGTCCCATGCGGTGCCGGACAACTCCCAGATCACCATCGCTCACCGGGGAAGTCTCCCAGCAGCCACGGCAGCAGAGCGGCCCGTGAGCTATGCCTGCGTTCGATGGCTGAGGACGCGGGGTGCGCGGAAGTCCTGAGCCCTCGAGCGCGGCCCGCGCGGGCGCGTGGTGACGGGGCGCAGCTGGATGCGGGCGTCGAGGCCGGTGACGGGGGCGGGGTGCAGGGTGATGGTGCCGCCGGAGGCGTCGACGAGGTGACGGACGATGGGCAGGCCGAGGCCGGTGCCGTCGTGGTGGGAGTCGGAGGAGCGCCAGAAGCGGTCGAAGGCGCGTTCACGGTCGGCCTCGTTCATGCCGGGCCCTTGGTCGATGACGTGGAGTTCGGTGCCGGGGGCGCGGTGGAGAGTGATGGCGGTGCTGGGCGGGGAGACGCGCAGGGCGTTGGCGAGGAGGTTGTCGATGATCTGCTCCAGGGCTCCCGGGATCGCCCACACGCGGCCGGTGGGAGGACCGGTGATGTCGAGGGCGACGTACTGCTCGGCTGCCAGTGGCTCCCACATCGCCACCCGGTCGGCGAGGACGGCGTCGAGGTCGACGGGTTCGGGGGTGGTGGCGGTGTTCTCCAGGCGGGCCAGGGCGAGGAGGCCCTGGACCATACGGTTGAGGCGTTCGACCTCGGCGACGGCTTCGTCCAGGCTGCCGTGGGCGCGCGGGTCGAGGTAGGGTTCGAAGTTCTCCAGGCGCAACCGCAGCGCCGTCAGCGGGGTTTTCAGCTGGTGGGAGGCTTCCGAGGCGAATGCCTGCTGGGCCTTGAGCAGATGCTGCAGTCGCGTGGCGGTGTGGGTGAAGGAGGCGGCCAGGCGGCGCAGTTCGGGCGGTCCGGTGGTGGCGTCGGGCGGGTGGGTGAGCTGTCCGTCGGCGAGCTGGGCGGTGGCGGCCTCCAGGGTGCGCACGGGGCGGGTGATCCAGCGGGCCAGGCTGAACGCGACCAGGGCGACGGCGGCGAGGACGCAGGCTCCAGCCAGGGCGAGGGCGCCCCAGATCCGGTGGATGCGCGCACTGACCTCGGACAGGGGGTAGGTCAGACGCAGGGTACCGCGGATGGTAGTGCCCGAGGCGCCGGGCATGGTGGCCGACAGGACGTCGTTGCCGCCCGTGTCGGTCGTGGTGGTGACGCTGGGCTGGTTGGTCAGGGCGCGGGCGATGTCCGGTTGCGCGGCGATGCTGATGCCGGTGCGGCCGGCGGGGTCGGAGTCGGCCAGGACGATGCCCTGCTTGTCGGTGACGATGACATGGCCGCCGGTGCGGTCGGCGTAGTCGCCGATCACGTCGGGCAGTGCTTCCAGCTGGCCCTTTTCGATGTTCTCCTCGGTGACCTCGGCGAGCATGGAGGCGTCGCGTTCCACGCTCTGGGAAGCCCGGGAGGTCTCGCCGCGGGCGTAGATGAAGCCGAGCGGGACTTCGAGGCCGACCAGGACAAGCAGGGCGAGGCCCAAGTAACTGAGCAGCAGGCGCCTTGTCATCCGGCTTCCTCGCAGGCGGTGCGGTCGCCGGGAATCGTCAGACGGAAGCCAACCCCGCGGGCGGTGGTGATCCAGCCCGCGTCGCCCAGTTTCCGCCGCAGAGCGGCGACGTGGGCGTCGAGGGTCTTGGTGGGGCCGAAGAAGTGCGGGTCCCACACCGTGTCCATGATCTGCTGACGGGAGTACACCGTCCCCGGATCCTCGGCCAGGTAAGCGAGCAGGTCGAACTCCCTGGGCGCGAGGGCGACTTCCCGGCCCTCGAGGTGCACCTCGCGGCTGCGGCGGTTAATGACCAGCGGGCCCAGCGCCTGCGCGCCAGAAGCCGCCCGCTGCGTTTCAGGCGCTTGTGCGGGGCCGGTGGGCGCGTACGCGGGCGCTCCGGCTCTACGGGTGACGGCGCGGATGCGGGCGATCAGCTCCCGTACGCCGAAGGGCTTGGCGAGGTAGTCGTCGGCTCCCAGTTCGAGGCCGACGATGCGGTCGGCCTCCTCACCCCGCGCGGTGATCATGATGATGGGGACGGCGGAGCGGGCGCGCAGGCTGCGGCAGACGTCCAGGCCGTCCATATCGGGCAGACCGAGATCCAGCAGCACCAGGTCCGGCGCGGCGCTGGTGTCGGCGAGCCCGGCGGCACCGGTGCGGACGTGGTCCACCGTGAACCCATAGCGCCCCAGACCCTCGGTGAGGGGGCCGGCGATTCGGTCGTCGTCTTCGATAAGCAGCAGCCGCATGGCGCCAGGCTCGCACAGCTGTGCCACGGGAGTTGAAAAGTTCACGGGAAGCCGCCTGGGACCAGAAAGACGTACGGGACAACGGGGGACAAGCAGGTGCCGTCCGGCTGAACGATGCGGGAGATGTCGTCGGCCGAACGGAGGTGGCGAGACGTCAGGTGGCGCCGACCTGGGAGTCAGTCGTCGCCGTCCGGCCGCCGGTGTCCTCCGCGAAGCGGTCGCCGTAACCGTCCGGTTGTCGGCGCGCCGGGCACCGCATCCAGGCTCGCTGTCTCGTCGGCGCCCGCGGAGGCGTGCTCGGGTTCGGGCGGCATCGGATGCTCCCTTCGAGTGGTTCAGGCGGTGGCCGTCAGCTGGCGTCCTCGGTCTCCTCGGTGCCCTCCTTCTTGGTGTCGGTGACCTTGAAGGACTTGTCGAGGTAGACCTCGATGGAGGTGCCGTCCTTCTGCTTCACCTCCACCGCGTACATGCCGGGCTTCTCCACGTCCTCCTCGGACTTGACGACCGTGCCCGGGTACGCCGCAAGGGCGGCGGCCTCGGCCTTCTGCTTGATGTCACCGGTCAGCGGCGGCTCCGTCTTGTCGTCCGCGTCGCCGTCGGCTTCACCAGCCGCTTCGGCGCCAGCCGCACTCGGGGCCGACTGCTGGGTGTCCGCAGCCTTGGAGCTGTCGGAGCCGGAGTCGGAACCGCCGCAGGCGACCAGCGCGAACATCAGCACGGCGCAGGGAGCGGCAAGCAGGGCACGGCGGGGCAGAGCACGCATCGGGGTGTCTCCAAACACTGGGAATCACTTGCGAGTTCGGAGGCCTGTGGAACCGGACCTCCAGGGGACGACAACGACCCTAGGAACCCGCGGTCGAGAGGCAGCCCAGCAAATGGAGAGCAAGAGACCAGCAGATTGCCAATCTTCCGCGTGCGCAGCCGATCTGGGGCCGTATGAGGCTGCGCGAGGTAACCCCAGACGGTTCAGGAAGAGCTACTGATCACGTCGGAGTAGCGCAGAGTGCTGCTCCGACCGGTCAGAACAGCAACTCCGCGCACGCGGCACGCAGGGATCCACGTAGATGACACAAGTCGCCGGAGCGGGATCGATCGCGCGACGTCACTGGCCAATGGACGGGGCCGACGCGGGACGTCAGCTCAGAGACTGAACGGCGTAGAGGACGCCGAGGACGGCGGCCAAGCCGCCCAGAAGCAGGCGCAGGGCGGTATCGGGCAGGCGGGGCTGCAGGGGTGCCGAGGTAGCCCTCGATCAGCCCGACCGTGTGCGCCCAGCTGCCCCAGACCGTGGCCCGCGGCGTAAGGGCTGTGCGTTGTTGGGCTGCGGTGACTGCGCCGGGGGACTGCCATCCGCCCGGGAGGGACCCATCAGGGGCACAGGCGTGGGGGCGGCCTCGCTGCCAGGGCCGCCCCCACGCACAGCTGCTCCGGGCCGCTCAGGGCTTGCCGGTGTCCTTGACTGTCTCCTTGGCTTCGCGGGCGTGGCCCGCGGCTTCGGCCGCGTGACCCTTGGCGATCAGCTTCTGGTTGCCCATGGCGCGTCCGGTTGCCTGGGCGGCCTTGCCGACTGCCTGCTCGGCCTTGGCCCGGACCTTCTCGCTGGCGGCCATGCTGCTCACCTTCCTTGATGCCGGTATCAGGTGCTGGATGTGCACATGACCCCTCACCGCGCCGGTAAACCCTTGGCCAGAGCAGCACCTTGAGTGACCGGTGATGGATGGACGCGGTGAGTGAGATGCCAAAGGCGGGGAATCGTTGACGGCGCACGCATGCCCTTCAACCAGTGGAAGTAACTCATATTTTGTGTGCTTGTAGGGCTGAAGTAAGGGCATCCGATGGCCAGGAGGTTGATAACGATGGTTCCCCTGCTTCTGGTTCTTCTGCTGGCTCTGATCCTCTTCGGTGCGGGCTTCGCGCTGAAGGCACTGTGGTGGATCGCGGTGATCGTGCTCATCGTGTGGCTGCTGGGCTTCGTCGTCCGGTCCGCGGACAGCGGCGGCCGAAGGGGCCGCTGGTACCGCTGGTAGACGAAAGCGCCTGAGCGTGAGGGGCACGCCGAGCGCGAAAGAACAAGGGTGTGGGGCCCGGCCGGAAACGGCCGGGCCCCACACCTGTGAGAAGACAACAGCTTGGAGACCGGAAGAGATCGGGCTTATCGGACGCACCACAGGGTACGCGAGCGAAGCAGCGGCCCCGCAGAACAAGCAGTGGAACCCTGCCTCCTAAAGTCTGCGGGGTCGCCGCGCCCAACTTCACGGCAGGGAGGCCATCCTTGGGCCTGCGAGTGCCGGGAGTAGGACAGCGAGGCGTCCTTGCACTTGGCGGTCTCGTACTTGCCCTTGGGCTTCTGGTGGTGCCTCCAACCGCACAGCCCGGTGGTGTGGTGGATGCACTGGCGGGCGGAGTTGGTCGACGGCAAGGTCGCCGCGAACGTGTCGCGACTCACCTCCCCAACAGCGCAACACCGTCGAGCGGGTGCATCAACCGCGTGAAGCAGTGGCGAGGCATCGCCACCCGCTACGAGAAGACCGCGACCCTCTACCTCGCCGGCATCTTCCTCCGGTCCGCCCGATCGTCCAGACGAAAGCCCCTAGCTGTCGTACGGGACCCAGGCACGCCCGCCTGCGTCGTTCGTGCCGTACCAGTAGCGAGGCATTCCCTTGATGCTGGTGGTGTGGAACGGGCGGCCGTGGTCGTCGATGCGGATCGTGCCGGTGCGGCCCTGGGAGGACCAGTCGAGTTCGAGGTACCAGCGGGCGTCGTAGGTCTGTGTCGTCGCGTCGACCAGCAGCACCTCCGGGTCCTCGGCGGAGACGCGGTACGGGAAGTGAATGGACGGAATGGTGTGTTCGCTGTCGGCGCCGTCCTTCGGGCGGGCGATGGGGCGGTCGACGTCGAGGTCCACGGTGAAGCGGCGGGGCGTGAGCTCGCCGCCGCAGCCCTGGTCCATGGCGTACGCGCTCCCCGCGGCCGGGTTGCCGCGGCTGACGATGCGGACGCGGAGCGCTTTCAGGACCACGGCCGTGGACGACCGCCCCTGCACCGAGATCTGCACCTTCGTCTGCCGCCCGTGCACCGCGCCCTGCGTCGCCGCCCACGCCCCGGCGTCCTGCTGCACCGGTGGCGGAGGAACCTGCGCGGGTGGCTTGTCGATGACGTAGTCGTGGCCGCAGCCTTTGTCCCAGACCAGGGAGTCGACGCTCCAGGCGAGGGGCAGGCCGGTGGACGGCCTCGCGGCCGAGGTGGGACCGCTGCCGGTGGCGGACGGGGCGGGTGCCTTCCGCCGCGGGCCGGGCGACGCGGAGCTCCGGGAAGGGGAGGGGGAGGCGGTGGCCGACGGTTTCGCCGAGGGGTGGGGTGTGTCGGGGGCGGGCGTCCGCGGGCTCGCAGAGCGGGAGGCGTCCGCCTCGGAGGAGCGGTCGTCCGAGAGGGCGGACATGCTGCCCAGAGTGGCGAGCAGCGCGCAGGTGACGGCGGTGGACGTCAGGACCCGTCGGCGGCGGAACCAGGGGCGGGGAGCGGGGGAGGGGGCGGGCTCGTCCGGGTCAGGATCGTCCCCGGGCTGCTCCGCGGAGCTGCTCCCCTCGACGAGTGCCACGTCCGTGTCCGGCGCCGGTGCCGTAACGGCCGCCTCCGCCGAACCGGCCGTACGCACCCGCTGCCGAGCAGCCACCGCCGATAGCCACAGCCGGTGCAGCTCGAGCCGCTCCTCCGGTGTCGCCTCGCAGAAGGCCGCTAGCCGCTCCACGGGCGCGAAGTCCTGCGGTACCGCCTCGCCCGCGCAGTACCGGTGCAGCGTGGAGGTGTTCATGTTGAGGCGGCGGGCCAGCGAGCCGTAGCTCCGGTCCGTGCGGTCCTTCAGCCGGCGCAGCAGCGCCGCGAACTCCTCGACATCGTCCCGAATCGACACCGTTCCCCTGTCGTCCACCCGCGATCCCGTATCACAGGCACTTATATACCTGCACGTCAGATGGGCTGGGATGGTTCCCACCGTCGCCCAAAGGGTGGTAGTCGTTGCGCGCCGGACTCCGGTGACGCAATGCGCTGAGCCGGTCAGTAGGCAGCGGGCGACCCGTGCGCGACCTTCGCGAAGGGCGTGGGCTGGTGTGTGCCTGTACCAGCGGCGGGCCTCGTGTCCGTTTCCGCTTCTGCCGCTGCCCGTCGTCTGGCCGCCGCAGCGCTCGCGGCAGGCGCTGTCATCGGGCAGGCCGACGGCGCTGCCGGCCTCCGTTCCAATCACTCCCTGAGGTTGTTCTTCAACCTCTGGCGCGCTCTGACAGAGCTCGCTCAGCGCATCCACCGGACCATGAAGAGCGCCTGTTCACCAGCCGACTCCGTGCCGTCGTAGAGCGAAGTGTCCAGCCCACAGAAGGCGAAGCCCAGCCGGAGGTAGGCGCGAATGGCGGGAGCGTTGATGTTGCTGACCTCGAGCCACACATGCCCTGCCCCGCATTCCCTCGCGAAGTCGAAGGCGTGATTCATCAGGGTTCGCCCAATCCCCCTGCCCCTCCACACTGGGGAGATTGCAATGTCACAGATGGTCAGGCGCGCATTCCACGTATCGAAAGAGGTCTCCACAAACCCACACAACTCGTCCCCGTCGAAGGCGACCACCGTCCGGCGCAGCCCGGGATCGCCATCGTCGTCACTGTCGTCCTCAGCAGGGAAGACCTTGGGGATCGGAGGCTCCACCGGGGTCTGACAGATCCTGAAACCCTCGTCCGTCACGGCGACTTCGAACACAGTATCCGTCGTGAACGATCCGTCGAGCCTGGCAAGGGCGTCGCCGTCCTCGGGCCCCGCCAGTCGGTAGATAACGGTCCCCGCCATGCCAAGAACCGTCGCATCGTCTGCAGTGGTCTTCATTGCTCGACCGTACGTCGGCCCTCACGGGGCCGAGTGCCTTCCGGCCGGGAGAAAGCAGCTCGTACGCCATCACCACCTGGGCATTTGCCATGCAGGCGGACGACCCCCGCACGATCATGTACTCCGTCACGGAGACACACGATCGGTACGAAGGCCGCAGGGGTGCGTCTGCCGCAACACGATGTCTTGGCGGGATGCGTTCGCGGAGGAGTCACGCTCTCGGGACGGCCGCTACGCCTGTCTGGCCGCACGTGTGACGAACTGATCGAGCCAGCGGACGCGTTGCCGGGCGCGGACAGTCCGGTGACCTCCCCGGGGGATAGCTGGTCGCGCCCGCTCGGCGGAGCCGCACAACGCCACGGTCCGGCGCCCCTTTCGGGGCGTGCCGGGGGCAGGCTCAGCTGCGCGCGGCAAGTGCCTGGCGCCACGCCGGGCTGTCGACGTAGTGGTTGTCGAACCGCTCCGAGGAGTCCTTGATCTCCTGCGGGTCGGCCTCGCCGCGCATCACCCGGCCGAGGAGCCGCAGGTAGTCGAAGCGTCCGGCGCCCGGGGTGAAGACGAACAGTACGTCGGCCGTCCTGCCGGGCGCCGCGGCGAAGGCGTGCGGGGTGTGCGGCGGCACGACGAGGAAGTCGCCCGCCTCCAGGACGGTGATCTCCTCGCCCACCAGCACCTGGAGCGCTCCGTCGATCACGAAGAACGCCTCGGACGCCTTGGTGTGCAGGTGGGCGGGTGCTCCGACCGCGCCTTCGGCGAACGTCGACCGATAGCTGGTGAGCCGCCCGCCGGTGTGGCCGGAGTCCGCGAGAAGTGTCATGACACTGCTGGGGTCTCGGGTCGTCTCGGCGTCGGCGGCGCGGGTGAGGACCGGGGCGAACTCCGCGGCCTGCGTGGTCTCGTGCTTCTTCGTCGTCATGACTACGACTCTAGGGAGCCGAAAGACCTGCGGCATGGTGCATTACAGGGCCGAAATCATGGGTCAATTAATCGCTGCCGAAGGCACTGCCGACGGTCCCACGCACCGGTCCAACGTGCTGCTCAGCCTTCTCACCCTGCTCGCGCTCTCCACACCCTCTTCGGCATCACTCGGTCAGCCGTGGCCAAGGGCGGTGAGCAGTAACCGACGAGTAACGCGCGGGCCGCGATGGCGAAGATCTTGGTGTTCGTGCCGGAGATGATGACGGGTCGGTTGCGGGGGTGCAGGGCCTCCAGCGGCCGCCTCCCTGGCCTCCCTCACGCACCAGATCGTGGACGTGCGAGCGGACAACGAGACGGGTCGGCAGCGCCGCCGACGAATTGGGAGGCGTACCGGCGTTGGTCCATCGAACGGCACCGCATCAATGGACAAGAGCGGCGAGAACCGCTCAACAGCACTGAGTTGCTGGGCTGAGCCTTTTCATTCCGGCCGTGCCTGGAGACGTCCAGGCACGGCCGGCGCCGGCCCGGAGTGTCCGGTGTTGGCCCCCGCCCCGAACCAGCCGCCGTTGTCGCTCAGCAGCTCAACCTCGCCGCGCTCCAACCACTACGACATGCTGCGCACGCACGCTCGAGGACCCGGCAGGCGCTGTCAGCCGAGCTTGAGGAGGCCGGCTTCCACGACGGCGTGGCCGAAGGGGCTCGCGAGTTCGGCGAGGCGTTCGCAGTCGGCGTCTCCCAGGACGGCGTAGGCGGGAAGAGCCAGGCGGTCGGTGCGCTCCTCGATGTGCTGGCGCAGGAGTACGCCTTCCGAGCTGAGGGAGTCGCCTTCGAGGAGACCTCGCTTGCGCAGGCGCTCCTCGGTGTCGGCCCACTCCTCCTCGGGCCATGCGCGGCTGGCCTTGAGGAAGTCGACGGGAACGTCCCCGGTGGCGGCGTGCAGAATCAAGGACTCCAGGCCTCCGACGCCCTCGCTCAGCAGGCATGCGACATGTCCGTCTCCGCGGAACTCCCGGAGCAGCGTCTGGGCGTGCCACAGCTGCAGTACCGGCTCCTCCGGCCAGGGCAGCGCGGCGTGCGCGGCGAACAGCGGGCGTCCCTGCGACCGTTCGCAGGCTGCCTCGGCGGCTCGGCGGGTCAGCGCGAGGACCTCCTGCAAAGCGGGTAGCTCGTGGATCCCGGCTCGTCGCAGCGCCTCGCTCGCGGCGGCGTGCCGCGCGTCCAGCACCTGCTGCGGCGTCGCCGTGTCCCAGACCCCGCTGACCGCCTTGCGCACGAAATCGGGGTTGAAGTTGTAGAAGGTCGAGATGACCAGCTCAGCGGAGGCCTGGCCGAAGGCGGCGCTTCGGGAGGCGAAGTACCCGGCGCGTCCGTTCAGTCCGAGGTCCGCGTACCGTCGCCTTGCCTCTGGGACGAAGTAGATCATGGCGTGCACGGGCTCGAGCCGGCGCCAGGCCGATCGCGCTGACTTCATGGGTTCACCTTTTTCGGAGAGCCGACAAGCGGGGTATTCGTAGTGGTTCAGTACGCGCCGTGCGCTTGCAGGTGTGACAGCAGCAGGTGGCTCAGCGTCTCGGGCGCCTCCTCGGGGACCCAGTGGCTGACGCCCTGGAGGGTCTCGAACCGGTAGGGCCCGCTGACCCACTGCCCGGTCTCCTGCGCGGCCGCCGGGCCGAACGCGCTGTCCTGCGTGCTCCAGACGTACAGCGTGGGCACGTCGATGACACCGATCGCGCCGTCGGGGCGACCGGCCCGGTACCAGTTCAGCGCCGCGGTGAGAGCGCCCGGCTGGGACAGGTGCCGGACGTAGGCCTCGGCACTGGCCTGGGGGACCTCTCCGGAATAGAAAGCGCGAAGTTCCTCGGCGCCGTTCGCGAGCATGCGCTCTTCCGTCGCGGGCGTTTCGCGCCAGTCGATCATGTAGCGCGAGCGTTCGCGCTGATCCCGGTCGGTGCGGAGGGTGGTGGCCAAAGCCCGGGGGTGCGGGGTCGAGACAACCGTCAGGGTACGGATGCGGCCGGGGTGGCCATCGGCGGTCCACCACGCCACCGCGCCGCCCCAGTCATGGCCGACCAGATCGAACGCCGCCCAGCCGAGTTCCTCTGTGATAGCGACCACGTCGTCGACGAGGACGCTGATGCGGTAGTCCTCGGGCTGCTCGGGGCGGACGCTGGGGGAGTACCCACGCTGGTCGGGTGCCACCACTCGGTAGCCGTGCGCGGCCAACGCCGCGATCTGCCGCTGCCACACCAGCGCCGTCTGCGGGAAGCCGTGCAGCAGCAGTACCGGGCGGCCCTCGGGCGGACCCGCCACGATGGCGTCGAACGCGCCCGCGGCGGTGGAGATGCGCACCTCGGTCACGATCCACCCCTTCATACCGACTGGTCGGTCAGCTTCCAGGTGCGGCATCCAATTGTCAAGGTCTCGAGAGTGCGCCTTCTCGCAACGGCAGGCCGGCACAGCTCTTTTGGCCGGTTGCTGCCACGCCTGGTTGCCGACCCACGCACTCCACGTGTCCCGAGCGCGAGGTTGAATATGACGCCGGATTCAACTATAACCAACCGGGATGCGGCCGTCAGCGCTGTGGCCATGCGCATGCCATTGATGACGGCACAGGCGGGCAAGACCGCTCGCAGCGCCCGAGTCGGCGTTTCGGCACCGCCTACCGCCATTGATCCCGGCTCACGGAGCTCGGGATTCCCATCCCGAAGTTCTCGGACGATCCGGACCTACAGGAACCAGTGAGGCGACATGAGGGAAGCAGTCATCGTTTCGACGGCACGGACGCCGATCGGAAAGGCTTACCGCGGCGCGTTCAACGACACCCAGGCGCAGGAACTCGCCGCCCATGCCCTCTCTCACGCGGTGCGGCGCGCCGGGCTCGAGGGAGGCGAAATCGAGGATGTGATCTTCGGCTGCGCCGTGCAGCAGGGGTCCGCCGGGTTCAACGTCGCCCGCCAGGCCGCTCTCCGCGCCGGGCTTCCGGACAGCGTCTCCGGGATGACGATCGACCGGCAGTGCTCGTCGGGCCTGATGGCGATTGCGACAGCCGCCAAGCAGATCGTCGGCGACGGCATGCAGGTCGCCGTCGGTGGCGGTGTCGAGTCGATCTCCTTGGTGCAGAACGACCACATGAACACCCACCGCATGGCGGATCCCTGGCTGGTCGAGCACAAGCCGAGTATCTACATGCCGATGTTGCACACGGCGGAGATCGTCGCCGAACGCTACGGCGTGAGCCGGGAACGTCAGGACGAGTTCGCGCTGATGTCACAGCGGCGCACCGCAGAGGCCCAGGAGGCCGGCCGGTTCGACCAGGAGATCGTCGCGCTCGACAGCGTCAAGAAAGTCCTCGACAAGCAGTCCGGAGAGGTGCGGGACGAGGCCGTGACCCTGACTCGGGACGAGGGCAACCGCGCGTCGACCACACTCGAGGGCCTGGCCGGATTGGCGCCGGTGCTGCCGGACGGCCAGGTGACTACGCTGTCCAGCGTGACGGCGGGCAACTCCTCGCAGTTGTCGGACGGGCTTCGGCGTCGGTGTTGATGGAGTCCAGGGAAGCCGAGCGCCGCGGACTGGAGCCGCTCGGCGTATACCGGGGCATGGCCGTTGCCGGTTGCGGTCCGGACGAGATGGGGATCGGTCCGGTGTTCGCCATTCCGAAACTGCTGAAGCAGCACAACCTCGCCATCGACGACATCGGCCTGTGGGAACTCAACGAGGCGTTCGCCTCCCAGGCGTTGTACTGCCGCGACGAACTGAACATCGATCCGGAGCGGTTCAACGCCAATGGCGGCGCAATCTCGGTCGGCCATCCGTACGGAATGACCGGCGCCCGCCTGGTGGGGCACGCCCTGATCGAGGGCAAGCGCCGCGGTGTCCGTTACGTAGTGATCTCGATGTGCGTCGGTGGCGGAATGGGCGCCGCCGGACTGTTCGAGGTCGCCTGAGGTTCGCGTCCCTGCTGGACGCTGGCAGCAAGGGCCAGTTGGGGGAGCGGTACTCGCGGCAACCGGCTCGCCCTGCTGGCTGTCGGCGGCCCTGCCTCCTCTGTCAGGCCGAGGTTGTCGGCGTCGCGGAATCGATGTAGAGGGGTCCGCCCCACGAGAGCCGACGGACCATGGCTGCCGTCGCGTTGGCCAGTGGCAAGCCGGCCGGGAGAGAAAGGTATGGAACCATGCCGAACATGGTGGAAAAGGCCCGAACCGCGGTCCTCGTGGACTTCGGCGGAGTCATCACCTCCAGTGTGTTGCGGGCATTCACCGACTTCGGGGCCTCGCTCGGCGGCGACCCGCGCCTGCCGCTGGACCTCCTCAGCCGGGACCAGCCATCACGCACCCTTCTGGCCGACCACGAGTGCGGCCGTATCGACACCGAAGCCTTCGAGCGAGGATTCGCCGAGCGCCTCCGCGCCCACGGCGCCGACGTGGCGGCCGAGGGGCTCACAGCCCGGATGCAAGCGGGAATCTCGATCGACCAGGACATGCTCGCTCTGCTCGATGATCTACGCGCCGCCGGGTATGCCGTAGCGCTGGTATCCAATTCGTTCGGGACCGGAACCTACGAGGGCGTCGACCTCGCCGCTGTGGCCGACGTGGTCGTCATCTCCGCCGAGGTCGGGATCCGCAAGCCTTCCCGGCGGATTTACGCGATCGCATGTGAACGCCTCGGCATCGGCCCCGAGGAGGCGGTCATGATCGACGATCTGCAGCAGAACCTCGACGGAGCGGAGCGGATCGGAATCGGGGGTGTACTGCACACCAGCGCCGCAGACACCCGACGCCAACTCGCCGAACGCTTCAGCATCACCGCCGGACCGATCCATCGATCGACCGATCGGGCGCACTGAGATCGGTCATGCCCCCGATCGTCACCGCCCACGGCCAGCGTATTCGATGCTGTCAGCCGCCACACGGCCGGCAACCCCGACAACATCGTGTTGCGTGGCGGTGCGAATCGGTGGACCTACCGGCAACTGTGCGACGCGAGCACACGGTACGCGGGTGCCCTGGTCGCGGCGGGCCTCTCCCCTGGGGACCGGGTGCTGGTCGCAGCGCCGGCGGTGCCCGCATTCGTGGTGGCCTACCTCGGGATCCGGGCCGCGGGCTGTGCCGTCGTGCCGATCAACACGATGGCCACCCGGGGCTGAGGTCGAGTACGGCCTCGGCGACGCCGGGTGCTCGTCGGCGATCGCGCGGCACACCCTCGGCGCCCTGCCGTCGCGGAGGCGGCGGCCGCGGCGCTCAAGGTGGAGTCCTGGACACTGTCCCCGGCGCGACGATCATCGATCCCGCCCCTACCCTGTCGTCGACCGGATCAAGGACCTGATCATCCGCGGTGACCCCAACGCCTACCCCGGTGAGGTGGAGGAAGTCCTCTACGGGCACCCGGACATCATCGAGGCAGCCGTCATCGGCGTTGCCGACGACCACCACGGCGAGGAGGTCGTCGCGCTCCTCACCGCCCGACCCGTCGGCACCGAGCTCTCAACGCTCGCCCATATCCACGCAAGTCGGAGCATGTTATTGAGCCCAGTACGCACTGGCGCGTTTATGACCCTGGCGTCGGATTCAAGTACAGTTTCTGGGATGAATGCCATTGCCCCCGAGGAGGACGACAGCGAGAAGGCACCGCCCATGGCGCCCCTTTCGCAACTTCGTGAGCCGCCGGCGACGAAGCGGGGAGCGCGGACACGTGCTGCTTTGGTGACGGCCGCGCGGAAGGTGTTCGAGCGGGACGGCTACCTGGACACCCGCCTGACCGACATCACCAAAGAGGCTCGATGCGCGGCGGGATCCTTCTACACCTACTTCGCCAACAAGGAAGAGGTGCTTGCCGCCGTCCTCTTGGAGGCGCAGGAGGACATGATGCACCCCGGCATGGGCCGGGTGCAGAGCACCGACGATCCGTACGCGGTCCTCGAGGCGAGCAATCGCGCGTATCTCAAGGCATACAAACGGAACGCGAAGCTGATGGGACTGCTTGAGCAAGTCGCGCAAGTGGAGCCGGAGTTCCGTGAGTTCCGAAGCCGGCGCGCGGATGCGTTCATCCGCCGCAACGCCCGCGGCATCGCAGACCTGCAGGAGCGGGGCGTCGCAGACCGTGAGGTGGATCCGATGATGGCCTCACGTGCGCTGTCGGGCATGGTCAGCGTCATGGCCTACAACGCCTTCGTGCTCGGCGAAGGGCAAGAGGAACGTACGCCGGTGGACTTCGAGGAACTCGTGTCCACGGTCACCCGGCTCTGGGCGAACGCCCTGCGGTTCCCCGGCCACCGCTGATCCGGCTCCCGGCCGAGCGCGAGTCGGCCGCCCACGACCGTTCACCGATTCCGGATCCTGGCGCACGCATCGCGACGAGGACCGGCTGTGACCGCGGCAGGGCCGCGAGCTGACCGGCGAGTGGTTGGCGTCCGCGCTCCCCAGCAAGGTGGCGCTCCTGCACCTGGCGGCGGGCGGACGCTCTACCGCACCGGTCGGCTCCTCACGTGATCGGCCCATCGTCTTGGCCCTCACCGGGAACCGCCATTTCCCCCAGCAGTGACCAGTCGTCCTGCGGAACGGTCATGTTCACGATGCGCGGCGTTTCGACCAGGTAGGGCGGCAGCGTCTGCTGCGCGGCCTTGAAGTGCGCGGACTGCACATGCGCGGCCCCGGACTCGTCGTCGCGGAAAGCCTCGATCAGGACGTACTCCGTCGGGTCCGCGACGCCGCGCGACCACTCGAACCAGAGGCAGCCGGGTTCGGCGCGCGTGGCCCGGGTGAAGTCGCCGGTGATCTCCGACCAGCGGTCGGCGTGCTCGGGGCGGACTCGGAACTTGGCGGTGATGAAGATCATGGGACTCCTTCGGGTTGTGCGGCGCGCCGTTTCGTTCGGCCTCAGCGCGGCAGAGGAAGGGCGGGCCGACGCCCAGCCGGTCTGTCGGGCCACCCGCATGCCGCGCCGACACGGCTCATGGCGACCAAAGCCATGAAGGCGGCTGATGCCAACCGTACGACCTCGGTCGGCCGTAATTGGCCCGTTGAGGTCACGGAACCGCCCGGTTCACCGCTCATTGATGAAGAGGGCGGGGATATGTCTGTTTTCTCGGAGGGTGGAATCTCAGCCATCTCTCTCCGTTGACCAGGTGGTTACGGGCGGATGACCATCTCCTCACCCCGACTACGGGATTCACGGACGAGGAGTACGGGAAATGAAGGCAGTACGCGTGTACCAATATGACCGGCGGCCCATTGTCGAAGAGGTGCCCGAACCCCGGATCACGTCGCCTCAGGATGTGATCGTGGAAATCGGTGGGGCAGGACTGTGCAGGACCGATCTCCATGTCATCGAAGGCCAGTGGCGGGAAAAGTCCGGGGTGTCGCTGCCGTACACCCTCGGGCACGAGAATGCCGGATGGGTCCGGGAAGTCGGTTCCGGTGTCTCTCACCTGACCGTCGGCGACCCCGTGATCATTCATCCGCTGATGACCTGTGGTCTGTGTCGCGCATGCCGGTCCGGAGACGACGTGCACTGTGCCAACAGCGCCTTTCCGGGCATCGACTGCGACGGTGGCATGGCAGAACTGATGCGGACCAGCGCACGCTCGTGCGTCAAGCTCGACGCCGGTCTCCGGCCCGCCGACGTGGCCGCGCTGGCCGATGCCGGCCTGACCGCCTACCACGCCGTGCGGAAGGCAGTGCCGCTCCTCTATCCGGGCGCCTTCGTGGTCGCCATCGGCGCCGGCGGTCTGGGTCATATCGGTATCCAGACGTTGGTGGCCCTGACGGCCGCGGAGATCGTCGTCGTGGACGCCTCCGAGGCGGCACTGGATCTCGCCAAGGCCCTGGGTGCCCACCACACCGTGCGTGCGGACGGCGACCCGGTGGCCACCGTGCGGGAGATCACCGCAGGTCAGGGCGCACACGTCGTCATCGACTTCGTGGGCGAGCGAGGCACTGAGGCCCAGGGCGTAGCGATGCTCCGCAGGGCGGGCTCCTACTTCGTCGTCGGGTACGGCGGGCATGTCCACGTTCCGACCATCGACATCATCTCGAACGAGATCAACGTCATCGGCAACCTCGTCGGCAGTTACAACGACCTTGAGGAACTCATGACGCTCGCCGCCCAGGGGAAAGTGCGGTTGCACACCACGACGTATCCGCTCGACGCGGTGAACGACGCCATGGACGACTTGGACCAGGGACGGCTGCGAGGCCGAGGAATCCTGGTGCCTGGCGCGGCTTCCTGAGGCCGACGGGTCATTCCCGCCCGCGTCGCCTCGTAATTCGCCGGTATCGGACCGGGAACTCGCCGGTATCGGACCGGGAACATCTGATTGCACACACCGAAAGAATTGCACACACCGAAAGAGGGGATGAGGTCGGGGCTGCGGCCACCGGCGACCGACATGACAGAGAACACGTATCTTCAACGTCTCCTCGCGGAGTTCCTTGGCACCGCGTTTCTCGTCTTCCTCGGAGTGGGTTCCATACCTGCCACGCTCATGCTGCAGAAGAGCGGGAAGACCAGTTTCACGATGGCCGACCTCGGCGTGATCGCCTTCGCCTTCGCGATGGTGGTGGTGGCCGCCGTATTCGCGATCGGCCATGTATCCGGCTGCCATATCAATCCGGCCGTCACCCTGGCGCTGGCTGCCACGGGCAGGATCCCGCGAAGAGAGGTGACGGGGTACCTGCTGGCGCAGTGTGCGGGGGCGGTGGCGGGCTCGGGAGCGATCATCGCGGTGCTCGGCGGCCGCGCCGTGGACCTGGGCTTGGGCGTCGCGTCCTACGCCTCACCGACCTCCCCCGCACAGGCGTTCTTCGCGGAGACGCTGGGTACGTTCATCCTGGTCTTCGTCGTCTTCGGGGTCGTGGACCAGCGGGCTCCGGGCGGGTTCGCGGGTCTGCCCATCGGATTCGCGGTCTTCGCCATCGCCGTCGCCGTGGGCCCGGTTTCCGGCGCGGCGCTCAACCCGGCGCGGACGCTGGGACCCATGGTGGTGTCCGGCCTGGCCGGGGGATCCGTGAACTGGTCACAGCTACCCGTCTACCTCCTGGCCCAAGTGGTCGGGGGCTTCCTGGCCGGTCAGCTGTACGTGGCGATGAACAGGCTGCGTACCATCGCAGCATGACCGTCGCGCTCGGCAGGCAGTCACCTGCCGAGCAAAGCGCCCTGCCGGCCGACCCGGCAGGGCGCGGCTCCGCGGGGCACCGCTCGGCCGCGGCGGGATGCACTGCCGGATGTTCCCCCGCAGCCTTGGGTCCGAGCTGCGACCGGGGTGGCAACCAGTCTTCGAGGACCGTTCGGGAGGCGCACCATGTACGGCCCTGAGACCTCCGCCGCCGATTCCGGCGACCTGCTCGGATCGGTGCGGCGCGCGCTGAGGGTGCTCGAAGCGGTGGCGGCCGGCGGCGACGGCATCACCGCCAAGGCGGTGGCACGCCGGGCCGGACTGACGCTGCCGACGACGTACCGCCTGCTGCACACCCTGGTGCACGACGGCTATCTGGTCCGGCTGCACCAGTCCCGCGGCTACGGGCTCGGGTACAAGCTCACCGGTCTGCACCGGCGTCTGTGTCAGCAACTCGAGGTGACGCCCGGCGTGTCCGGCGTTCTCAACGAGATCCACAACGAGTGCGAGGCCGCCGCGTACTACACCGTTTTCCGGGATGAGGAGATCGTCGTCGCCGAGGTCGTCGACTCACCTGCGGCACCGCGGGCTGAGCCGCTCGACGTCGGCTTCCACGAGGCTCCGCACGCCACGGCCTTCGGCAAGGTGATGCTCTCCTCCCTCCCGGACGCACGGCGCCGGGAGTACGTGCAGCAGCAGGGGCTGACCCGGCTCACCGAGCGCACCATCACCGCCCCGGACCTTCTGGAGAGCCACCTGGAGCGGGTCCACACCACGGGACTGGCCGTCGAGGTCGGAGAGTTCCAGGGGGGCCTGAGCTGCCTGGCGGCGCCTGTGTTCGACTCGGCCGGGAAGGTGGCGGGAGCTGTGGCCACCTCCTTCCCGCTGGAGCTGTTCGAAAAGCGGCAGACACACCTGGAGAACGCCGTACGCGCGGGAGCAGCCCGCGTCTCCCGCCTGATGGCCGGTGCCGTAGGTCCGTAGATCGCGTACAGCATGCTGCTCCTGGCCCCATGCGACTCGGTGGCGCCACGGACGAGAGCGGCCGTACAGCCTTGCGGCCGCTGCTGGTCGTCCTGGGATGGCGGCCGGGTAACTGATCACCTCCCGGCTGGTCCCGCCCGCGTTTGTCGTCTGCGCAGGTGGGGGACTCGGCGCCCATGACTGCGACGTCACGTCACCGCCGGATGAAGCAGAACCGAATGCTATGGCTGCTGGACCGTCTGGAACAGGCGTCCTGGGCCGACCCGACGATCGACACCCTGCGGTCGGCGGTACGTTCCGTGCCGCTGGGGCGCGGCCGGGACCTGCTGCACGGCAGGTGGCTGGGACACCCGGTTCATCCGCTGATGGTGCAGGTGCCGATCGGCAGCTGGCTTTCCGCGGCTGTGCTGGACACCCGGCCAGGCCGCTCACGCGAGGCGGGGCTGCTCGTCGGTGTGGGACTGGCCGGGGCCGTGCCCGCGGCGGTTGCGGGCGCCGTCGACTGGGCTGAGCTGCACCGCGAGCAGGCGCGCGTGGGACTGGTGCACGCCATGGCCAACTGGGCGGCCGTGGGACTGTACGCGACCTCGCTCGTCTGCCGCCTCAAGGGACGTACGGGGGCGGGCCGGACGTACGGCTTCCTAGGGCTGACAGCGGTCGGGGTGGGGGGCCTGCTGGGCGGCCATCTGGCCTACCGCCAGGCGTCCGGTGCCAACCACGCGGAAGAGGTGCCCCACGTCGTCCGGGACGGCTGGCACCGGATCGGCGCCGTCGCCGAGTTCCCGGCCGGGCAGCCCGTACGGCGCCTCGTGGACGACGTGCCGGTCCTGGTGGTCCGGGAATCCGGCGGGACGATCCACGCGCTGGCCGAGCGGTGCAGCCATCTGGCGGGTCCGCT
The DNA here is from genome assembly GCF_055639495.1 of Streptomyces sp. NPDC039424. NCBI lineage: Bacteria > Bacillati > Actinomycetota > Actinomycetes > Kitasatosporales > Streptomycetaceae > Streptomyces > Streptomyces sp. NPDC039424. The sequence continues at coordinate 426,593 of NZ_JBVKAI010000007.1, forward strand.
GGCCGAGGGAACGGTCGCCGACGGGTGTGTCCGGTGCCCGTGGCACGGCAGCGTCTTCCGGCTCTCTGATGGCTGGAACGTACGGGGCCCCGCCACCGCGCCGCAGCCCGCCTTCGACACCCGGATCGTCGACGGTCATGTCGAGGTGCGGCTGCGTCGAGCTGGCCGGGAAGCGGATGGGGAATGGAGCGAGAGCGGGATGGTCAGGTCCCGCGGGTACGCCGACTGACACACGCTGCGCACGATGGGTGAGCGGGCTTCTCCGGCGCACGCAAAACGACTGCTCGGCAGAACTGAGGCGGGCACTGGGCGGATACCTAGCAGCCGTGGCGGCACCGCGGTCAAGGCCGCGTCCCGCGGCTCTCGGCGCTCGGGCGGCCCGGCGCCCGCGAAGCCGTACGGCCGTGGCCAGGCCGCCGTGTAAGCACGCTGCGAAACCGCGGTGGCCACGTTTCGGCTCAGCAGACTGTCCAGCGCAGCCCGAGGCGAGTGGCCTCCACCCTGACCGGCGGCCAACTTCTCTGGCCCCGCGCGACGCGCCCCGCCATGGGCGGGCTCGGCGCTGGGGCCGGTGTGGACGCGCTGCAAGACTGACCTGTGGCGGTTAGGCCCGCTGGACCAAGCGCTGGAACACCGCCCTGAGCGCTTTCATGGGCAGGTATCTTTCGTGGTACTTAAGCTGATTGGTGTTGATTGAGGATCCCTTCAAAAAGATGAGATCTCGGTGACACATAGTGAGCGGCAGGCGGCTGAGCTGCCTGACGCCCCTGGAGCAGAGCAGGCCGAGGGCCTGCCGTTCCACGAGACCGCGCTGGCCGCTGCTCGTGCCGTGGCTCAGGGCGCGGCCTTGGTGGCGGCAGCGCTTGGCGTGGTGGGCCTGTCCGGCTGGGTCCTTGACATAGACGTCCTGAAGAGCGTGCTGCCAGGCGTTGCCGCGTCCATGAAATCGAACACCGCCGTGGCTCTGACGGCGCTGGGCCTCTCCCTCTTCGTGGTGGCGCGCAGATCCGCGAACTTGCGGATGATGACTGCGGCCCGTTCGGGAGCGGTCCTGGCTGCCTTGATCGGCGGGCTCACCCTTGTCGAGTATCTGACCGGGGCCGGCCTGGGCATCGATGAGCTCCTGTTCAAAGACACAGGGCTGGTGGCGACAGGGACGCCCGGACGGATGGCACCGAACACCGCTGCGGCACTGATGCTCGCGAGCATGGCGTCCCTGTGCGCGAGCCTGCCCCGGCTGCCCGTCTGGACGAGTCAGATCCCGGGCCTGGCCGTCCTCGCCCTGGGCATGCTCCGGCTCTACGGATTCGCCTATGACGTGCCTCAGCTGGAACGGTTCGGCGGCTACACGGGCATGGCCCTGCACACCGCGCTGGCCCTGGTGCTGCTGGGCATCGCGGCCTTGTTGGTCCGGCCGGACGAAGGTCCTGCGGGCTTGCTGATGAACGCGGGAACCACCGGCGCGCTGGGGCGCCGACTGTTCGCCACCATCCTGGTCGCGCCGCTGCTGCTGGGCTGGGGCGTCCTGGCCGGCGAGGACGCGGGGCTGTACGGGACGCGTCTGGGCATCGCGTTGCTGGTGTGTGGCCATGTGGCCGTGTTCACCGCGGTCATTTTCGCCGCCTTGAGCGTGGGCCGCCACATCGAGGTGGCGCACGCCCAGGCCGAGTGGCAGGTGCGCCAGAACGAACTGCTGCAGGCGTTCATGGACCACACACCCGCGGTGATGTTCATCAAGGACCTCGACGGTCGTTTCCTGGCAGTCAACGTGAAGTTCGAGGAGAGCATCCGCCTGCCCCGCGAACGGATACTGGGGCGCCGGGACCGGGACGTCATGTCGCCGGCCCTTGCACGTCAGGCGCGAGCCGCCGACCTCGACATGCTGGCGCGGGGCACCCCTGTGCAGCGGGAGGAGCGTCTGGTGTTGCCGGGAGGTCACCGGGACTTCCTCACCACGTTGTTCCCGCTCGACGATCCGTCCGGTACCCCCTACGCCGTATGCGGTGTGGCCACTGATATCACCGAACGAGTCGCGGCCGAGCGCGAGGTCCTGCGGGCCAACCGGCGCTTCCTGGCGCTACTGGAAGCCGCACCCGACGCCACCCTGATCACAGACGGCGACGGGACCATCCTCATGGCCAACGCACAGGTGGAGCCACTGTTCGGTCATGCGCCGGCCGACCTCGTCGGCACCAAGGTCGACGACCTGGTGCCCGGACCGCGGCGCCCGCGCCACAGCACACTCCTCCGCCTCTACCTGCGGCGGGGCGACCCGAAACCGGCAGTCCTGGAGAGGGGCCTGTACGGACTGCACAGCGACGGCGACGAGTTTCCCGTCGAGGTGAGTGTCTGTACCTTCCCAGCAGAACAGGAAACGCTGGTGTTCCTGACCGTCCGGGACATCACCGAACGCAGGCAGGCCGAGGCCGAACGCGCCAAGCGCTACGAGCAGCAACGACGCATCGCCTACACCCTCCAGCTCAGCCTCATGGGCGAGCCGCCCAGCCTGCCCTACCTGCCCTGCGCCTACCGGTACCTGGCGTCCGTCCAGGACCCCGGAGTCGGTGGCGATTGGTTCGACATCATCCCTCTGGACAAGGACCGCACCGGTATCGTCATCGGCGACGTGATGGGTCGGGGCCTCGACGCGGCGGCCGTCATGGGCCAGCTGCGCGCCGCCTCCCACGCCCTGGCCCGTACGGGTATGCCGCCCAGCCGGCTCATGAGCGGGCTGGACGCGTTCGTCAGCGACCTGGCGGACCAGCTCGTCACCTGCTGCTACCTGGTGATCGACCAACGCGCCCGTGAGGTCACCCTGTGCTCGGCCGGACACCCGCCGGTGATCGCACTGCTCCCGAACCAGTCGGCCCGGCGGCTGCGGACACCGATCAGCGTGCCTCTGGGTATCGACGCGTCGTGTGGCGGCGGGCCGCCCTACCAGGAGGCGACCCAGCCGCTGCCGCCGGGCAGCACGCTTGCCCTCTACACCGACGGAATGGTCGAGCGGCGAGGCACTGACATCGACACTCAGATCGACGTCCTCGCCCGAACCCTCGACATCGCGCTGAAGGGTGCTCCCGCCGACCCTGAGACCCTCGATCAGGCCGCAGCCCGCCTGGTCGGGGCCCTCATCCCGGATACGTCCGCCCATGACGATGACGTGACGTTGCTCCTGGTCGGTCTCCCCGAGCCGGACGAGCGCGCCGCGGACCCGGCCCCACACGAAGCCGGGCGGGGCATGTGGCCTGGCCGCATTCGCGGCGGTGCGGAATGACCAGGCCAATGCGTCGTTTACCACCAGCGCTGTTTCCGGCTGCGGTCCTGCGCCAGTAGGAGAAGCCCGAGCGGGCGATGCCGAGGACCAATCATGGTGGCCGGCACCGTCTGCATGCGGATCAGGCTGTCGGCCGGGGTGAGCGGGTAGAGGTCGCGGATCAGGGGCGTGGCGAGCGCGGCGGACAGCCGGAAGCCCTGTCCCTGACTTCGGCTCGCCCGCCCACCTCGGCCGCAGATCGGGTCCAGGCACGCGAGTGGTCATGGCGAAGGCGTCCACCAGCATCCTCTCGACAAGCCCGTCTACCTGCTGCTCGCCGCGCTCATCGGTGCCGCGAACCCCCGCCGCGCCCACCACGCCCGAGCGAGGCGTGTTCCCTGACTGTGGTGGCGAGGGCGGTTACTGCACTTCGGGTCCAGGCGTACTGTGCCTGCTGCCGTGCGGCGGGGTTGTCGCTGGCGGGGTAGCCGAATGCTCCGGTTGGGGTTTGCTGGGCGGTGAGGAAGGCGATGGCGTCCTGGGTGATGCGGTGCTGTCCCCATCCGGCCCGGGCGAGGGTGCGGATGGTGGCGGCGAGTTGGCCGAGGTGGTAGGTCTCTGTGGCTTCGCGTAGTGAGACAGCGGCCTGCAAGGGGAAGGCGTGTCGCTCGTGTGCCGTGGACTGCCGGGGGATGGCTGCGGCAATCGATGGGCTGAGGAGACCGAGGCTGATCAGCCCATGCACACCTTCCGCAATGTCGGCAGGGATTCTGTCCAGTGAGCTGACGACATCGGCTGTTTTTTTGAGGAAGTCGTCCAGGGACGGGCAGCTGACTCCCGCTGCGCTCAGGGCGAGGGCGAACTCTCCGGTGACTTCCATGCCCTGTTCCTGCCAGACTTCCGGGGGCGCGTCGGCGAGCAGTGCCGCGTAATGCGCCAGGGCCGGTCCGGCGAGGTGGTGTTGCTGGATGGCGGCGGTCCCGATCGCGGCGGCCGTGACTCCGGCAAGCCCCACACGGGGGTCCTGCATCACGCTTTGGTCGCACAGCCACACCACTGCGTGTCGCAGGGCCGTTCCCAGGAGAGCGTCCGCAGCTGGCAGGGTCGGGCGTGGTCTGTTCAGGCGGTGGGGGCTTCGCGCCAGGAGACCGGCGAGGGCGGTGACGATGGTGGTGTGGTAGCCCTCGGCCCAGTGCCGGAAGTCCTCGTCCCCACTGTCGAGGCCGGGGTGGATGATGCCCTCGGGTCCATTGACGCGTCCGCTGTCTTCCTGGACCGTCTCAAGAAAGGCCCAGGCGCGATCTGCGGCCTCGGAGTGGTTGATGCCGAGGCAGTACAGGCAGCACAGCAGTTCCCCGACCAGGTCGGCGTTGGCGCGGGCTTCGGCCAGGACAAGGAGCGCTTCGAGGAGCCCGACAGCCGTGCCGAGGCTGTAGCCGCGGGGCCATACCGGCTCTCGCTGACCGAAGTCGGTCGCGTAGAAGAGAGTGTGCGTGATGGCGTAGATGTCACGGTCGGCCAGCTTGAGGACGTTCGCACGGCGGCACAGAAGGGTGAACGGCAGAACCGTGTCCATGGGCGGCAGATCGTGTTCGATGCCGCATAGATGAAGGGTGTGGAGCAGGTCCAGCTGCCGGTAGGGCACCCGCTCGAACGATGCCGCGTACCCGCCATCCACCGCCTGCTGGACAATGCGCCGGAACTCCGGGTCCTCACGGCCGCACAGCCGCAACGCGGCATACGTCCCCGCATACAGCAGAAGAGCCTGCTCATCCCGCGCGGTCATCTCCCGGTACGACGGCTGACCGGCAATATCGGAAACCTGCCCGAGGATGGCTGCGTAGTCGCCGTCGATGGGAGTGTCATCCAGTCGGGCACGCAACCCCACAAGGAAAGCTGTCTCGATCAGCGCTTTCCGGGTGAATAACACCCTGTCCGGCTGGGCGGTGCGCGGGTCCAGCATGGCCCGGCGCGCAGCGAGCCAGGCAACAGCCCGGTCTTCCACCGCGCGCCTTCGAGATGACCGGACGCCGGGCGCTTCTGTTTCCATCACCGAATCCTCCCGGCAGTCACCTTGATGTGGTTCTTCAGTGGGTCAGTTGTCTGCGGGCGTGGCGGCGTCCGCTACTTCGTTGGCGACGACCAGGACGTAGCGTTCCCAGGCCAGTACATAGCCTGCGACGTCGTCCAGCTGACTGACCTGACCGACCACGCGCTCCAGGGGAACACTGAGGTCGACCAGACCACTGCTCCTTAGAAAATCCAGCGCTTTACGCGCATCAACCGACGGTGGACAGGACATGAAGAACCTCCTGCTCGAAGTCCAGCATTTCTCCTCCACCATCCTCCAATTCACCACGACAGGGGAATATGCAAGCAGTAACTCATACAGTCACACTTAATTGATCGATCCCCCGGCAGGAGCCAGATTGCAATGCTCGAATTCGGCCGATTAGGAAAGGTTCCATGTCGGCTGTAATTCAGCATGTCGTCGTCGGTGACGCCCGCGCCGCCGATGGTCTTGCCGCATCTTCGGACGGATTCGTGGCCTCCGAGAAACTGAAGGCGAGCGACGTCGGCCTGGAATTCCTCATCGGGGAACCGAAGGACTCCCGACGACCCGTCGGCATCGCGCGGATGTGAGAAGCAGCAGCCACGCAGGCCCGGGTTCAGTCCAGTTCGTCGGCCGCGTGCGGTTCGGCGAGCAGGTCTGTCCCGAGCCCGAACTCCAGGTCCAGACACGGCCGATTCCCGGTACGCAGTCACCAGCAGTACGCGGTCCTCCGGCGGCAGGCTCCAGGGACGGCCTTTGCGCACCGGCTCCGCGCCTTCGCGGCGTAACGCGGTGATCAGCTTGCGGAAGCAGGACGGGCTCAGCCCGGAGAACGGGGTTATCCAGGAGGGCTCCGACGCCGTGATCACGCCAGCCACGGCAAGATCGTCTCACCCGCGGTCCCGCCTCACGGAGGCGTCAGGGAATCCCCGGCCGTGCGTCGCTGTCCGGGCCACAGGTCGTCATACGCGGCGTCCATGAACTGCACCTG